>JAYVYB010000179.1:0-31389 GCA_043784625.1 Methylovirgula sp.
CGTGTTGATGCATTGGTCGCGGTTGTTCGATGTGCCACAAGCGGCAATGGTCAAGCTTTTCGCTTTGTTTTGCAGGGTGGACACCGCCGAGCGGCTTATGCGCATTGTCAATGCTGGTCTGTGGTTTGCTGCTGAGCTTCTCGCCGTGGCACGGGTATCCACTCTGCTTATGGGGCGTGAGTCCGCCGCTTTTGCCATTTTGCTGACGGCTTTTTCGCTGGTGGCGGGCGCATTGTTTACGCCCGGTTCTATCGATCATCACAACACTCAGGCGGTGTTTTTGATGGTGTTGTTATGGATGCTGATCGAAATGTTCGACACGCCACGTAAAGTGTTTGCGGTATGCGCCGGCATGGTCGCCGCCTATTCGCTCCAGATCAGCATCGAAAACCTGCCCAGCATCGCCATCATGATTGCCGCCATCGGTGTCACCTACGCCGCCAAGGGCGAACGTTACGTCACCCAAATCCGCAGCTTTTCGATCAGCTTCGCGCTCAGCGCCGCGGTGATGCTGGCTGTTACATTCACACCGGCAAACTACGGCAAACTGACTTATGACGCGTTCTCGATTGTCCACGCCGGTTCGGCCATCGTCGGTTGTCTCGGGTTTCTGGCGCTCAGCGTCATCGGCCCGCGCCTGAATATCAAGGGTCGTTTTATTGCGCTGGCCCTGATTGGCGGCGTCGCCGCTGTCACCATTTTGGCGCTGTTCCCGGGCTTTTTGAAAGACCCGCTCAGCGCTGTGCCGGATTTGGTGCGCAAGGGTTGGCTTGATAATGTGATGGAAGCCAAAACTCTACCAACCTTGCTGATGCAGGAGCCGATGGACAATCTGCCCATCGCCATTCCGATGTTGCTCGGCACAATTGCGATGGTGTTTGCATTGCTGAAGTCCAGCGGCGCGGCGCGGGTGCGCTGGGCCTATGCCTTTGGCTTTGTGCTGATCGGAGACATTGGTGTATTCTGGCAAATCCGTATGGCCCCTTTGACCATGCCGATCATTCTGCTGGGCGGCGTTTATGCCTGTATCTCAGCAATCGAGTTTGCTTCCGCCTCTGCCAAGCCTTGGATGAAAATTCTGCCCATTCTGATGCTGGCTCCGTTGAGCGACACCATGTGGACGCTGGTCCTGCCCAAGGGCGGTGCGGGCGGCAGCGCTGCGGCGCAGGAGGAGGGCGCGGCTTGTTTCGCCGCCAATGCCTTCACTCCGTTCCGCAATCTACCCAAGGGCACCATTTTGTCGATGATTGATCCCGGCTCACACTTCTTGGCCTTTACCGATCATAATGTGGTGACTGGGCCGTTCCACCGCGATTTCCGTGGCCTTGCTCTGACCTTGCAGTCGTGGAAGTCTCCGGTTGATCAGGCGCAGGCGTTTGTGCGCGAGAGCGGAGCTACCTATCTGGCCTATTGCCCCGCCGCCAATGAATTCCAGGTGATGTCCAAAGCGCCAAACGGCCTTGCCGCCAATCTGCGCGACGGCAAAATACCAAGCTGGCTAACCCCGGTTGAGCTGGCGGGAACACCCTTCAAAGTGTTCGCAGTAAAGTAAAATAAAAAAAGGCGGCTGGTTGGCCGCCTTTTTCCATTTAAGTTTGATTTATGCCTCGCCGACAGCCTTTTCGGCGGCGCGGATCAGGCCCTGACGTTTGGCAATTTCGTCGCCAATCGGCGGGCCCTTGAAGCGGCGCGCCTCAAGCCCGAACCACGCCACGGCCAACACCACAACCAGACCGATGGCATAATTAATCAAGATGTCGAACGGCGGCTGGATTCCGGCAAAGCCGAGAATGAGAACACCGATGATGGTAATGACCGCAAACAGCTTCGAGATTCCGCCATTCAGGCGAAACGGCCCGAACTGCGTCCAGGTTTTGCCCTCTGCCAACAAACCCGCAGCGATGGGCATGGCATAAGAAATATAGAGAAACAGCGCGCAACCCGCAGCCAGCGCGGCAAAGGCAGGCGAATACAGTGTGGCGCAAATCGATAGCACCACCGTGGTCCAGATCGCCGCCACCGGTGTGCGGAAGGCGGGGCTGACCGTTTTCAGCGCGCTTGACCCCGGCAAGCCATCATCACGGGCAAAGGCAAAAATCATCCGCGATGTTGAGGTGACGCAGGCCAGAGCACACAGATAGTTTGCCAGCACGATGCCGATGGCCAAGATCAGCCGGAACGCATATGGGATCGGCAATCCGTTAAACAGGTTGAACCACGCGTTGCCACCGTCCTTGGCCGCAGCCGCCAAATCCGGAATGGCCATAATAAACGAAACCGCCATCAACAGGCCGAACACCAGCGACCAAAACACCGAGCGGATCATGCCTTGCGGCACTGAGACACGGGCATTGACGGTTTCTTCGGAGGTATGCGCCGAGGCGTCAAAACCGGTGATGGTATAGAGCGGGTAGAGCAGACCCACCAAAAATGCCACCAGAGCCGAGCGCGGTTCGGCATAATAGCCGCCGCCAGCGTCCCCGGTATTATTGACAAAGGTAAAGGCGCGGGAAATATCGTGGGTTGCGCCCCAGCCAAGCATGGCCACAATAAGCAATACCGCCACGATAAAGATCAGATAACCGGAAAAATCGGTCAGCATCGTGGTGACCTTGATGCCAAAGTGATTGAACAGGCCTTGGGTGATCAGAATCAGCGTGACCCCAATGGTTTGATATTTGTCAAAAGTCGCACCATCGGGAGGCATCCAACTCTTGGTGTCGATGCCTAAGACACCGCCGACCAGCAAATCGCGGAACAGGATGTAAACGCCGACGTCCACCGAGGCGACCACGAAAATCAACCCGAGCAAATTGACCCAAGCCGTCGCCCAGCCCCAGAAGCGACCGCCCAGAATCGACGACCAATGATAGAGCCCGCCTGCGGTGGGATAGCTCGACGCGATCTGGCCCAAAGATGCGGCCACCACCAGCGCAAACACGCCGCCGACGATCCAGCCGATAACCACCGAAAACGCGCCGCCAGACGACAGCGCCACAGGGAAGGAGGTTATGCCGCCCGCCAAAATACAAATGATCGAAAATGAAATGGCAAAATTGGAAAAGCCGCTCATGCGCCGCGCCAATTCCTGAGCATAGCCCATCGAATGCAGCGCCTTTAGGTCATCATCATGGATTCTTTGATCAGACATATTCAACTCCCCCGTTATGAAATTCGGTCCCTCACATTTTCACCCGACATAGCGGTGAAACAGTCGCTTTATCTCGCGCACGTGGCGGCAGCTTGGTCTTTGGTCTAAGCTGTTATTTTTTGACCAATCGGTCAAGCCCATTTACCAATCATTAACCAGCTAGTTTTTGAGCAGCCAAACCACCTCGAAGCCAAAGCAATGGCAGGGCACACCGGCTTACCGGCGCAATCATTGGCAAGCATTGGTTTGCGGCGGGCTTTATTCGTTGGAAAATGCCGCGAAAACCGCTATGCGAGAGGCCACGAATTCTAATCCTCCTCATCCGCTTCGAGTTGCCATGACCGCGCCGACCAAAAAAGACTATTCGCCCTCGCTTTATTTGCCTGTGACCGCATTTCCGATGCGCGCCGGATTGCCGCAAAAAGAGCCGGAGATTCTGGCGCGCTGGGAAGAGATTGATCTTTATAAAAAGCTGCGTGAGGCCTCAAAAACCCGCGCGAAGTTCGTGCTGCATGACGGCCCGCCCTACGCCAATGGCAACATCCATATCGGCCATGCGCTCAACAAGATCTTGAAAGATGTTGTCACCCGCTCGCAGCAGATGACCGGCAAAGACTCAAACTATGTGCCGGGTTGGGATTGCCACGGCTTGCCGATTGAATGGAAAATCGAAGAGGAATATCGCGCCAAGGGCCTCAACAAAGACGATGTTGATGTGGTGGAATTCCGCCGCCAGTGCCGCGCTTTTGCCGACAATTGGGTGAATATCCAGCGCACCGAATTCAAGCGCCTTGGCATAACGGGGGATTGGGCGCACCCCTATTTGACCATGACCTATCCGGCAGAGGCGCAAATCGCCCGCGAGATCATGAAATTTGCCGAAAACGGCCTGCTCTATCGCGGCTCCAAGCCGGTGATGTGGAGCGTGGTCGAAAAAACCGCGCTTGCCGAAGCCGAAGTGGAATATGAAGACCATGTGAGCGACACGGTTTTCGTAGCGTTTCCGGTGAAGAATCCTCCGATGGGTATAGCCGATATAAGCGAAGGAGCGTTTTACGCTTCAGAAAGAATGCACGCGTGGAAGAAGGCAACAATTGTCATCTGGACAACGACGCCTTGGACGATTCCCGGAAACCGTGCCATTTCTTATTCTAATAAGATTGCATATGGCCTTTATGAGGTTGTGGCGAATGAGCGCGATTTCGGGCCAAAAATAGGTGATATTTACATCCTAGCTGATAACTTAGCGTCGAGTGTTGCATCTTCTTCAAAAATTACGATCAATCGCGTTGATGGAGTGCATTCAGAACAATTAAAAAATCTGACCGTCGCACACCCTCTCGCGGCGCATGACCCATTCTACGCCAATCTCACCATCCCGTTACTTGATGGTGACCACGTCACCGACGATGCCGGTACGGGTTTTGTGCATACCGCGCCCGGGCATGGCCGCGACGACTTTGAAATCTGGATGTCGAACGGGCGGGCGCTGCAGCAGCGCGGCATTGACACTCGCATCCCCTACACCATCGACGAAAACAGCGCATATACCAAGGACGCGCCGGGCTTTGAGGGCCAGCGCGTGCTGAAGGACGATGGCTCCAAGGGCGGTGCCAATGAGGCTGTGATCAAGGCTTTGATCGAAACCGGAAATCTGGTTTCGCGCGGCCGCCTCAAGCATCAATATCCGCACTCGTGGCGCTCGAAAAAGCCGGTGATTTTCCGCAATACACCGCAATGGTTCATCGCCATGGATAAGGGCTTTACTCCCCCTTCTCCCCTTGAGGGAGAAGGAAAGCGCCAAGCGCAGGATGAGGGGTATAGTTCCAACCTTCCCACCCTGCGCGATGTGGCGCTGGCCTCGATCAAGCAAACCCAATGGGTGCCGGCATCGGGCGAAAACCGTATCAATGGCATGATTGCCAACCGGCCCGATTGGGTGGTGTCGCGCCAACGCGCCTGGGGTGTGCCGATTGCGGTTTTTGTGAAAAAAGGCACGCATGATGTGCTTGTGGACACAAAAGTGAACGCGCGCATCGCCGCTGCCTTTGAAGCGGAGGGGGCCGATGCGTGGTTCCATGAAAATGCCAATGCGCGCTTCCTCGCGCCGGACTACGCGCCCGCCGACTACGAAAAAGTCTCGGACGTGCTCGACGTGTGGTTCGATTCCGGCTCCACCCATTCTTATGTGTTGGGTGATGCGGTGCATTTTCCGGGCTTGGCGGGCATAAAGCGCAGGGTTGATGGCGGCTTAGATGAGGTGATGTATCTGGAGGGTTCAGATCAGCACCGCGGCTGGTTCCACTCGTCGCTTTTGGAAAGTTCCGGCACCCGTGGCCGCGCGCCATTTGATGTGGTTTTGACCCATGGCTTTGTTCTCGATGAGAAGGGCCAGAAAATGTCCAAGTCGTTGGGCAATGTCACCGCGCCACAAAAGGTTATCGCCGATGCGGGTGCTGATATTTTGCGCCTGTGGGTCTGCGCTTCGGATTATTCAGACGATTTGCGCATCGGGCCGGAGATTTTGAAAACCTTTGTCGAATCCTATCGCAAAATCCGCAACACGCTGCGCTGGATGCTCGGCACTTTGGCGCAATATGATGCCAAACAAGCGCTGGCACTGGCCGATATGCCTGAGCTTGAGCGCCTGATGCTGCATCGGTTGTTTGAGCTGGACGGCGAAATTCGCGCCGCCTACAGCAGCTTTGATTACAAACAGGTTGTGTCCAAGCTCTCCAACTTTATGAATGTCGAGCTTTCCAGCTTCTATTTCGATATCCGTAAAGACACGCTGTATTGCGAGGCTCCCTCCAGCGCCAAGCGCCACGCCGCATTGCAGGTAATTGACGCTATTTTCTCCCGCGTCATCATCTGGCTGGCGCCAATTTTGGCCTTTACGGCTGAAGAGGCCTACCTCTCACGCTTTGAGGGCGCTTCGGGCTCGGTACATCTGGAACAGTTTCCGCACACGCCGGAAGATTGGCAAGACCCGGCTTTGGCCAAAAAGTGGCAGGATGTGCGCAAAGTGCGCGCGGTGGTTACCGGCGCACTGGAGTTGGAGCGCGCGGCAAAGCGGATCGGCTCCTCTTTGGAGGCAGCGCCGCATGTTTTCATTGAAAGCCCGGATTTGCTCGCCACGCTTGACGGGCTGGATATGGCGGAAATATGCATCACGTCTGGGCTGTCTGTCGCTCAGCGCGATGGCGCTGCTGAAGGGTTCAAGCTGGCCGAAGTTCCCGGCGTCTGGGTTGTTCCGGCGCGCGCTTCCGGCATAAAATGCGCGCGTTCTTGGAAATATTTCGACCCCGCCACAGCGGATAAGGATTTTCCCGATGTTACCCCGCGCGATGCGCAAGCGTTGCGTGAACTCGTAGCCTTGGGCAAATGGGCTTGAACTTGAAGCCACTATCCTGGGGGGTCATTGTTGCTCTGATCACCTTTTCGGTAGATCAGAGCTTCAAGCATGCCCTGCTGGATGGTTATGATTTTGCCAATCAAGCGCCAATCCGGCTATTGCCGTTTTTGGATATCACGCTGGCTTGGAACAAGGGTGTGTCCTATTCGCTGTTTACCGCGCATAGCGATATCGAACGCTACGCTTTGCTCGGCGTTTATGCGCTGGCGACGCTGGCTTTCGTCATCTGGATGCTGCGGGCCAAGCGTCATATGACCACTGTTGCTTTAGGTTTTCTCATTGGCGGCGCCACCGGCAATGCGCTGGACCGGGTGATTTACGGGGCGGTGGCGGATTTTTTCCATGTGCATTTTGGTGGTTTCACGCCTTTTGGCGTGTTTAACCTTGCTGATATGGCAATCGTTGCAGGCGTTGCACTTCTGTTGTATGAGTCAATCTTTGTGAAAGACAGTAGCGATTAGGCCGCGCCCAACAATTGCCGCGATTACGCGCGATGAGAGGGTTTGGCTTAAAATCTGTCGGCAAAATGAGGAAATACTATGCGTCAGCCCCTTTTGCGTTTCTGTTCTGGAACGGGCCTGCTCTCCTTGAGCGCTATGGCATTGGCCTTGAGCGTGGCCGCGACCCCTGCCCGCGCGATGGATGATGGCGATGATACGCTGCTCAATGAGCTCGTTTCGGTGATTTCGCCGGAAAAAGTCCCGGATATTGACTATCAGGATCGCGCGCCTCTGGTGTTGCCGCCAAAAGGCAAGAGCGCTTTGCCCGCGCCTAAACTGGCCAACGCCAAGCCAAACCCCGCCTGGCCGAATGATCCGGACGTAAGCCGCCGCCGCCAAGCTGCGGAAGAGGCTAAATTGCCGATCGAGGTTATTGCTCAAAAGCACAGCCTTTATAACCCTGATGATAAAAACGCTCGCTTGGCTGCGCGCGCTGCGCCAGCCTCAAGCAATGCGCCGTCGGTTACGGACTGCCGGCAGAAACATTGCCCGATGACTCCGGAGCAAGTTGCCGCGACCAGCAAGGCGATGGAAGGCTTGGGAGAGCAGAAATATGCGGCGGGCGAAGAGCCGGACCGGCAGTGGTTGACCGAGCCGCCAAAGGGATATCGCAAGGTGACGCGCAATGTTGCCGATTATAAAGAGGCTGAAGCCGCGCCTACGAAAAACCCGCTGAAATTCTGGCAGTGGTTTTCAAACTAAAATAGCCGTTCAGGAAAGTTTCCCGGCTAGCTTTAAAAAGCCCGCATTAAAAAAGCCGAAGTCAATTGCGACTTCGGCTTTTTGGTTCCTGAGCTAAATTTTGCCCAGATTATTTAGCCATGGCCGAACGGACCATGCCGATAACTGCCATCAAAACGCCGCCGCCAACGCCGCCGCCAGCAATCTGGCTCACCAGCGAACCGATGTCCATTCCGCCGCCAGCTGCAGCAGCGCCGCCGCCCATAACTGCCGAAAGAATTTGACCGCCGATGCCGCCGCCGACGATACCGGCGATGGAGTTACCGGCTGTGCCGAGGCTGAGATTCTTCATAAGGCCGCCAGCAACGTTTCCGCCGACTGCGCCTGAAATCAATTGAATAATAAGTGGTAACATGGAACCCCCCTGTCGTTATAGTCGAGTACAGTGTCGTCGCCGCACACTGTAGGCGGGCGCAACTGTGCTCCGCGTGGCGCAAGCTAACTACGAGTTCAGGCCATATGTAAAGAGCGGGAAGGTCACGGCCGTGCCAAAACGAAACAATTGAGGCGCTTATCCCCTAAACACAGCGCATTTCGCGCAGAGTGTTAGCTGCTGCGGCTAGTGCAGTAAAAGCACCAAGGCCGTTACCGAGGCCAGCGCAGCAACTGCGGCAAATATGTCTGCTTTTTGTGAAATGAACATGCCCCAACCCCCAAAAGCTATAATTTAAGGTTAAGCCCAATTCCATTTACAAGTTTATCCATGAATTCAGGTATTCAAAGCCTGAATTAGTCACAAATATTTCACATTTTTGTGTGCCCTTGCCCGTTTTTTAGGCTCCTTGCTTTGGTGATGCGTATTTAGGCGGCAGCAAAGACTGAGAAATTTGCACCGGCGCGACTTGCTCTCCAGAATGGCCGCCGCGAACGCGCCCGTCTCGCTCGCATTTTTGTGGTTTGCGCGCTATGCTCGTGCGATGCGGCATGGACCTCCCTTTTTTCACTCCCGGCGGGGCTATCATCACGGTAGTTTGAAAGAAACTCTGTTAGAAGCGGCGCGCCGTTTGATCGGAGAACGCGGCGCGTCGGGATTTACTCTGAGCGATGCCGCAAAATTGGCGGGCGTTACACCTGCAGCGCTATACCGCCATTTTACCGATCGCTCGGCGCTGATCGGCGAATTGCGGCAGCGCGGCTTTGAGCTGTTCACCCAGAAGCTGGAGGCGGCCTGGAATGATGGCAAGCCGGAAGCGCGCGTCGCTTTTGAGCGGATGGGCCTTGCCTATCAAAACTTTGCCCGCGAAGAACCGGGCCTTTACACGGCAATGTTTGGCCACGCGACGGGATTTTTGCCTGCCGACGCAACGTTTCGTCCGTTGTTGTTGCTGGAAAGCGCCGCAGCAGCCGTTTTGCGGGACTGCGGTGTCGAAAAGCCCGACGGCAGAACGCTGGCGTTGCAAATATGGTCGCTTTCGCACGGTGTGGCAACCTTGGCCGCTTCGGGGCAGCTGTCTCCGGCCTATTGTTTTTCCAGCCCGGAAGCCATGGTGCAAGATGCGGTCAGCGCGCTTTTTGAGGCGCATGTGCGCCGCGCCTTTAACACGCCTCTCGACGGGGTGAAGCGCGGCTAATTGCCTGAATTGGTATTTTTATTTGGATTGAACATTGATCTGCAGCGGCGTTCGTTGCATTGTCGCATTCACTAGCATGTTAGACAGGATTGGAAACTCAGATGGCTAAGAAAGACGACAAAGCGCCAAAGCCCGGAACCAAGCGCGATAAAGCGTCGCTCCGCTCCAAACTCTGGTTTGACAATCCTGAAAACCCCGGGATGACCGCGCTTTATATTGAGCGCTATCTCAATTTCGGCCTCACCCCCGGCGAGCTGCGCTCAGGCAAACCGATCATCGGCATTGCCCAAACCGGCTCTGATCTGTCCCCCTGCAACCGTCACCATATCGAATTGGCCAAGCGGGTGCGCGACGGCATCACCGCTGCGGGCGGCATTGCCTTTGAATTTCCGGTGCACCCCATTCAGGAAACCGGCAAGCGGCCCACTGCGGCGCTTGACCGCAATTTGGCCTATCTTGGTCTGGTTGAGACCCTCTATGGCTATCCGCTTGACGGTGTGGTGCTGACCACCGGCTGCGATAAAACCACTCCTGCTTGCATTATGGCGGCAGCAACGGTGAACATTCCTGCGATTGTGCTGTGCGGCGGGCCGATGTTGAACGGCTGGCACAAAGGCGAGCGCACCGGTTCCGGCACAATTGTGTGGAAATCCCGCAAGGAACTGGCAGAAGGCAAGATCAACTATGATGAATTCATGGAAATCGTCACGTCTTCGGCCCCGTCTGTAGGCCATTGCAACACCATGGGCACAGCCTCAACCATGAACTCGCTGGCCGAGGCGCTGGGTATGACCCTGCCTGGCGGCGCTGCCATTCCGGCACCTTACCGCGAGCGCGGTCAAAACGCCTATGAAACCGGCAAACGTATCGTTGATATGGTTTGGGAAGATCTCAAGCCTTCAGACATCATCACGCGCAAGGCTCTGGAAAACGCCATTGTGGTCAATTCCGCCATCGGCGGCTCGACCAATGCCACCATTCACATTCTGGCGGTTGCCCGCCATATCGGCGTGCCATTGAAAATCGAGGATTTTGAAACCTACGGCCACAAGGTCCCGCTGATTGTCAATGTGCAGCCCGCAGGCAAATATCTGGGTGAAGAATTCCACCGCGCCGGCGGCGTCCCTGCCGTGGTCAATGAGCTGATGAAGAAAAAGCTCATTCACAAAGACGCGCTCACCGTTAACGGCGACACCATGGGGCATAATTGCAAAGGCAAAGAGTCCGAAGACGCCGACGTTATTTGGCCAATCGACAAGCCGATGCTGGAAGATGCCGGGTTCATCATCCTCAAGGGTAATCTGTTTAACAATGCGGTGATGAAAAGCAGCGTGGTTTCAGACGAATTCCGCCTGCGCTATCTGTCAAATCCGCAGGACCCGAATGCGTTTGAGGGCCGCGCCATCGTGTTTGAAGGGCCGGAGGATTATCACCACCGCATTGATGATCCGAAGTTGAAAATCGACGAAAACTGCATGTTGTTTATTCGCGGCACCGGCCCGCTGGGCTATCCGGGCGGCGCGGAAGTGGTAAACATGCAGCCCCCGACCGCCTTGCTGAAAAAGGGCATCAATTCACTGCCTTGCATTGGGGATGGCCGGCAGTCCGGAACTTCAGGCTCGCCGTCGATTCTGAACGCATCACCCGAAGCTGGTGCCAACGGCGGCCTTGCGGTGTTGAAAACCGGCGACCGTGTGCGCATTGATCTGAATAAGCGCAGCGCCAATATCATGATTTCCGATGAGGATTTTGCCAAGCGCCATGCCAAACTGATGAAGGATGGCGGCTTCAAAGTTGCGCCAAGCCAGACGCCTTGGCAGGAAATCCAGCGCGCTATGGTCGAGCAATTTGACGAGGGCATGGTGTTGGAACCGGCGGTAAAATATCAGCGCGTGGTGCAGACGCGCGGCGTGCCGCGTGATAACCATTAGGAACGTCTGCGATGCGCTACACTTCCGTTGGCTCTCCCGTCGAAACCCATGCCGCGCCGCGCCCTGAGCATAAAGCGCTTCAGGGGCGGTATGTGACGCTGGTGCCGCTCAAAAGCGAACACGCGCCAGCGCTATATCCGCAGTTTCATGGCGAAAACGACCATGTCTGGACGTTTATGTACGAGGCACCGTTCGCGTCTGAGGGAGCGTTTCAGAAGCACATAGACGCAAAGGCTGCCTCCACGGATCCGCTGTTTTTTGCACTCATTGATAACGCATCCGGCAAACCAGTCGGGCAAGCCACCTATATGCGGATTGACCCCGTCAATCGTGTCATCGAAGTTGGCAACATCATCTATTCTCCGCTGTTGCAAAAAACTCCGGCAGCGACGGAAACCATGTATCTAATGGCAAAATATGCTTTCGAGCTGGGCTATCGCCGCTATGAGTGGAAGTGCAACGCCTTGAATGAACCCTCCAAGCGCGCCGCGCCGCGCTTTGGTTTCACCTACGAGGGCACGTTTCGTCAACATTTGATCGTCAAGGGCCATAACCGCGATACAGCGTGGTTTTCAATGCTCGATTCTGAATGGCCTGCACACAAAGCGGCATATGAAGCCTGGCTGTTGCCCTCAAACTTTGATGCGCATGGCCAGCAGCTCCAGTCCCTCACGGCCTTGCGCGCAGCGGGCGCACCGTGAAGACCGGCGTGAACTGATCCGCCATACATGGCTCATGTCTTTATCACCAATATCGTCTGGTACGCGCGAACAGCTTTCCGATCGCATACTGATTAACATGATCAACAAAACCATATCCTAGGGAGAAATAAAAATGGCTGGACGTCTTATCGGTAAAACAGCATTTCTCACCGCGGCAGGGGCGGGCATCGGCCTTGCCACCGCCAAGGCCTTTCTTCAGGAGGGCGCAAAGGTCATCGCCACAGATTTGAATGAAAAAGCGCTGGCCGACCTGCAAGGCACCAGCTGCTACGCCCTCGATGTTCGCTCGAGCGCCGCTGTGCGCACGCTGGCGGCAGAAGTTGGCCCGGTTGATATTTTGTTCAACTGCGCCGGGTTTGTTCATCACGGTTCGGTCTTAGAGTGCTCCGATGAAGACTGGGATTTCTCGTTTGATTTGAACGTCAAGGCCATGCACCGCACCATCCGGGCGTTTTTGCCCGGCATGTTGGCGCGCGGCAGCGGTTCCATCATCAATATCGCCTCCGGGGCTTCCTCCGTGCGCGGAATTCCCAACCGCTACGCCTATGGAGCCAGCAAAGCGGCGGTGATCGGCCTCTCCAAGGCTGTGGCGGCGGATTTCATCAAGCGCGGCATCCGCTGCAACGCCATTTGCCCCGGCACAATTGAGTCTCCTTCGCTGGACGCGCGCATCGCCACGCTGGCGGCGCAAACCGGCCAGAGTGAAAAAGATGTGCGGCAGGCGTTTGTCGACCGCCAAGCTATCGGCCGCCTCGGCAAGGCCGAAGAAATTGCCTCGCTGGCTGTGTATCTGGCATCGGATGAAAGCACATATACCACCGGAACCATTCACCTCATTGATGGCGGCTTCTCGCTTTAGGATTTCGCGATGCGTGTTTTAATTCTCGGCGCGGCTGGCATGTTGGGGCGGAAATTGACTCAGCGCCTGCTGCGTGATGGCGCGCTTGGCGGCGTTCCTGTTCGGCACCTGGACTTGGCAGATGTGGTTGCGGCAGCGGCTCCGGCGCAAGATAGCATCACAATCGCGGCGTTTGCCGTCGATATTTCTGACGCAAAACATGTGAATTCGCTGATTGCGCGGCAGCCTGATGTGATTTTCCACCTTGCCGCCATTGTTTCAGGTGAGGCTGAAACTGAGTTTGAAAAAGGCTATGCCATCAATCTTGATGCCACCCGGTTTTGCCTTGAAGCCATCCGGAGCTTTGGCCCGTCCTATCGTCCAAGACTGGTGTTCACGTCTTCAATTGCGGTGTTTGGTGCACCGTTCCCGGACGAAATTGAAGATACCTTTGCGACCACGCCGCTCACCTCTTACGGCACCCAAAAAGCCGTCGGCGAACTTCTGCTGTCCGACTATTCCCGCAAGGGCTTTGTTGACGGAATTGCGTTGCGACTTCCCACCATTTGCGTGAGGCCGGGCCTGCCCAACAAAGCCGCATCGGGATTTTTTTCCGGCATCATCCGCGAGCCGCTCGCAGGCAAAAGCGCAATTCTACCTGTGTCCACAAATGTGAAGCATTGGCATGCCTCGCCCCGCGCCGCTATTGGTTTTCTGCTTCACGCCGCCTCTCTGGATTTGAGCCTATTGGGCGCATCGCGGGCGCTCAACCTGCCGGGGCTTTGCGTCAGTGTCGAAGAGCAAATTGAGGCATTGCGCCGTGTGGCGGGAGATGCGGCAGTGGCGCTGATTAAACACCAGCCCGATGCCGCTATCGCCAAAATTGTTGCCGGATGGCCGCAAAAATTTCACCCCGTTCGGGCCTTGCAACTGGGCTTCGAAGGCGACGCCAGCTTCGACGATATTATAAAATGCCACATTGAAGACGAAATGGGTGGCAAGCTGACCCCGTAAGCCTCGGCTTAGAGCTCCTGATTAGTCGCATCGTTTTTGCGGAAAACCACTCACAGTTTTCCGCACGATGCTCTAAAGCTTTTTCAGGCTGAGCGGAGAGCCGGATCTTACCGCCGGATCTTTGGCCCAAGTGTCATCGGCTTGATGAATCAACGCCGTTTCGTGCCCGCGCTTGGCTACCAGAGTCAGGTGATCCTTATCCATCCGCCACGCCACCGGATCGAAGATCTTCATGCCGGTGTCGGCGCAACCCGGCTCAAGACTGGCTTTAAAATTGCCTTTGGGCGAGAGTTTACCAGCGTCAAGCACCAGCGTGCAATTGGATGGCTTTTTGGCATCGCGCACGACAGCATATTTACCGCCCATCACAGGAGCAGGAGCGGGCGGTGCCACAGGCGGCGGCGCATCAAGAACCGCCGGTTTGGTTTTGTCCACCGGCTGGAAACCCGGAACGGGCGTTTCATTGGCGGCAATGGCTGATCCCGCGGGCGTTGCGCCAGCCGCGTTCACAGCGCGTATCTGGTAGGTTTCGCCCTCCGGGCCTTTGGAGATCATGGCGCTGTGGTCTGTTGCCCATGTGAAATCCAACACGGCTTTGCCCGAGACATCAGCAAACACCAGCTTTTGCGCATCCGGCGCAATCCATGCGGTGGTGTCGCTTAAAATCGGCATGGCGCGCTTGCAACCCATCGGCATAGCAAGAGCGTGGTTGGCCACATTGCTGCCCGTATCCGGCGCATCCATACGCAGGGTAACGCGGCATTTGCGATTGGTGTTGTCCAGCGACATATCCCACTGGCCGGCAAATTGCGGCTGCGCGGCGTGGCTGGAAAGCACCAACAGGCTGCCAAAGGCGACAATGCCCGTAAGAGTCTGGGCCGAAAATCGGATAAAACCAGCCATGAAGCGCCCCTGAACTATGTTGGTTTTCAGGTTACGCCTTCCAAGGTGTCTCCGCAACAGGTGTCAGCGGAACTTTCGCCGCTGCCCAGCTGGCGAGATTATCCACCACCAGTTGAGCCATCGCATCGCGCGTATGTTGCGAGGCGCTGCCGACATGCGGAAACAGCACGATGTGATCCATATCCAGCAAGGATTGCGGAACCCGCGGCTCATCAACAAAAACATCAAGTCCGGCGCTCAAGATCACCTTGTCCTGCAAAGCTTTGATCAAGGCAGGCTCATCCACCACCGAGCCACGCGCCACGTTGATGAGAATGCCGTTTGGCCCCAAAGCCGCTAACACTTCGGCGTTGATCAGACCCTTGGTTTCCGGCCCGCCGGGCGTGATCACCATTAAAATGTCTACAGCCGCCGCCATGCCCTTCAGCGACGCATAATAAGGATAGGTAACGTTGGCCTGCTGCGAGCGGCCATGATAGGCGATTTTTATGCCGAAAGTTTCCGCACGTGTGGCAATGGCTTTGCCGATGCGCCCCAGTCCGACAATGCCCATAGTGCGGCCGCGCAAGGTGGTTGTCAGCGGAAAATTGCCCTTGAGCCATGCGCCGGAGCGCACATGCCGCTCGGCCTGCGGCAGTTGCCGCACCGTGCACAGCAACAGCCCGATTGCAGTATCGGCCACTTCTTCGTTCAAAACATCCGGCGTATTGGTGACAATAAGCCCGTGCCCGCCCGCCCATTTGGCATCGACATGATCATAACCGACGCCAAAACTGGAAACAATTTCGAGATTCGGAAAGCGGCCCATAAATTCCGCATTGATCGGGACATGGCCAAAACCCACAGCCAGACCACGAATTTGCGGGGTAACGGCAGCAATTTCCGCCGCGCTCATCTCCCACATGCGGTGCAGCTTTTGCGAGGCGGCAATGCCATTGATGATCAAATCCGGCATCGGCATTGGCATCAAAACATCCATCATCTCGCCCCTGTTAACGCATTGTGGCGTCACTATCGCATAGTTAGCGATAACAGCAAGCCTCGGCCCGGGTTTTTACAGCGTTTTGGCGCGGTCGCGCAGCAGATATTTCTGCATCTTGCCGGTTGAGGTTTTTGGCAATTCGGCAAAAATAATGGTGCGGGGCACTTTATAACCGGCCAAATGGCCTTTGCACCACGCCACCAGCTCCGCCGCGTCGGCATGATGGTGTGGCTTGAGTTCAACAAAAGCGCAGGGGGTTTCGCCCCATTTTTCGTCCGGGCGCGCCACCACAGCCACAGCCTGCACTGCCGGGTGCTTATAGAGCGCGTCTTCAACCTCGATGCTGGAGATGTTCTCACCGCCCGAAATGATGATGTCTTTCGAGCGGTCTTTCAGCTGAACATAGCCATCGGGATGTTTCACGCCCAGATCGCCCGAATGAAACCAGCCGCCACGAAAGGCCTCTTCGGTAGCTTTCGGATTTTTCAGATACCCGCGCATCACCACATTGCCGCGCATCATCACCTCGCCCATGGTTTTGCCGTCGGCCGGAACCGGCTCCAGGGTTATCGGGTCGAGAACATCCAGCCCTTCCAGCGCGATATAGCGTACGCCCTGCCGCGATTTCTTCGCCGCCTGCTCATCGTCGGGCAGCGCATCCCATTCGGCATTCCAATCATTGACCACCGAGGGGCCGTAAGTTTCGGTGAGGCCGTACAAATGAGTCACGCTGAAACCGGCGGTTTTCATGCCCGCCAGAACAGCGGCAGGCGGCGGCGCACCGGCCACAAAGAACACCACCGACCCGGGCAGCGGCTTTTTCTCGGCCTGAGGCGCGTTAAGCAATGTCGACATTACAATGGGCGCACCGCACAAGTGCGTGACCTGATGGTGTGAGATTAGATCATAAATCGGCTTGGCCCGCACAGCACGCAGGCACACATGTGTACCATTGGCGGCGACAACCGACCATGGAAAGCACCAGCCGTTGCAGTGGAACATCGGCAAGGTCCACAAATACACCGGATGGCGGCCCATATTGCCGGTGAGGACATTGCTCAGGCTGAGCAAATAGGCACCGCGATGGTGATAGACCACGCCTTTGGGGTCTCCGGTTGTGCCGGACGTATAGTTCAGCGCGATGGCATCCCACTCATCATCCGGCAGGCTCCATTTAAAATCCGCATCGCCAGAGGCAAGCAACGCCTCATAGTCCAGCTGGCCTTGCAGCTCTCCGGCACCTTCAAATTCCGGGTCATCATAATCAATCACCAGCGGTTTAACCGAGGCCTGCGCCAAAGCCTCGCGCATCACTTCGGAAAATTCTCGGTCGACAATCACCACTTTGGCCTCGGCATGGTCGAGGGTGAAGGCCAGAATTTTGGCATCCAGACGGGTGTTGAGCGTGTTTAAGACAGCCCCGATCATCGGCACCCCGTAATGACATTCCAGCATGGCCGGCGTATTGGCCATCATGACGCTCACCGTATCGCCCCGCCCGATGCCGCGCAGTTTCAGGGCCGAGGCCAGTTGGCGCGCGCGGCGATAGAACTCGGCATAGGTGCGGCGCAGCGATCCGTGAATAATTGCGGTCTGGTTGGGGAAAACGGCTGCAGCGCGTTCCAAAAACGGCATTGGGGACAGGGGTTGAAAATTCGCCGGGTTGCGGGCAAGACCAGTATCATAAGCCGATTTTTTGACGGAATTTGCTTCAGGATTGTTCATTCTGGTGCTCCTTGAGCTGGCTTGGCTGGCGCTGGCCTGTCTTGCTCTAACTTGCCAGACTATAGCGCGCCGCAAAAGCCGTTGCACTTCGCCATTCGGCTATTGTGGCATAGATGTTTTGAGTGATTCTTGCCTTTTGGCAGACAGAGCCCTCCAGCAAACCCAGCCATAAAGCGCCAACATCGCCAATAGTCCCAGCGGCACCAAGGTCGTTTGCGCCAATGTCCTGGCAATTAAAGGCGTGAAACCGACGGCGGCGAGCAGGCTTTTTTCAAAGGGCGCGAAACCGCGCTGCAACCCGTGCGCCACAACAAAAGCAATGGCAGGCGCGATCACCATCATATCATAATCAAGGCAATAGGGGGTGGCGAGGATGGCAGCGATGAGCAAAGCCGCCGATTTTAGCCGCCAATCGACCCGTTTGGCCCAGAGCAGCGCAATGCTGAGCACAAGCACAATCAGCAATGCGCCTTGAGCCAGATAGGCCAGAGCTGTATCACCGCCCAGCATCCGCACCGCCGCAAACAGGCTCTGCATTTTGTAAAAGCCGGTGTTGCCCTGTTCCAGCAATTCAACGCGGGAATAGGTCAGGCTTTGGACAAACGCCAGCCACGGCGCGGTGCCCCAAGCCGCCAAGGTGGCCAGGGTGAGCGCGGCAAAGCTCACGGCGGCAGCGAAAAAGGCCCGCCAATACTGCCCGGCGAGCAAGGCAACCGGAATCAGCAAGCCATATTGCGGCTTATAGGCAAGGCAGGCGAACAAAAAACCGGCCAAGAGCGGGCGCTTTTCTAGCGCCAGCAATCCGCCCGCCATCAAAGCAGCGGTCAAAAATCCGTTGTGTCCATGGGTGAGGTTGACGAAAACCGCCGGAAAAGCCAGCGCAAGCACAAGGGTTTCGCGGCGCGGAACAATTGTGCGCATCACCATGACATAGGCCAAACCAGACGCGGTTTGCCATATCAGCAGCGCCCATAGATAGGGCAGCAGCGCGAACAGCGCCGCTAAACTTAGAAAATACGGGGGATAACCCCAGGCAAACAGCGCCGTTTCAGCGCCAAAAGCGGTGCGTTCGGCGGCGAACAACGCCTCATTATCAAATGGCTTGGCCGGAGCGCCATCCAAAACAAACCCTCCCGAAACCCAGACTTCCGAAAAGTCAGTCCCCAAAGGCCGGTTCATCCAATCAAGCAGGCCGTGCGCGGTGGTAAACCACGCCGCCAAGGCGGCAAGGTAAAGCGCGATCAGCAAGAGCGGATAGACCCGCAGGCGCTGCGGCGTTGCCCAGCTCCCGGATTGAAGAGAATGTAACATGATCAAAGCTTAAACGGCGGCGCTTAACATCCGGTTGATTGCGTGTTGTACCGGGTATTTCCGGCCGCACCCACCTGCGCTGTGCACTTGGCCAAAAAGCTAGGATGCATTGCAGCAAAAACTATTCTAAATTCCGTTCCAACTGAAAAATAAACGTTGCGGGAGCCTTTCAATGACCTATGCCGAAACCTATGCCGCGTGGCAGCAAAACCCCGAAGGTTTCTGGCTGAATGCCGCGAAGGAGATTGAATGGTTCAAAGCGCCGGAGCGCGCCTTCGATGCCGCATCGGGCCCGCATGGCCGCTGGTTTCCCGATGCCACCTGCAATACCTGCTTCAATGCGCTGGATCGCCATGTGCGTGACGGGCGCGGCGATCAGGCCGCGCTGATTTATGACAGCCCGATGGCCAATGTGAAGCAAAGCTATTCTTATGCGGAGGTGCTTGCAGAAGTGCGGGCGCTGGCACAGGTTCTGCTTGATCACGGCGTGGTCAAAGGCGACCGCGTGGTGATTTATATGCCGATGATTCCGCAGGCGATGTTTGCGATGTTGGCCTGCGCCCGCATTGGCGCGGTGCATTCGGTGGTGTTTGGCGGTTTTGCCTCGAAAGAATTGGCCACCCGCATCGAAGATTGCACACCAAAAGTTATTTTGGCGGCGTCTTGCGGGTTGGAGCCAAACCGCGTCATCGCCTACAAGCCGTTGCTGGATGAAGCGATTGCGCTGTCGTCTTTCAAGCCCTCCGCAGTGATCGTGTTTCAGCGTCCGCAATTGGCAGCGGCGCTCGATCAGCCGCATGATCATGATTGGGCTGCGGCTGTTGCGGCGGTTAAACTTGCCGGGCGCGGGGCCGATTGCGCCGAGGTCAAGGCTACCGATCCGCTGTATGTGCTTTACACATCCGGCACCACCGGACAGCCCAAAGGCGTGATGCGCGACAATGGCGGCCATATGGTGGCGCTGTCGTGGACCATGAAGCACTTGTACGGCATCAAGCCGGGAGAGGTGTTTTGGGCCGCGTCCGACGTCGGCTGGGTGGTGGGCCACTCCTACATCGTTTATGGCCAGCTGCTGCTGGGCGCCACATCGGTTTTGTTTGAGGGCAAGCCGGTCGGCACACCCGACGCGGGCACATTTTGGCGGGTGATTGCCGAACACAATGTGGTGTCGCTGTTTACCGCGCCGACCGCATTCCGCGCCATTCGCAAAGAAGATCCCACTGCCAGCTTTATCAGCAAATATGACCTGTCCAAATTTCGCGTGTTGTTTCTGGCCGGTGAGCGCGCCGATCCCGATACCGTGAAATGGGCGGAAGATGTGCTGAAAGTTCCGGTCATCGACCATTGGTGGCAGACCGAAACCGGCTGGTGCATGGTGGGAAATCCGGTGGGTCTGGAATTGCTGCCGGTTAAACACGGCTCGCCGACGGTGCCAATGCCGGGGTTTGACGTGCAAATCGTTGATGAGGGCGGAAACCCGGTGCCCAACGGCAAAATGGGGTCTATCGTAGTGAAATTGCCGCTGCCGCCCGGCGCGCTGCCCTCGCTCTGGAATGCCGATGATCGCATGGTCTCAAGCTATCTCGAGGCTTTTCCCGGGTTTTATTCAACCTCGGACGCGGGCTACAAGGATGAAGACGGCTATCTCTACATCATGGGCCGCACCGACGACATTATCAATGTGGCAGGGCACCGCCTTTCCACCGGCGCGATGGAAGAGGTGCTGTCTGCGCATCCGGATGTGGCGGAATGCGCCGTGGTGGGCATTAAGGATGCGCTCAAAGGCGAGCAGCCGTGCGGTTTCATCGTGTTGAAATCCGGCGTCACCAAATCTCATGCGCAAATTGAAACCGAGATCGTTAAGCTGGTGCGCGACAAAATCGGCCCGGTGGCGGCCTTCAAGCTCGCCATTACCGTGCAGCGTTTGCCCAAAACCCGCTCCGGCAAAATCCTGCGCGGCACCATCAAAAAAATCGCCGACCATGACCCGTGGACCACACCGGCGACGATTGATGACCCTGCTATTTTGGATGAAATCAGCGCGGCGCTGAAGCTGAAAGGGGTTTAAAGCGGCGGCAGGTAATCTGCATCAGGAGCCGCTGCTCTAACTCCCCGTTTTATCGCATCGTTTTCGCGGAAAGGTGCTTACACTTTTCCGCATGATGCTTTAGAGCGCGGTTTTTGCCACCATCAGCAATGCGTCCTCGGACGTGACGCCAATTGAGCGCGCCACCTCTTTGCCGCCCTTAAACACCAACACGGTCGATTGCGACGCCACGTTATAGGCCTTGCGGAAGTCCTTATCGGCGTCAAAGTCGACGCGGATAAAGCTGAGGCTTTTGAAAGCAGCCTGGCTGGTGATTTTGTCCAAAATCGGTGCTTGTGCCCGGCAGGTGGGGCACCATCCGGCATGAACATGCACCAAAACCGGCTTTCCCGAGGCCAGCGCCGCCGCCCAATTTTCCGGCGAATATTGCAGCGGCGGGGCGGCTAAAGCCGTGTTGCTGCCGAACAGTGCCAAACCTGTCAGCCCCAGACCTGAGATCAAAAACGCGCGCCGCTCCATGATTTTTCTCCAAGATTATTGTTACTGTGAAAACATTTTCCCTAGGTTTATTCGCGCGCCGCATTAGCTTTGTTACAGTGCCGTATAAATATTTTTGAGGAGTCTGAAATGTCGCATATCAGCATCACCCCGCATAAGGGCAAAGTACGCGTCAAATTTAACGGCACAGTCATTGCCGAGAGCGCCGCCGCGCTGGATTTGAAAGAGGGCTCGTACGGCGCAACGCTGTATGTACCGCGCGCGGACGCCAATATGGCGCTGTTTGCCAAAACCAACCACCACACCACCTGCCCCTATAAGGGCGAAGCCAGCTATTTTTCGCTGAATGCGGGCGGCACCAAAGGCGACAATGTTGTGTGGTCGTATGAAACACCGAAAAGCGATGTCGCCGCAATCAAGGACCATCTGGCGTTTTATCTGAACAAGGGCGTCAGCGTCGAGGAGGTTTAACGCCCTAGTCCTCGACGTCAAACAACCTGAACTGCGCCGCCTGCGTGGCAGGGGCTTCCAGCCCCAGATGCTTAAAGGCGTGCGGTGTCAGCAAACGCCCGCGCGGCGTGCGTTGCAAAAAGCCCTGCTGCAACAAATAAGGCTCGATGATATCCTCGATGGCGTCGCGCGGTTCGGACAGCGCGGCAGCAATGGTCTCGATGCCAACAGGCCCGCCGCCAAAATTCACCGCCACCATTTCCAGATAGCGCCTGTCCATCTGATCGAGGCCGATGGCGTCCACATCCAGCAGCCTGAGCGCCTTGTCGGCCACGGCGCGGGTGATGCTCGGCACTTGATCAACAATGGCAAAATCGCGCACGCGGCGCAAAAGCCGCCCGGCAATGCGCGGGGTGCCACGGGCGCGCTTGGCAATTTCATTGGCACCATCGGTGGAGAGCGGGATGTTCATCACCCGTCCGCCGCGCGTGACGATGCCTTCCAACTCCTCCACCGTGTAAAAATTGAGCCGCAGCGGAATGCCAAAGCGGTCGCGCAAAGGCGTGGTCAACAGCCCGGCGCGGGTGGTTGCGCCCACCAACGTGAATTTGGCCAGATCGATTTTCACCGAGCGCGCCGCCGGCCCTTCGCCGATGATCAGATCAAGCTGGAAATCCTCCATGGCCGGATAAAGAATTTCCTCCACCGCCGGATTAAGCCGGTGAATTTCGTCGATAAACAGCACATCGCGCTCTTCCAGATTGGTGAGCTGCGCGGCAAGGTCTCCCGCCTTGGCAATCACCGGCCCGGAGGTGGAGCGAAAATTGACACCAAGCTCGCGCGCCACAATTTGCGCCAGCGTGGTTTTACCAAGACCGGGCGGCCCGACAAACAACACATGGTCGAGCGCCTCTTTGCGCGACTTTGCCGCCTCGATAAACACCTTCAAATTGGCGCGCAGCGCGGCCTGACCGGTGAAATCAGCCAAGGTCTGCGGGCGAATGGACTGGTCAATATCGTCTTCGCGTTTTTCCGGGGAAGTGAGTTTGGGGGTCATCTACTTGCCTGCAAATGAGACGGCAGAAACAAGCCCGCCAATACATTATTCAACCCGCAACATATCATTGCAGCACAAAACCCGGAAATCCAGCAAAAGGTCCCGGCATTTGCCAGCTCGCCAGTTTGCAATTCGGGCAGCACATAAATAACGTAAACGAAGAGCAGAACCACCCAAAACGTGACAAGAATGAAACTGAATCGAATCGCGGTTTTGAACGGAATCCGCAAATTCTCCTCACGCCGTCGCAACAACAAAACGGCTGAAATCAAAATAGGAACCGTCGCAATCGCGTATGAAAATCCGATGTAGGTAATCAGCCCCGCGGCGAAGTGAAAATCGTGGCCGGAAGCATAAGTGAAATACTGTTGGATCGTGAACAGCAGCACAAATCCGATGCCCGCCAAAGAGGGGCCGAAAAGGCTGAACAAGAGCATCGGTAAGAGCCATTTGCGGGTCACCGAAAGTTCGTTTGAGGGTGTGTTCAATTTGCCAGCTCCCTCAGCCCATCCGCGCGCCGTTTACCGTAGATCTTCGTACTCACCGGAACAGCCAATCTAACGGTGATGACCGCCCCAGGACATGATGAAAAGTCCACAAAATCCACGCAATTGGCCACATCACCGCCAAAACAGCGTCGAGCGTGAGGTTGACCACGATGTTGAGGATCGCAGAGCCGCCACTGCGCCATGTATCTACAACATTAATGATGTAGGTTATCAGCCCTATGATCAAATAACCGACGGAAGTGGCGAAACCTAACGGGTTTTCAAATTTTTTCACTGCGCGCCCCTTGTCATTTCGCCAGCTCCTTCGCGCTTGGCGGCGGCGCTAACCAGCCTGCTTTCAGTGCGATAAAGCCGCAAACCATAGTTGCCACAGCGCCCGGCACGGCTAAAAAAGCAAGTATCGATATGAAAGTGGCCAGCAACATCGGCCCGTCTGCTCCCATTTTAATCCCCAGCAGGCAGGCGGTGTATCCGATTGTGATCACGGATCCGACAACCGCAAAAAACATCATGTCGCGCATGATTCCGTTGAGACCAATCCCTGTGGTTTGACCCACAATAATGCCCGCCAGCGCGGCGGGGATAAATGCCGAAAGGTAGGACGTGATCAGAACGAACAGTAGTAATCCAAAACCCGCAAGAATATAACGCGGTTCAAATCTACTAAAGTCATCGTTCGCGTAAACAATCATCCCCAAAAACGTCAGTACTCCGCCAATTGGCGGCCAAAAAAACAAAAAGAGCAAAGCTGTCTTCAGCTTGCCAGAGGCGGGTGATGGTTTTGCAGAGGCGGGCGGGCTGCTCAATTTGCCAGCTCCCTCAGCCCGCGCCGGATGAGAGCGCCGGTTTCGGCGTCAGCGCCCAAAGCGCCAAGCGCGGCGGACACAGCCGTTGCCGCTTGCGGGCGGCCGTAGCCAAGATTGACCAGCGCCGAGATGGCATCCTGCACCGGTTTTGGCGCGGTTTTGGCCTCGTCCTCGCCCGCCAAACGCATAGCGGCGGGATCAACCGTGCCAAAGGCGGGGGCTTTATCCTTCAGTTCTGCCACAATGCGCGCGGCAAGCTTCGGCCCGACACCGCTGGCGCGCGAGATGGCGGCCTTGTCCTGCAGGGCGATGGCGGTGGTGAGTTCCGCCGGGCCATACAGGCTCTGGATGGCCAGCGCCACCTTGGCGCCAACCCCCTGCACAGATTGCAACAGGCGGAACCAGTCGCGCTCGGCGTCGGTCATAAAGCCGAACAAGCGTATCGCGTCTTCGCGCACCTGCGTTTCAATGGCGAGGCTGGCGGCCTCACCCACGCGCGGCAATTTCTGCAAGGTGCGGCTGGAGGCAAACACCACATAGCCGACGCCATTGACGTCCAAAATCAGGTGGTCGTCCTCGAAACTGTCAACAATGCCTTTTAACTTGCCGATCATGCTCAAAACTCCATGAGTCGTACCATGCTTTATTCTTGATATGTTCTCAAGGGCATCGGCTGAATCAAGTTTGGGCCAGTTTCTTCGCCAGCGCGTTGGCACCCCGGTGCTGCGCATGGCAAATGGCAATAGCCAGCGCGTCGGCGGCGTCGGCACTGGTGAAATTCGCCTTGGGCAGGAGCATTTTCACCATCATCTGGACCTGCGCTTTTTCGGCGTGGCCAGCGCCAACCACGGTTTTCTTGATTTTATTAGCGCCATATTCGCAAACTTCCAGCCCCGCCAAGGCCGGAACCACCAGCGCTATGCCGCGCGCCTGCCCCAGCTTGAGGGTGGCCTGCGGGTCGGTGTTGACGAAGGTTTCTTCCACCGCCGCCTCCTGCGGCTGATAGGTTTGGATAACTTCGGTCAGGCCGTCATGAAGCTGTTTCAGCCGCTCGGCCAGGGTGCGTTTTGCGTCCGAGTGCACCGAACCCGCCGCCACATAGATCAGCCGCGAGCCTTCAACATCAATCATACCCCAGCCCATATTGCGCAGGCCGGGGTCAATGCCGATGATGCGGGTGAGGGTCAAACTACCCGCCCAGCTTCTTCACCAGTGCGTCGGAGAGTTCAAAATTGGCGAACACATTTTGCACGTCATCGTTTTCTTCCAAAATGCTGATCATTTTCAGGATTTTTTCGCCCTGCTCGTCTTCCACGCTGACGGTATTTTGTGGACGCCAGCCAAGGCTGGCCTTGAGCGGTTCGCCGAATTTGGCTTCCAGCGCCTTACCCACATCGCGCAGACTCTCGATGGCGGTGATGATGGTGTGGCCGTGTTCGGTGCTCTGCACATCATCGGCCCCGGCATCCAGCGCGGCTTCCATCATCTGATCTTCGGTGGCGACCTTGGCCGGATATTCAATCTGGCCGACATGGTCAAACATAAAGGCCACCGCGCCGGTTTCGGCCATGGCACCGCCGTTTTTCGAGAAGGTGGAGCGCACTTCGCCGCCCGTGCGATTACGGTTATCAGTCAAGGTTTCAACGATGATGGCGACGCCGCCGGGCGCATAGCCCTCGTAGCGGATTTCTTCAAAGTTTTCCAAATCCGACGCTGTGGCTTTTTTGATGGCGCGCTCAATATTGTCTTTGGGCATGTTTTCGTAGCGCGCTTCAATCATGGCGGCGCGCAGACGCGGGTTCATGGCCGGATCAGGCATGCCGAGCTTGGCCGCGACGGTGATTTCACGACCGAGTTTGGCAAATTTTTTGGCGCGGACAGCGTCTTGCTTGCCCTTTTTATGCATGATGTTTTTAAATTGACTATGACCTGCCATGACACACCTGATTTTGACGGAAAAAGACACAAAGCTGCGTGTTTATAGCTTTATGACACACATAAATAAAGCTAGTTCCAAAAGTCCGGTTCGGCCTGAGACAAGCGTCCGCCCAGGCGCACCGGAGCAACCTTCACCGCGAGGCCATCCGCGCCAATTTCCACCGCGAGGCCGCAGAGCGTCGCCATGCCATCTGCCGGTTCAAAGCGCGACCCCGGCACTTTGCGGGTGAAGCGGCGAATCGGCTCTTCCTTGTCCATACCAATCACGCTGTCATAGTCGCCGGTCATGCCCGCATCCGACTGGAACGCGGTGCCATGTTGCAAAATCTGGTGGTCGGCGGTGGGCGCATGGGTGTGGGTGCCCACCACAACCGAGGCGCGGCCATCGACAAAATGCGCCATAGACTGCTTTTCGGATGTGGTTTCGGCGTGCAAATCAATCAAAACCGCATCGCAGCCAATGCCAAGCGGGCACGCGGCCAGCTCGCGCTCCACGGCGGCGAAGGGGTCATCCATGGCGTCCATAAACACCCGGCCCATCACATTCATCACCAAAACGCTGGCGCCATTGGCGGCCTGAAACAGATTTGCGCCGCGCCCGGGGGTTCCGGCGGGGTAATTGACCGGGCGGATCAGTTTTGGCTGGCGCTCGATGAACACCAACGCCTCGCGCTGGTCAAAGGCATGGTTACCAAGCGTGATGCAATCGGCCCCGGCGCCTAACAGCTCATCGCAAATGGCCTCGGTGATGCCGAAGCCACCGGCGGCATTTTCGCCATTGACCACGACAAAATCGAGCTTCCATTTGGCGCGCAGGCCGGGCAGCTGGCTGGTGACCGCCGCGCGGCCGGAGCGGCCAAGAACATCACCGATAAAAAGAAGGCGCATGAGAGTTTCCTGCGTGAAAGTTGTCGGCTTTTATCAGGAAAACCGATTTGCGTCATAACAATAAGGTGGGGTGCCTTTGCTCCCTTAGCTGTGGCAGCGGAGTCAGCCTCGAACCTATATGCGCAGCTTTAAGCGGGATAAAGGCGCTGTATCGCCCGGCGCAACCGAGGTTCAAAAAACTCAGCGATGAGATAGGCCAGCGCGCAAATCAGCATAAGGCCGGGCACAGGCGTCAGCAGTCCGGGTAAATCCGGAAAGGCCCGATGCAGTTTTATGGTAATTGCCACAAGCATATTTTCGTGAATCAGATAAAGCGGATAGCTGATGAACCCTGCAGTTGTGAGCACCGCGCCGGAAACCATCTGGCTGAATTTCGCGTTAAGAAGTGCGCCGCGAAAAATCGCCTAAAGCGCAAAGCAAAACAGCATAGTCCCGGGACGGTAGCCAACGCTCGCTCCTATGGCAGGAATGAGCAACGCCAGCGCCGCATAAAAGTAGCGCCGGTTTTGGTGTTTCAGTTCAAGATACATCGCGCAGCCAACGGCAAAGAGGCCAAAATAGTTGAGCGATAATCCGTTGGTCATTATCGCATTGATCACATTGAGCGGTGTCACAGGAAAGAGCTGCGCGGCTGACGTGACCACCCAATCCGCCAGAAATATACCGGTCAACCGCGCGAAGGCTTTTTCCGCATCAAGAAAGTATAAACCGCCAAAGATCAGATAGAATTTCACTTCGACAAACAGCGACCAAAAGCTGCCTTCCAATTTCTCAAAATGGAGCGGCGAGGCGGCGTTGAGAACCTCTGTATCTATAAAGGTGAGCGCAGGGATCACATCGATCAGCCGCGGGGCTCCGGCTGGGCGCTCAGGAAGCAGCACGCTGGTCGATACGATCAGCACACAGGCAATCAACATAGCCGGAAACAGGCGCAGCCAGCGTCGGTATAAAAAGTTTCTCAAAGTCGTTGTTCTGTCCAGCGACATGAAAATCACGAAACCGGAAATCCAGAAAAACAGTTCAACGCCGAGATTTCCAAACCGGAACAGCGGAAAATTGTGATACAGGGTTGTCCACGGAACCAAATCCGGCCAGCGCGCGAAGACATGAAACAGCACGACCAGCGCAACAGCCAAGCCGCGCAGTCCATCAAGAGCCGATATTCTCATGGCTTCTCCGCGCACCGTTTCATCCATTCCAATTATGTACAGTCCGGCCGCGCGAGCTTGCCCCGCGTATTCACGCCTGCTGCGTAGCGTTCAAACAGTCCTAAGGAATCAATGTTTGTAAATATGAGCATAGCCCAAAAAGTTCCCGTGGATACGCGGCAAGATGAGCGCATGACGGAGCTAGGTTTAACCAGACAAGTGGCTATCCCAGCGTGACAAGCCCTAATCTCCCGACCGCGTCACCCTGAGGAGTGCAGCGTCTCGAAGGGTCGGCAAACGTTTCCTGCATTCCATATGCAGCACTTTCACTGCGCAAATATTGCCGCCAAAATCTTGCCGTATCGGCGCTTCCCGCTTCACTTGCCATCCTTCAAGACGCGCTTTTCAAGCGCTCCTCAGGATGCCGTCTGGAGCAGAGCGCACTGTTTTGCAGTGCAACAAGCCGCTATTACCTTATACAACCCGTGAGGTTATAAATCGGTTGCATTCCGGTTGTAGAAAATCGGCCAAAACCGTGCCAAATCGTCGTAAAACAGCTGTTTTGGCCATGTTTGGCCCACGTTTGGCCGGGCGTGGCACGTATTTGGCCGGAAAATGTGGCCAGAGCTTTGACGTTAAGCCTCTGTTTTACTTGGTTTTTCTAAAAACCGTGGCCACCTTTGGCCATGTAACTCAGGGAAAAAATACGCTTAAGCGGCCAAATCGGCGACCACAGCGTCCAAAATCGGGAAGCCGGCTTCGGTGACGCGCAAGCCGCCCGCCGTTGTGCGTTCAACATAGCCATAGCCAACCAGATCATCGATCTGGCGCGGATTGATCTGGCGGTTGGAGATGGCGGCATAGCGGGCCAAATCGATGCCCTCTTTCAGGCGAAGGCCCATCAGCAGGAACTCGTCGCCCTGCTCTTCTTGTGTCAAAGCGCTGTCTTCCACCAGCCCGTGACCGTCGGTTTCCACCGAGGTGAGCCACATTTCGGGATGTTTTTCGGTGGATTGGGCGCGGCGGCCGGATGGCAAAAGCAGGCGACCATGGGCGCCCGGGCCAATTCCGGCATATTCGCCATATCGCCAATAAATCAGATTATGCAGGCTTTCTTGCCCAGTTCGGGCATGATTTGAGATTTCATAGGCGGGAAGTCCGTGTTTTTGGGTGATTTCCTGGGTTATATCCCATAAATCGCGCGAAAGATCCGCATCCGGCACCTTGAGTTTTCCGGCCTCAAACAGCTTTTCAAACATCGTGTCCGGCTCAATCGTGAGCTGATACAACGAGAGATGATCTCCGGCGCGGGCAATGGCCTCTTCGAGCTCGGCTTTCCAAGCCCAAACGGTTTGGCCGGGCCGCGCATAGATAAGATCGAACGAAATCCGCTCAAAGATGCTCCCGGCGGTTTCGACCGCGCGCATCGCCTCGGCGGCGCTGTGCAGGCGGCCCAACGCCTTCAAGTCGGCATCGTTCATCGCCTGAACACCCAGCGAAACGCGGTTGACCCCGGCGGCGCGGTAGCCGCGGAAGCGGTCGGCCTCAACCGAGGTGGGATTGGCTTCCAGCGTAATTTCCGCTGTGTTTTCAATGCTCCAATGCGCGGCAATGGCATCCAGAATACCCTGCACAGTCTGCGGTTTCATCAAGCTGGGCGTGCCACCGCCAAAGAAAACCGAGCTGACTTTGCGCCCTTTGGTGAGGGCGGCGCGGTGGGCGATTTCGGTTTTGAAAGCCGCCAAATAGCGCTCTTCATCCACCGGTTTATGGCGAACATGGCTGTTAAAGTCGCAATAGGGGCATTTTGACAGGCAAAACGGCCAGTGAACATAGACGCCGAAACCGGGATTTTTCGACTCAAGAGCGGGATTTGAAGAAGCCATGGCGCAGCTTTAGCCTATCGCGGCGGTCATTTCAAACCGGAAAGGCAGGCTTTTTCAAGCATTTGGAAGGCGCGGGCGCGGTGGGAGAGCGCCAAGCCGCCGTCTTTGGGCAGGCCGTGCTTTTCTTCAGAGGTCATTTCGCCAAAAGTGCGGCTGTGTCCGTCCGGTAAAAAGCATGGATCGTAGCCAAAACCCAGTTTTCCCCGCGTTGGCGAGACAATTTGGCCAAAAACCTTGCCTTCAAACGTCTCACAGTGCCCATCCGGCCAAGCAAGCGTGAGTGCCGAGACAAAATGAGCGGTGCGCAACTGCGGCGCGATTGCTCCAACCTTCTCGAGCAGATCTTCAATTCTTTGCATTGCTACCGCAAAATCTTTGGACTCTCCGGCCCATCTGGCTGAATAGATACCGGGCGCTCCTGCCAAAACATCGACACAAAGCCCGGAGTCATCGGAAAGCGCCGGAAGATTGGCACCTGTTGCCGAGGCAAGGGCCTTGATTTCAGCATTTTCTTTAAAGGTTAAGCCGGTTTCCTCCGGCTCCGGCAGGCCAAGCTCGCCCGCGGAGACAATTTCAACGCCATAGGGGCGCATCAATTCGCGCATTTCGACTAACTTACCGGCATTGTGGCTGGCAAGAACAAGGCGGCGGTCAGTCAGTTTGCGATGCATGTCGGCTCCCGGTGGTAATATGCGCTGTTTAAATGATCCCAATCGACAATGACAGCAGCAGAATAGTCAAATATCCGTCTAAAGTTGCAGGCCCAAGCGCAACTAAACCTTATTGTTTCTATGACATTGATTTGACAGCGACGTCGCCATACGTTCAACTGTGCACTGCAATAAATTTGGATACGCACCGACCGTGGTGCGTTTGTATCCTGCGAGATTTGCCCAAAGGTGTTCTTATGAATCATTTTTCTTATCAAATCTATGAAATGGCGCATTCCGCTATGGCTCCCGCCCGCGCCTTGTCCGATGCGACAAGAATGGTCTTAAGTAACCCTTTCAACCCCTTCGCCAATACGCCCGTCGCAAAAAACATCGCCGCCTCGGCCGAAATGTTTGAACGAATGACCCGGCGTTACGGAAAGCCAAAATTTGATCTCGGGTCGACGCTTTTGAACGAAGGCCGCGTCAATATTGTCGAAGAAATTGTATGGTCGAAACCGTTTTGCAACGTCATTCGGTTTCGGCGCGAAAATGCCCGGCCGCTAAACCAGCCTAAATTCTTGATTGTTGCGCCGATGTCTGGACATTACGCCACGCTTTTGCGCGGCACTGTCGAGGCGTTCCTGCCATATTATGATGTTTATATAACTGACTGGCTTGATGCCCGCGATGTTCCGCTGGTTATCG
>JAYVYB010000180.1:0-5676 GCA_043784625.1 Methylovirgula sp.
CTGATTCACAGCTCATCGACCTGTGCGGCGGCCCTGAGGATTTAGGTGTTCCAGCTTGGAAGCTGACCTATGATGGCATGTGCGGTGAAGGTGCTGCGCTGAACGCGCTTTTGGGGGGCCACCCGCCACGTCTTCAACTCGTCGCTGAACACGTCTGCATCGCCAATGCGCAGCCCGGCGTGGAAAGTGCAAATGTGCGGCTGCGCGCCATGAATGACATCGCCGCGCGAACGATCAGCTTTATCATCGCCGCCCTCAGCCGCTCAGGCGTGACGCATGAAAGCGGCCTAGCGCTTTCTGACGCACCAAGATCCGTGACTTCAACCATGCTGCTTAAAGCAGTTTGCAAGGGGCTGGCGCGGGCGGTCGCCATGCAATTGCTGCATCTATGCTACAACACGCCCCATTGGAAAGTTGGCTGGCGTTTTACCCGAGATTTTGACTTCATTTTGACTGGGCGTCATCCGGAAACGGGCTGGAACACTATTCCCGATGACGGCAAACATTTTTATGCCGACCCGTTTCCAGTCATCCGCGATGGGAGGACCCATATCTTTGTTGAAAATTTTTGCCACAAAGACGGCTACGGCCACATTGCTGTGATGGAGTTTGAGCAAGACGGGCGGCCCGGCGCTGTGCGTCCGGCGCTGAACTTGGGGTCGCATTTGTCCTATCCTTTTGTTTTCGAGGCAGAAGGCGAGATGTGGATGATGCCCGAAAGCTCGACGAAGCGAAATTTGGTCTTGTACCGCGCGGCGCATTATCCCGACACGTGGGTGCCGGAAGTGACATTGCTCGAAGGCATGGAGGTTTCCGACGCTACCCTTGTTAAACATCAAGGCAAGTGGTGGATGATGGCGAGTGTACGCGACGAGGGTGGCAGCTATTCGGACATGCTGCATATCTGGAGCGCCGCAAATTTTCGCGGGCCATGGCTGCCGCATGGCGCAAACCCCCTCCTGATTGACGCCGCCCGCGCGCGGCCTGCGGGCTCTGTGTTCAGCTTAAACGGCAAGTTGATGCGCCCGGTGCAAGACTGCACCAGCTACTACGGCAAAAGCGTCACCATGATGGAGATTACCCGTCTCGACGACAGCGGATTTGCACAGTCGGAAGTTTCAGTTCTCAAAGCGGGCCCCAATTGGGCAGGACGCAAGCTGCATATTTTCAATCGCGCCGGTGATCTCGAAGTGATTGACGGCTCTGCCTGGGGGCGCAAGTTTTAAGCGGGTCACTATGCTTTGAAGAGCCGGAAATAAGGCTCAGGCAGCTTTGCTAACGCGCATTTCACCACACGCTTCAAACAACACGTCATGACAGTTTTCAGCGCGCAAAGTCTGTTCGATCACATAATTGATCTCGCCAAGCTCTTCAGAATCCGAAAGCACCGCTAAAGTCACCACCGGTGCAAGTGTCTCAAAATCGCTGGACAACACATCGAGGCCGTCGATAACGACCAAATCGTAGCAATCCTGCAAGGTCAGGATCACCAATTCGAGGCCAAAACTGCCGCGATGCACCGTGCCGCTGGAAATATAATCAAATCCGCTGCGCTCGTCTTGCTGGATGGCATCATCCAAAGCCAGATCGCCTGCTAGAATATCGCTCAAACCTTCCGTCGCGGTTGCAAAATGTGCTTCCCCGAGATCGACGATACACACTGAAAGACGGGACTGAGTCGGCACAGCCCGCAACAGCATCTCGCACACTGGCTCCGTGCCCAGATTGAGCAGAACATGCGCCTGAGAGTCTGCGCGCAGCAATTCACCCAGATGCACTGCGACGTCGGTCAGCGGTGGCGCATGACCAACAATTGGTGTGTTGTAAGACTCACGCGCCGATGCAGCAAATTTCAAAAATTCTGCGATGTCGCGCTCGGACTCTGCAACTGCGGAAACAGGGCGCGGTGCCTTGCGGTGCGCCTCAACGCGCTGCCTTTCGGGTCTGCGGGAGAAGGCACGCCGCAACACCACCAAACCCGCCCCAATCCCTGCACCATACAGCGCCGAATTGACGGATTTGCCGATATTATCCCAAAGCGAGCTGATTTTGGGCATTTCCGCCGCGACAATTATTCGATCTTGTTGCCTTGAAGCGGATGAAGAGTCTCCGTTGGCAATTTTTACAAGCTCAGTATTTAACTTTTGTTCTGCCGCCGTGAGTTGCTGTTCAACAACGCTCGATGGCTCCGCACTTGGCGCAGCGTTTGGCGCAGTCTGTGCACTGCGGGCGGCTTGCGCCGCTTTACGCAAAGCCGCTTCAGCTTTTTGCACAGATGCGCGTATATCAGCCTCCAGCCGCACCAGTTGATCTTTGAGCTCAATCATTTTGGGGTGCTGATCAAGCAAGGTTTTGCTCTCGAGCGAAATTTGAGTTTTGAGTTTCAGCCGCTCTTGAACCAACAGCTTCAACGACTCCGAGTCCAGCTGTTCCGCAGCCTCGTAGACCAGCCCCTGCTTCAGCAAAGCCGATATCGCCAAAAAGCGGCTTTGCAGTTGCTCATTCTCCGGAGGGGCCGCCTGCTCAGCCTCGCGCGCATTTTCCAACTTGCGGCGCAGGCCGTCGACGCTTTGCCGCAAAGCATCAAGATCGCTCCCCCGGCGGCTCTCCGGTGCACTTTGCACATAGCGCGCGGCCAAGGCATTGGCGATCGACACCGCCAATTGCGGATCGGGCAGCGTAACGACAATCTTCAACACATGTGTATGAGGCTCTATGCCGGTTTCGACGCTTGCAGCCCAGCGCTCTTGCGCACTCGGCAGTGCGAACTCGCCTTCGGAAGGTGAAGCAATAAGGCCAACACGGGCAGCAAGGCCCTTCACCACGGCCAGCGGGGAAAGGCCTGCCGATGGCGACGTCAAAAATCCACTATTATGCGCAAGTTGCAAATCCTCGATCACCGCCTTCGCCAACGCCGGGCTGTGCAGAGCCTCTAACTCGGCAGCCATTGGCAAGTCCGTGCGCTCAATCAAAACATGCGCCACCGCTGCTACTGTTTCGCGCTTGGAAAGCGTCCACACCGCGTAGCCTAACGTCGCCGCGGTGCATATTCCAATGACGCAGCCATCAAACACCACGCTGAAAATCCCGCGCATCCCGTCTGTGGCCTTGCCTTTTTGAATCTTGCCCATCGCGCCTCATGTCTTGGAGGCTATTGAAGCGAAACATGGTTACTTCTGCGTTAAGATTTGCCTGTTGACCGCGTTTCGGGTGGATTTTGCCAAACTCTGACACGGATTTTTAACCATAAGACCTTAAAACTGTCTCCAGATCGAGTATCGCGAGTTTTGTTATGATGTTTAGAAAATGCGTTTCCGTCGGCTTTATCGCGCTTTCCGCCCTTGCGGGATGTGCGCAGCCACAGCATCTGACAAATCTGCCGCCCTCGGAGCTTAACCGCCCCTACACGCTGGCGGGTGGAGATCGGGTTCGCATCATCGTATTCGGGCAGGACAATCTTTCGAACTCATATTCTGTTGATGGCAGCGGCAATGTCTCCATGCCGCTTATCGGCGTGGTCCACGCGCAGGGCCGCACCGCACCGCAATTGGCCGATGAAATTGCCGGGCGTTTGCGCGGTGGCTTTTTGCGTGACCCGAAGGTTTCCGCCGAGGTTGAGGCCTTCCGTCCGTTCTTTATTTTGGGCGAGGTCACAACAGCGGGTCAATATCCCTTCATCAACGGCATGACGGTGGAAACGGCGGTGGCCGTGGCCGGTGGCTTTGGCCCGCGCGCGGCGCGCAATAGCGCGCAAATCACCCGCATGATCAATGGCCGCCTTACCAAATCATCAGTGTCGATCTATCAGCCGCTCCTCCCGGGAGACACGATCACCATCACCGAGCGCTATTTTTAAATCGGCATGATTTTTAACTCTGCCACTTAAGCGTTCTTTCAACAAAAATGCCCACTGTGGCTGAAAACGGGATATAGTCCGTTCGAGGTTCGATTTTGAGCATTTAAAATGAATTTCTTTACCCCAAATGATTTGAGACAGGTTGATCAGCTCGGCGAAACCAAGCCAGCGGGAGCAACACAACTATCTGACCGCGCGGAGGCAATCGCCGCCAGCCTGCCAAAGCGCTCGCTGTCTCCTTTAATGATCTCTGGCTTGGTGCGCGGCGCGGATTTCGCTATTTTATGCATTTCGGGCACGCTCGCCTATCAGCTCTACCGCACTTCCATCAATGGCCCGGTGAGCATGTATGTCGCCGCCATATTTGGTTTGGCATCGCTCGGGCTGGTGATGTTTCAGGTTTTTTCGGTGAACCGCACAGCTGCCTTTCACATGCCGCTGTTGCAGGGGTTTCGCATCGCGGGTGCGTGGTCTCTGGTGTTTCTCATCGGCCTCGGCATGCTGATATTTCTGCGCTCGGGCGAGATGTTTTCCCGCGTTTGGCTTGCGAGCACCTATTTCATCGGGCTGGTAGGGTTATTGCTGGAACGCGGTGCCTTTTCGCTCGTCATTCGCCACATGATGAAAACCGGACGGGTGGAGCGCCGCGCCGTGGTTGTTGGCGGTGGCGTGGCTGGCGAAAGCCTGTTGCAGGCGCTCAGCGCCGGTAAAACCATCGATCTGCGCGTGCTCGGCTTTTTTGATGATCGGGGCGACAGCCGCTCTTCAGACACTTTGGCGGGCTATCCCAAACTTGGCAATGTCGACGAACTCGTTGAATTTGCCCGCCGCACCTCGCTCGATCTGGTGATTTTTTCACTGCCGATCACGGCGGAAACCCGTCTGCTGCAAATGCTGCGCAAGCTTTGGGTCTTGCCTGTCGATATTCGTTTAGCCGCGCATATGAACAAGTTGCGCCTGCGCCCGCGCTCCTATTCCTATATTGGCGAAGTGCCTGTTCTCGACGTCTTCGACAAGCCAATTGCAGACTGGGACGTGGTGCTCAAGGCGGTGTTTGATCGTGTGGTCGGCACTTTGATGCTGATCGGTCTTTCGCCGATTATGCTGATTGTGGCGCTGGGCGTGAAGCTAACCTCCAAAGGCCCGGTGCTGTTTAAGCAATTGCGCCACGGCTTCAACAATGAGCATATCGAGGTCTATAAATTCCGCTCAATGTACACCAACCAGCTCGATATGACCGCGCAAAAGCAGGTCACCAAAGACGACCCGCGCGTGACCCCATTTGGCCGTTTCATTCGCAAAACCTCGATGGATGAGCTGCCGCAGCTGTTTAACGTGGTGTTCAACGGCAACCTATCGCTGGTTGGCCCCCGCCCCCATGCCGTTAGCGGCAAGGCCGCAGGAATGATGTATGACGAGGTGGTGGATGGCTATTTTGCCCGCCACCGCGTTAAGCCCGGCATCACCGGATGGGCGCAGGTCAATGGCTGGCGCGGCGAAACTGATACGCCCGAAAAAATGCAGTCCCGCGTCGATTATGACCTGAACTACATCGAAAACTGGTCGATTTTCTTTGATGTTTATATTTTGCTGATCACGCCTATTTCGCTGATACGGGCAAAGAACGCGTATTAGGGCGGCAGGCAATCCCTCGCCCCGCTTGCGGGGAAAGGGTTGGGGTGAGGGGTACCGCTGAATGTTCGGACCTTACCGTCATTGCGAACGATGTGCAGCAATTCAGTCCTATAAATTTCTGGATTGCCGCGCCGCTACGCTCCTCGCAATGACGAGGGCTGCCTCGTTCTTTATTACACCCCGTT
>JAYVYB010000181.1:0-2052 GCA_043784625.1 Methylovirgula sp.
AGACAAGCAGCGCAGCGCCACTCTCCACCTAAACTTGACGGATATAAACTATTTACCCCGCGCTTCCGGCATGTTGGACAGCACCGCCGCCAAATCTTCTGCACTTTTCGCCGCCAGAGCATTAGAAACCTCCAAGCTTAGCAGCGCCATCGGTTCTGGAGACGCGCCTTGCACAATCACCGCATCAGACACTCTTTGCCGCAAATGCTGGGAGGCATCAAAAACATCCCAGACATAAATAAATCGCGTTGCCGCACCCACGGTAAATGCGCTGATATAGCCCTGTGCCAGATATTTGGCCTTTTTGCCTTCCGCAAAAGCAACCTGCCGCCCAGAAGCCTGTTTTTGCAATTCCGCCACAAATGCTGCGGTCTGCTCTGTTGATAATCCCTCAAGCCGTTCGATGCTCAGCGGCGCCGCCGCAATATTTGTGCCCGGCATGGCAACAACTTTAACCGCTTCGACGGCGACATTTGGATCAACCTCCAGCTTACCGGCAGTGTCAACACAGCCCGCAAGCGGCACGGACAAAAGCAGCACGGACAAAAGCAAAATAGCGCGATAGGCCCGCATCAGCGCACCACCAGAGTCAAGTCGGGCGCGTTCAGCTCCATCGATCCCGAAGCTGTCGTTACACTTGTTCGCCCCAGACACATTGCGGTTTCGGTGGAAGAATCCATCAAAATCATATGCGCGAAAAACACCTGATTTTCGGCCAGCACAAAATCATTGCCTTCATAAAACATGGGCGCATCCATCCAACTTGGCGTGAATTTCGCCCCTAAAGCATAGCCGCAGGCGTTGAGCCGGTGTGCAGTCAGGTCGTGTCGGTCAAAAACTTTGACATGGGCCGCAAACACATCACCAGCCGTGCGGCCCGGCCTGATTTCTGCTTCACAAGCGAGCAGCGCTTCCTGCGCCGCGGCATGGTAAGACAAGTGCAGGGGTCGCGGTTTACCCACAATATGGGTACGCATCAGTGCGGCATGATAGTGGCGGTAGACCCCGGCAAATTCCAGCGTGATTTGATCTTCTTCGCTCAATTGGCGCCGTCCGGATTTGTAGCGGCACAGCAGCGCGTCGCGGCCGGACCCTATGATAAATTCGTTGGCCGGATAGTCGCCGCCATTGGCAAAAATGGCCGTGTGTTGAGCGGCCAAAATTTCGCCCTCGTCAACACCGGCGCGCAGCACCTCAATTGCAGCCGTATCAGCCAAATCCGACAATCGCGCGGCTTCACCCACGAAAACCAACTCCTGCGTCGATTTTGTTACCCGCAGCTGCGATACCAAACGCGAGGCATCCACCAGTTTAAAGCCTGCTAGCGCCGCCTCCACACGTTTGCCGTTGAAATGGGTCAAGCCGTAAGCGTCGGCTTCGACACCTAGCCGGCCTTTTGCGCCCAAACTTTCAAGCATCGCGCACAAATCCACCGCCGGATTTACCTCCGCCGCATCTCTCCAAATCCTGATATCTGTCAAATTGGACGTGTGTTGCGCCTGCCGCAAATCGGCTGAGCGCGTCAACAGCGCCATGTCCCCGCCGGAACTCACGTAAAGGCATTGAAAGAAGCAAAAGCCGAAGCTGTCATAGCCGGTTAGCCAATACATGCTTTCCTGATTGAACAGCAGCATGCCGTCGAGCTGTTGCGCCTGCATTTCGGCCAGCAACCGCGCCTTTCGCGCTGCCATTTCACTTTCTGAAAAATGCACACTCACAAGCAAACCCCGCAACGCGTTCCAATACGTGCTACAATAGCCAATCGCGCTTTCCGGGCAAGTCAGGGTTAATTTAGGGTTAACGGCTGTTCTCGCGTTCCGGCGCAGGGGATTTATGACGCCGCCTTGACAAAGGCCGTGGCCTGCCCTTATAGAACCCTCATCTGGCGCGGCCCTTTAGCCGCGCTTTTTGTTTTGCGTGACTTTGTCCGCATATACGAAAAGCGCATTGAATCAAGCCTCAGATATTCCCGCTGGTTTCAGCTGCCAAGAAGCCGTCTGCCGCTGTGTTTAACAAGACACGGGTAAGACGGTTTGAACACGAGGACAAAAA
>JAYVYB010000182.1:0-3529 GCA_043784625.1 Methylovirgula sp.
AAATCATCGGCGTTAGCGACAAGCTTACCGTTGATGCTCTGGCCTTTTAGTGTTGGGAGTTTAGACCGCAGCTCGGCAACCAAATCATTTGCTCCGGCAATTGCCACCTCTTCATAGTCGTGGCGGCAATAATAGTTCCTGCCGTAGCTGGCCCAATGTTCTTTGGCAATTTCTGCCACGCTTTGTTTGCGCGCAGCCAAAATGTTCAACCACAGCAAAACAGCCCATAATCCGTCTTTTTCACGCACATGGTTTGATCCTGTCCCGGCGCTCTCTTCTCCGCAGATTGTCGCCTTACCGGCATCAAGCAGGTTCCCAAAGAATTTCCAACCTGTAGGCGTTTCATAAATGCCTATTTTGAGCTTGGCTGCCACACGGTCCGCTGCGGCGCTGGTTGGCATCGAGCGGGCAATCCCGGCCAAGCCGGCTTTGTAAGCCGGAGCGAGATGGGCATTAGCGGCCAGCATCGCCAGTGAGTCTGACGGCGTTATAAACTGCCCTTTGCCGATAATGAGATTGCGGTCGCCATCCCCATCGGATGCGGCGCACAAATCCGGACCATCAGCGCTCATTGCCAGATCATAGATAAATTTGGCATGAACCAGATTGGGGTCGGGATGATGATGACCAAAATCGGGGAGCGGCGTGCCATTTATCACCGTACCAGTCGGTGCCCCGAGGACGTCTTCCAGAATGCGGTGCGCATAAGGTCCTGTAACAGCAGACATGGCATCAAATTTCATGCTGAAGCCGCCTTTGAACAACGCGCGAATAGCGTCGAAATCAAAAAGCTCCTGCATCATCGCCAGATAATCGCTCACGGAATCGACAATCTCAACGCTCATATCGCCAAGCTTGACGGAGCCGATTTTGCTCAAATCCACATCCGCAGCTGTGATGATTTTATAAGAAGACAAAGTTTTGGTGATTTCGAAAATAGCGTCCGTGATTTTTTCAGGTGCAGGGCCCCCGTTTGAGGCGTTGTATTTTATGCCAAAATCGCCGTCTGGGCCGCCTGGATTGTGACTGGCAGATAGAATAATGCCGCCGAAGGCTTTGTTTTTGCGGATCAAATGCGAGGCCGCCGGGGTGGACAAAATACCATTTTGACCAACCATTACCCTGCCAAAACCGTTGGCCGCCGCCATTTTCAGTACAATCTGAATGGCTTCAACATTAAAGTAGCGCCCGTCTCCGCCCAGCACCAAGGTTTTACCGTCAAAACCAGTCAAGCTGTTAAAGATCGACTGAACGAAATTCGCCAGATAGTGCGGCTGCTGGAATACAGTCACCTTTTTGCGCAGCCCGGATGTGCCGGGTTTTTGGCCATCTATCGGCGCGGTTTTTACGGTCTCGATCATTGGACTATCCTAATTATTTTGCAATCAAGTTTCGATACAGCTCGGCATATTGCGCAGCGGGGCGCAGCCAGGACACGTCGGTCTTCAAGCCATTTGCCTGCATCTGCTTCCAGACTTTGGGTTGCCGATACAAATGTAGCGTTCGCAGCAAGGCATCCTGAAACTGGCCGCTGGTAACAGGGCCAAACTGAACCCCGGTGGCCACGCCAGCGGCTAGAGCCATGTCGTTGGCGTCAATCACAGTGTCGTTTAATCCGCCAACTCGCGCCACCAGCGGCACCGCGCCATAGCGTAAGGCGCACAGCTGCGTTAACCCGCAAGGCTCGAAGCGGGACGGCACCAAGATGACGTCAGACCCCGCCTGCAGCAGGTGCGCCAACCCCTCATCATATCCGATGATGCAGCCCACTTGTCCGGGATATCGGGCCATGGCTGCGGTATATGCCGCCTCCAGATCTTTATCGCCAGAACCCAAGAGGGCCAGTTGGGCGCCTTCTGCCGCGATGAGCGGCAGAGCTTCAAGCAACAAATCAAGGCCTTTTTGCCAAGACAATCGGCTGATCACACCAAAAATAGGTACCTTCGCATCCACTTTTAATCCGAGACGTTTTTGCAGCGCCGCTTTCGACTTTGCCCGTCCGGCGATGGATTTTGGCGAGAAGGCGGCAGGCAACAGCGTGTCGGTGGCGGGATTCCACACCTGCGTATCCACGCCGTTAAGAATGCCTACCAGCACCCCTTTGCGCGCTTCAAGCAATCCATCCAGCCCCATGCCGGCATCAGGCTCACGAATTTCCTTGGCATAAGTCGGAGAAACCGTGGTGATGCTATCGGCAAACTGCAGCCCGGATTTCAGCGCTGAAATATCACCAAAATACTCAACGCCGTCCATGGTGAAGCTGTTTGGCGGTAAGGCAAGGCTATGTAACATTTCCGCTGGTGCGCGGCCTTGAAACGCAAGGTTGTGCACGGTCATCACGGTTTTTGGCCGGGCGCCGCCGTCATAATGCAAATAGGCGGGAATAAAGCCGGCCTGCCAGTCGTGGGAATGAACAATGGCGGGCCGAAAATCCTTAAGCAACCCCTTGCCGATATCGGCACCAACACGCGAAAGCGCGGCGAAACGCTGCGGATTATCCGGCCAGTCGGTGCCGTCCGGGCTTAAATAAGGATTGCCCGGGCGATCAAATAAATGCGGCGCGTCCAGAACGTAAAGCTTTAATCCCGCAACTTCGCCATACAGCAAGCTGGCCTTGCCGCCGAACAGGTTGCGAAAACTATGCGCAATGGCCCAGTCTTTCAAAGCTGCCTTTACTGACGGGTAGCCGGGAATCAGCGTGCGCATGTCAACGTGATGCTGCGCAAGCGCCAGTGGCAATGCACCAGCCACATCGGCTAACCCGCCGGTTTTAATCAGCGGGTAGAGCTCGGAAGTAACAGAGAGGACTTTGATATCGCTCATAGGCCTAATTTGTCGATCATGGGTTGAGTGATCAGGCAAATACCTGAATCCGTGCGGCGGAAGCGTTTTCCGTCAAGCTCAGGATCTTCGCCAACAACCAGACCAGCCGGAATTTTGACGCCGCGATCAACCACCACATTCTTCAAAACGGCATTTCTGCCGATGTCGACATAAGGCAAAATCACGCCATTTTCGACGGTCGAGAATGAGTTTGCCCGCACACCGGTGAACAGCAGGCTGCGTTTGAGCGATGAACCCGAAACAATGCACCCGCCGGAAACCAGCGATGAAATGGCTTGGCCGCGACGGCCCTCCACGTCGTGCACGAATTTCGCTGGCGGTGTGATTTCGCCATAGGTCCAAATCGGCCATTCTTTATCATATAGGTCGAGGTTTGGATCAATATCAGTCAAATCAAGATTTGCCGCCCAATAGGCATCCACCGTACCAACATCGCGCCAATAGGCCGTCTTTTCGTTCTCTGATCTCACACAGGATTCCGAGAAGTGATGCGCAACGGCTTTGCCATTTTTGACAATGTCCGGAATAATGTCCTTGCCGAAATCATGGCTTGAATTTGGATCAGCAGCATCTTTGTTGAGCAGTTCGATCAGAAATTTGGTCTCGAATACGTAAATGCCCATACTTGCCAGCGCGATGTCTGGTTTGCCCGGCATGTGGGGAGGCTGTTTTGGCTTTTCGAGAA
>JAYVYB010000183.1:0-24625 GCA_043784625.1 Methylovirgula sp.
AACCTTTATGAAGAGGCGTCCACCTCACGCGTGGCGATTTCTCTGGCCACGGTCTATAACACGCTGCACCAGTTCACCGAGGCTGGCTTGCTGCGCGAAGTGGCGATTGACGGCTCAAAAACTTATTTCGACACAAATATCAACAACCACCATCATTTTTTGGTCGAAGACAGCAACACGCTGATGGATATTCCCGGCGGAGCACTGGATGTCACCAATCTGCCCCCGGTACCGGAAGGCATGGAAATTGCCCGGGTTGATGTGATCGTGCGATTGCGGAAAAAGAGCTAAAGCTCCAGATCAAACACCAGTAGGCCCTCTAAGCCGGCGTCCAGCGCTGCCACCAGCCTTGCGCCGGCGACCTTGTGATCTTCATGCGCGAGATAGGCATCGCGGGCTTTTTCATCCTTGAAATCCACGCAGAAGCCGTGCGCAAAGCCTTTGTTCAGGGCTTCCGGACTGGCATCCTCACCGGCATGAAACTTTATCCAGCCCGGCGTAACCCCTTCCAAGGCGGCCAATTGCGCGAAAATACTCAAACGCTCTTTGGCGGGAACGTCAGCACGAAAACGGGTTAAAACCATATGGCGGATCATGTTTTGTCCTGTTCGATAGAAGAGACTGCTCAAGGTAAACGGGGTTGCAAAGCTGGCGGCGGGCCGCAAGATTGCCGCAACACCAGCTCCACCGGGCCAATCAAGGTGCGGGCGGGGCCGCGCGGATCTTCGATCAGTTCCAGCAGAATTTGTCCGCCCTGTTCGCCCAAAGCCCGGGTATGAGCATTGATTGTGGTCAGCGGCGGCTTATAAAACTCGCTTTCGCCAATATTATCAAAGCCAATCACCGAAAAATCGCGGCCCACCTCTAATTTATGGGCTGCCAACGTCGTCATGGCACCAAAAGCGATAATATCATTAAAGCACACAGCCGCGGTGACCTGTTTGTCAAGCCGGAGCAATTCTTCTGCCGCCTCGGCCCCGCCGCGCCGCGTGGGTGGCGATTTGATGATAAGCTCCGGATCAAAAGCAATGCCTGCCGCCGCCAGCGCCTGAATATAGCCCTGCCGCCGCTCCAGTCCGGTTTCCGTTTGCGTGGGGCCGCTTAAAAAGCCGATTCTGCGGTGGCCAAGCTTGATGAGGTAAGCGCAGGCTTTTTCCACGCCATTGACGTTATCCTGCCCGATATAGGTTAAATGCGGCGACTGAATACGCCGGGCAATGGTTACCAGCGGGATATGGCTGCGGCGAAAGTCTTCGAGGGCGGCGCTGTTGGTGCCGGTGGGACTGATGATGACCCCCGCCACGCCCTGCTCGCGCATGCTCTGCAAAACCCGGGCCTCGCGCACCGGATCTTCATTGGTGTTGGCCAAAATCGGCACATATCCGGCCTTATAAAACGCGTCCTCGATGCCCGTGGCCAATTCGGAAAAAAACGCATTGTTCAAATCCGAGATCACCATGCCGACAAAGTTGCTTTTTGAAGTACGTAAATTGGCAGCGGCGCGGTTATAAACATAGCCAACCTCGCCCATCGCCGCCTCAACCTTGGCGCGGGTTTCGGCCTTGACCAGCGCTGAATTTTTCAAAACCAGCGAAACGGTGGATTTGGACACACCGGCGATGCGCGCAATATCAATAATTGTGGCGCGTCCAGCGAGGCTTGTCGTAAAAACCATTTAAAATTCCTGCCTCAAATTTTCTGTGTCACTGACTTTTTTATACCGCTTGGAACGTTCCATAGTGTTGGCGGGTGCGTGGCTTTGTCAATCTTGCAGCGCACCATAGTGGGCGTGGCACGCCGCGAATGCTATGCAAATCCGCGCTTGGCTTGATCACAATCGGGCTTTAGGCAATACAGCACGCATGACGTTTGAAACATCTTTGCCGATTGATGAGGTGTTGCCCGCATTGCTGCGCGCGCTGGCAAGCCACCCGCGCGCCGTTCTGGTGGCGCCGCCGGGCGCGGGCAAAACCACGCGGGTGCCTTTGGCGTTGCTGGATGCGCCCTGGGCCAAAGGCAAAATTCTGGTGCTTGAGCCGCGTCGCCTCGCCGCGCGGGCTGCCGCCGAGCGTATGGCCTCAACGTGGGGCGAACGCTTGGGACAAACTGTTGGCCTACGGGTGCGCATGGAGTCTGTTGTCTCTGCCGCCACACGCATCGAGGTGATTACCGAAGGTGTGTTCACCCGCATGATCCTTGATGATCCGGCGTTGGAAGGTGTGGCGGCGGTCCTGTTTGACGAATTTCACGAGCGCTCGCTGGATGCCGATTTGGGACTGGCGCTGGCGCTGGATGCGCAAGCGGGTTTGCGCGAGGATTTGCGTATTTTGGTCATGTCCGCCACGCTGGATGGCGCGCGGGTGTCTACCCTGCTGAGCGATGCGCCGGTTTTGCACAGCGAGGGGAGAGCCTTTCCGGTTGTTACGCATTATTTGGGGTATGATCCGCAAGCCCGGCTGGAAGAACAGGTTGGCCGCGCGGTTCTCAACGCACTGTCGCAAGAAACCGGCTCAATTCTGGTGTTTTTGCCGGGGCAGAGCGAAATCTTGCGGCTGAGTTCCTACCTCGCCGAGCGCGTGCGCGACCCCGATGTTGATATTGTGCCGCTGTATGGCGCGCTGGACAGGGCCACCCAGAGCCGCGCGGTTTCGCCCACGCAAAAGGGTAAGCGCAAAGTGGTGATTGCCACATCCATTGCTGAAACATCGCTGACAATTGAAGGCGTGCGGGTGGTGGTGGATAGCGGTTTTGCCCGCGTGCCGCGTTACGAGCCGGATTTGGGCCTGACCCGGCTGGAAACGCGGCGGGTGTCGCGCGCTTCGGCTGACCAGCGCCGGGGCCGCGCCGGGCGCACCGGGCCTGGCGTTTGCTACCGGCTGTGGAACGAGGCCGGAACCGGCGCTTTGGAGGCGTACAACACGCCGGAAATCCTCAGCGCGGATTTGGCAGGTTTGTTACTGGATTTAGCCAGCTGGGGCGTCACCTCGCCAGATGCGCTGCTTTGGCTTGATGCGCCGCCAAAGCCGGCGCTGGCTGAGGCAAAATCGCTGCTGCTCTCCCTCAACGCGCTGGACGCAGACGGGCGGATTACGTCGCTGGGGCAACGGTTGCGGGCTTTACCGTTATCGCCGCGTTTGGGCATGATGGTTTTGCGGGCCGCCGGGCAAAATGCTGCGCCCCTTGCCGCCGAAATCGCCGCAATCATCACCGAACGGGGCTTGGGCGGCGACGGCGTTGACCTCACGTTGCGCATTGAGCGGTTTCGCCGCGAACGCACACCCAAAGCCGAAGATGCGCGCAAACTGGCCAAAAACTGGGCGCGGCAGGCTGGCGGCGGCCAAAGTCAAAATGACGCGCACGATGCAGGAGCGATTTTGGCGCTGGCGTTTCCCGACCGGATTGCCAAGGCGCGCGGCAAATCCAATCAAAAACTCCACGGCGAATTTTTAATGGCCAACGGCTGCGCCGGATTTGTTGAGGGGTCTGAAGGCTTGGCGAAAGAGCCCTTCCTCGCCATTGGCGAAATCACCGGTAAGGCCAGCTCGGCGCGGATTTTGCTGGCGGCCCCCCTAAGCGTTGAGGAGATCGCCGCCATTGAGCCGCCCAAAATTCAGGACGAGGTGAGCTTTGATGTGAGTGCCAAGGCCTTGCGGGCTCGGCGCGTGACCCGGCTCGGTGCAATTGTGCTGAACGAGCAGACTTTGCCGGTGCCCAATGACGAAACCAGCGCGCGGTTGCTGTGCGACGGCATGGCCAAGCTTGGCGCGCATGTGTTGCCGCTGTCGAAAGCCGCGAAACAATTTTGTGACCGGGTGAGCTTTTTGCGCGCGGCAGAGCCGGAGATCGACTGGCCGGACTTTTCAACCGCAGCGCTGCTGGCCAATCTGGCAGATTGGCTTGGCCCGCACATCATTGGCAAAACAGCGGTGGCGCAAATATCTAAGAGCGATGTTTTGCAAGCGCTGGAAGCCCGCATTGCGTGGGACAGGCACAAAAAGCTCGATCTGGACGCGCCAACGCATTTTACCGCGCCCACCGGCTCTTCAATAGCGTTGGATTACGAGGCAGAGGGCGGGCCAGCCCTTTTCATCAGGGTGCAGGAACTGTTCGGCCTCTCGAAGCATCCAAGCGTGGCCGGCGGGCGTATTGCCCTCACGTTGCACTTGTTGTCTCCGGCGCATCGGCCAATTCAGGTGACGCGGGATTTGCCCGGGTTCTGGAAAGGCTCTTGGTCAGAGGTGAAGTCAGAAATGAAAGGGCGGTATCCGCGCCATGTCTGGCCGGACAATCCGAGCGAGGCGCAGGCCACGGCGCGGGCCAAACCCAGAGGGACATGATGGACAAAATAGAACTCGCGTCCGGCCTTCTGCTTTATCCTCAGGCGCTCGATCGTGCCGCGCAAGAAGGTTTGCTCGCCGAGGTGCGCGATGTTGTGCGCGCCGCGCCGCTGTTCAAGCCGAAAATGCCAAAAACCGGCAAGGAATGGACCGTCCGCATGACCAATTGCGGCGCTCTGGGCTGGGTTTCCGATATCAACGGCTATCGCTATCAGCCAAATCATCCTGACACGCACGCGCCATGGCCCGCCATGCCGGATCATGTGATGCGCCTATGGGATACATACGCACCGCACAGCGCTGCACCGGAAGCCTGTCTGATCAATTTCTACGAGCCAACGGCGCGTATGGGCCTGCATCAGGACCGCGACGAGGCGGATTTCACCGCGCCGGTTGTGTCGGTTTCATTGGGCGACACCTGCCTGTTTCGCTATGGCGGGCTCAAGCGCAATGACCCGACAAAATCGGTCAAGCTTACCTCTGGCGATGTGGTGATCATTGGCGGCGCGTCGCGGCTGTGTTTTCACGGCGTTGACCGGATTATGGGCGGCACGTCAACACTGCTGCCCAATCATGGCCGCATCAACCTCACCTTGCGGCGGGTGGGCAAGCCTATTTAAACGCCGGTAGCGACCAGTTTCTTGCGATTGCAAAAGCGCGCAAGGTAAACCCTGCGCCGATGCCGATGCCCGCCGCAAAGGTGGGGGGAAACGCCGAGTGCAGACAGATCACATAAACCAGCGCCGCCACAAATGCCGCCGTCACATAAATTTCCTTATGTAAAAGCATTGGCACTTCGCCGCTTAAAATATCCCGGATAATACCGCCGAAGCTGGCTGCCAGCGTTCCCAGCACCAGCGCTGCAACGGGATGGGCAAAGGCATTGAGGGCTTTGTTGGTTCCGGTAACGGCAAAAATCGACAGCCCCAGTGCATCGGCCCACAAAAAGATGTTTTGGCGCACCAGCAGTGCCTCAAGGCCGGAATAGACAGTGCCCAACACAAACACGGCTATGCCGACGCCGATACAAATCAGCAAATCCGTCGGGTCTTTAACCCAGAACACCGGTTGCGCCAGCAACACATCTCGCAAGGTGCCGCCGCCGATGCCTGTCACCGTGGCAAGTAAAGAAAAACCGAACGGATCCATATGTTTTCGGGCTGCTGTCAGCGCGCCCGATAGCGCAAAGACAGCAATACCGATCCACTCGATGGCATCAGGAATGATCAAGCCGCAGTGTCGTTGGCAGCGGCGCTGGCCTTGGGCCCGCCCTTGGAAACGCCAACCATGGCCGGTCGCAAGACGCGGTCGCCAATGGCATAACCTGTTTGCACAACTTGGAGCACTGTACCTGAAAACACGTCTGCATTAGGAATTTCAAACATTGCCTGATGCATGTTCGGATCAAATTTGGCTCCTTGCGGATCCAGCTTTTTGACGCCAAAACGCGCCAAAATCGCCAGCAGATCTTTTTCGGTTAGCTCGACACCTTCAATCAAAGCCTTGAAGGCACCCGCAGCGCTGGCCCGGTCCGGCTCAGGTATGGCGTCCTGCGCACGGCGGATGTTGTCGGCAACATTCAGCATATCGCGGGCAAAATTTGTCACGGCATAGGACTTTGCATCTGCAACCTCGCGGGCGGTGCGGCGGCGCAAATTTTCCATATCCGCGAGTGTGCGCAAAAGCTGGTCTTTGAGCGATGCGTTTTCGGCGTTCAGCGCAGAAATAACCGCTTCTGGCGCGGGCGCGGCGGAGTTTGCCTCTGGCATACCCTCATTTTCGGCGGCGTGAACCGCATCTTCGAGGACTTCTTCAGGGGTTGCGTTGTGTTTCGGGTCGGACGGATGAGTCATGGGGCTCTCAAAGAAGGGGCGAATAGGGATGTGCCGCGCATGTGGAACACCTTGCACGGCGTTAAGCCTTGCATATCAGGTTTTGAGCGCGAAAAATCAAGCCTTACAACACGCTTTGCGGCACTGGTTTGGCATCTGAGGTCTCGGATTTTTTGTCAAACACCGCGAGGAGGTTACGCTTGACGGAAATCTGGCGGGCAGGATTGATGATTTTTGACCCCGTCAAATCGGTGACATAAAACGCGTCGACCGCTTTTTCGCCAAAGGTGACAATATGGGCGGAGCCGATGTTTAAATTCAGCTTGGACAAAACAGCAGTAAGTTCGTGCAACAAACCCGGCCTGTCCAGTCCGGAAACCTCCAAAACCGAATAGCGGTTTGACAAGTTATTATCGAGGATGACCTCCGGCGCCACTTTAAAGGTCTGCGCATGGCCTTTACGGTCATCCGACTTTTCTGCCATCAGCGGCGCAAGACGAATTTCACCGCGCAAAGCCTTTTCGATGGTTTGCGCAACGCGGTTCGCCCGCCGCAACTCGTCTTCTTCGCGCTCAAAGGCGCGGGTCATCACGATGGTGTCCAGCGCGAAGCCATCCGAGGTGGTGAAAATCTGCGCATCAACAATATTGCCGCCGGCTGCGGCGCAGCCCCCTGCGATGATGGAAAGCAGACGGGGATGATCCGGCGCGATAATCGTGACTTCGGTAACGCCTTTTTCGAGATTTGTTTGCACCTCGGTAATCAGCGAACGCAGCTCAACGCCGGATAGGCGGAACAGCTTGGCGTGTTGAACCTTGTGCGCCAAATCCACCTTGAGCCAATAGGCCGGGTAGTGCCGCGCGGCATACTCGTCAAATTCGTGATCCGACCAGCCCGGCAGGGCAACGCGCAATTGCTCCTGCGCTGCGTGGACACGGTGTTTGCGGTCCATCGCCGAGTGTCCGCCGCTGAGCACCACCTCGGTTTCCCAATAAAGATTGCGCAACAGCTGCGCTTTCCAAGCGTTCCATACGCCGGGCCCAACCGCACGAATGTCGCAAACCGTAAGAACCAGCAGCATTTTCAGCCGTTCCAAAGTTTGCACAGTGGCGGCAAAGGTCTCGATGGTTTTCGGATCTGAAAGGTCGCGCCCCTGCGCCGTGTTAGACATGACCAGATGTGCGTCAATCAGCCAGACAACCGTCTCGGTTTCAGCTTCTGAAAGGCCAAAGCGCGGGCACAGGCTGCGGGCAAGCCGCGCACCGGCGATAGAATGATCTTCCTCGCGGCCTTTGGCAATATCGTGCAAAAACACCGCAACATAAAGCGCGGTTCGATTGCTGATGGTGGCAAATATTTCGGTTGAAAGCGGCAGCTCCTGCGCCAGAATTTTGCGATCAAGCTCGGAGAGAACTCCAATGGCGCGCAGCAGGTGCTCATCCACAGTGTAGTGGTGATACATGTTGAATTGCATCATCGCCACGATGCGCCCGAACTCGGGGATAAAGCGGCCCAGCACGCCCGCTTCATTCATGCGCCGCAGCACGATTTCCGGCTGGCGCTTGGAGGTGACAATGTCCAGAAACAGCCGGTTGGCTTCGGCGTTTGCGCGAATTTTGGCGTCGATACGCTTGAGCGAAAGCGTGACCAGACGTGTGGCATCGGGATGGATCGCCAGAGAGTTACGATCCGCCAGCCAATACAGCCGGATAAGATTGACCGGGTCTTTTTCAAATACATCGGCGCTGGCCACCGTAATACGGTCAGTTTCAATGGCGAAATCTTTGGAATCCGCCAATGTTGTGCGGCGGCGCAGCTTACCCACCAGCCGATTGAGCATTGCGCGTGGCTTGGCCTGCTTTTCTTCCAGCGCGGCACACACAATATTGGTCAGGTCGCCGACATCTTTGGCAACCAGAAAGTAGTGCTTCATAAAGCGCTCGACTTCATTCAGCCCCGAATGACTCTGATAGCCCAGCCGCCCGGCGATCACCCGCTGCAAGTCAAAAGTCAGCCGTTCCTCGGCGCGCCCGGTCACAAAGTGAATGTGGCAGCGCACCCGCCATAAAAACTCTTCGCACCGCTCAAAGAGCCGCAATTCAGCAGGCGTGAAAAGCCCGGCAGTGACCAGCTCTTTCACCTCGGAAACTTTGTAAAAATATTTCGAAATCCAGAACAGCGTGTTGAGATCACGCAAGCCGCCCTTGCCCTCTTTAACGTTGGGCTCGACCAGATAGCGGGACTGGCCGGCCCGCTGCACCCGCGTTTCGCGTTCCGCCAGCTTGGCGGCAACGAAGTCCCGCGCGCCCATGTCAACAATCTCGGTGCGGAACCGGCTGCGCAATTGCTCAAACAGCGCCGCGTCTCCGTCCACCAGCCGCGCCTCCAGCATTGCGGTCCGGATTGTCATGTCCGACTTGGCTTGGCGCATACATTCGTCGAGCGAGCGCGTAGCATGGCCAACCTTTTGGCGCATATCCCAAAGCACATAGAGGATGGCTTCCACCACGCTTTCGCCCCACGGCGTTTGCTTGTAAGGCAGCAAAAACAGCAGATCGATATCGCTTTGCGGAGCTAGAGTGCCGCGCCCATATCCGCCCACCGCGACAATCGCCAACCGCTCGGATGTGGACGGATTTTCCAGCGGATACACATATGTAACCACATAGTCATGAATGGCATGGATGAGATCGTCTTCGATCTGGCTCAAGTTGCGCGTGCAAGCCAATCCGCCGCCGTCCGCTTCAAACCACGTGCGTACCTGCGCGCGCGCGTCTGTGAGCTTCTGAAAAAAGCAATCGACCACCGCCTTGCGGAAGTCAGGCATTGCGGCATGTTCCGCCCGCAGCGCCGCAATCTGCTTGGCCACACCGGCGCGGTCAAAAAGATGCTTGGCGGAATGAACAGGGGAACGCGGCATGGCTAGTTCACTTTTCTTTTGGCTTCCAGAACCGTCCATATTTGCGCAGCCAGATCAGGCCCGCCCAACCGCTTTATGGCGCGCAACCCTGTTGGAGACGTGACGTTGATTTCAGTCAGATTGCCGTCAATCACGTCAATGCCAACAAAAATAAGCCCGCGCCGTTTCAGCTCCGGCCCGATGGTGCGGCAAATCTCCAATTCGCGCGGGGATAAGTCCGTGGGGTGAGCCGCGCCGCCGCGAACCATGTTGGAGCGAATATCGCCCTCAGGCGGAACCCGGTTCACCGCGCCCGCCGCCTCACCATCGATGAGAATGATGCGCTTATCGCCTTCCACCACTTTCGGCAAAAACCGTTGAATCACCCATGGCTCACGCATGATGGAGCTGAACAGATCAAACAGCGAGCCGAAATTCGGGTCCTTCAGCGCAACTTTGAACACCGCCGCGCCGCCGTTGCCATAGAGCGGCTTCATCACCACGTCGCCGTGTTGCGCCCGGAAGGCCTCAATCGCGGCGCGGTCGCGTGAAATCAGCGTCGGCGGCATCAGCTGCGGATAGTCCAGCACCATCAGTTTTTCCGGCGCATTGCGCACTTCAAACGGGTTATTTACCACCAAAACCTGTGGGTGCAGCCGTTCGAGAATATGGGTGCTGGTGATGTAGGCCAGATCAAACGGCGGATCCTGCCGTAGCAAAATCACGTCCAGTTCGGCCAAATCTTGCACCTGCGCCGCACCAAGGGTGAAGTGCGCGCCTTTCTCGTCTTGCACCTGCAAAGTTTGCAGCGGCGCGGTGACTTTGCCATTTTGCAGTGACAGCTTGTCTGGGGTGTAATAAAACAACTCATGCCCGCGCGCTTGCGCCTCTAGCAACAGCGCGAAAGTTGAGTCTCCGCTGATGTTGATATGGGCGATAGGGTCCATCTGAACGGCGACTTTGAGCTTCATGGCGAAATCCTAGTGAATACTGTTCTCTACATCGCCAGTTCGAAGGCGGCAATCAAGTGCTGCGGCCAAGAAACCCGCCACGAAACCGCTTTGGACAGTGTAATCGGAGCTATAAACACTGCATCACCGCGCCACGTATAGCCAGCGGCCCACGGGTTGCGGCCAAGCCACACCCGCGCTGCCAGAGAAATGCGCCGCACTTTTTGCGCCTGGATGGCAATTGCCGCCTGTTCGAAGCTTGGCCTTGCCTTGACCTCGACAAAGGCGATGGTTTGGCCGCGCCGTGCGATCACATCAATTTCCCCGCCCTTTATGGTGTAGTTTCGCGCCATAATGCGATAGCCTTTGGCCATCAAAAGCAGACAAGCCAATGTTTCCGCCCGCATCCCGAAACTGCGCGCGATCTTCCTGTCGTTCATTTTCGCCTGTCACTCATTTTGGCGCGGCATGGGCGAGGGCGTTTAGCGCAATGGCTCGGGCATAAACTTGCCGCCGTGGCAGGCCCGACGCTTGCGAAACCACCGTGGCTGCGTCTTTCAGCGAATATTGCAACAGCGCTTCCCTGAGCTTCTCGTCCAGCGTTGCCTCATCGCTGGCGCCTTCGTCGGCGTTCGGCGGGCCAACCAGCAACACCACCTCGCCTTTGGGGGTCGGCTCTTCGGCAAATTCGCGTGCCAGATCGGCGAGCTTGCCACGCCGCACAGTTTCAAAATGCTTGGTCAGCTCGCGCGCCATCACGCCATCGCGGTTCCCCAGCACAGCAGCCATATCGGCTAGGCACTCCGCCGTGCGCCGCGGTGATTCGAAAAACACCAAAGTCCCCGGGATTTTCGCCAGCTCGTTCAACCGCTGCCGCCGCGCGCCGGATTTATTTGGCAGGAATCCCTCAAAGAAAAATCTGTCTGTCGGCAATCCGGCAACAACCAAAGCCGCCAGCACTGCGGACGCTCCCGGCACAGCGGTAAGCGGCAGGCTTTCAGCCACTAAATCGCCAACCAACTTATAGCCCGGGTCGGAAACCAGCGGCGTTCCGGCGTCGGAAATCAGCGCCAGCGCTTGCCCTTGCTTAAGGCGGGACAGGATTTGCGGGCGCACCTGCGCTGCATTATGCTCATGATAGGCAATAAGAGGCGTCGAAATACCGTATGCCTTTAACAAAACCAGGCTGGTTCGCGTGTCTTCCGCCAAAATAGCGTCTGCCGCCGCCAAAGTGCTAAGCGCCCGCACGGTAATATCGCGCAGGTTTCCAATTGGCGTCGCCACCACATAGAGCCCCGGCGCAAGCGGGTCCGCTTCGCTTTTATGGCCCAAAATATTGAAACTGGAATTTTTAGGTGCAGCCGGAGGCCGCGCCTTGGAGGAAGGGGGTGAAATATCACGCAAAGGTTTGGCCCGGACTTCTCTAATTGGAAAAATATCTTTACACTCAATTATCCATATTTGGGTATGATTAATGAAATTAACTTTTCCGGCGGCTTTTCCAGCTCACGTCCGCCACAATTGTTTGATTGAGAATGCAACGCGCCGCTTGCAGCCACCGCGTGATAAATTAGGGAGTGTGCCAATGAAACCGATTTCGACCGCAGCGCGGCGTCAATTTTTGCAACGCGTGTCCGCTCTGGCGCTGCTTGGCACCCTTGGCGCAGGCTGTAGCAGCTCTATCCCGGGCCTTGGCGGCACAAACTCAGGTGAGCCGCCACTAAGTGCACCTGTGGGCGGTGTTCAGACCCAGCCGCTTGCCGGCACAAATCTTGGCACCGGACCGGTGCGCGTGGCGCTGATTTTGCCGCTGACACAAGGCTCCGGCCCCAGCGCCATCGGAACCTCGCTGCGCAATGCCGCTGAATTGGCCTTGGCGGATGTGAATGACACCAGCCTCACCGTTTTGTTGAAAGATGACCGTTCGACTCCAGATGGCGCGCGCGAAGCAGCGCGGGCGGCGCTCTCAGAGGGTGCCGAGCTGTTTATCGGGCCGCTGTTTGCCAACAACGTTAAAGAGGTGGGCGCGGTCGCCAAAAGCGGAAACCGTCCGGTTATTGGCTTCTCGACAGATTCGTCCGCGGCGCAGCCGGGGGTCTATCTGCTTAGCTTCCTGATCGAAAGCCAGGTTGACCGCGTGGTTGGTTTTGCCGCCGACAAGGGCAAAAAATCCTTCGCCGCGATGGTGCCGGAAAGTGATTATGGCAACGTTGCGCTCGCCGAATTCCAGCAAATGGCCGCCAGCAAAGGCGTTCGCGTTATGGCGATCGAGCGGTACAAGCCGGGTGGTGCGGCAGCGGCGGCAACCAAAATCGCCGCGCTGGGCAATCAGATTGATGCGCTGTTCCTGCCTGAACAGGCCGATGCGCTTGGCGCTGTGGGCCCGGCACTGGAAGCTGCCGGACTATCGGGCAAAAAAATCCAGATTTTGGGCACCGGCGTATGGAATGATGCCCGCGTGTTGAAACAACCCGCATTGCAGGGGGCATGGTTTGCCGCACCGGAAAATGCCGGATTTAACGCCTTTGCGGCGCGCTATAAAGCCAAATATGGCTCAGATCCGGCCCGCGTCGCGTCTCTCACCTATGATGCGGTGTCACTGGCGGCGGCGCTTGCCCGCACGCAAGGCGGCCAGCGCTTTGCCAGTTCAACCCTCCTCAGCACCACCGGCTTTAACGGCGCTGACGGCGTGTTCCGCTTTAGGCAGGATGGCTTGAATGATCGCGTTTTGGCGGTGTTGCAGGTCGGCTCAGGCTCAGCCTCGGTGGTCAGCCCGGCCCCGAAAAGCTTTGGCGCTGGGAGCTAAGGCCTTACCAAAAAAGCCGCGTATCGGTTTATTTATGCGGCTTTGTTTGCTCAATTCACCTTTTCGTCGGGATAGACACCCCAAAGATTGGTTTGGGGAATATAGCCGTCAAAATCCTCACCAAAAATCCGGCACCATTGGCCGTCGCAATTTTTGATGCTGCCGATAACGCCGGGCTGCAATGCGGCGCTGGCGGCGGCGGTATTAGAGGGTTTGGAATAGAGCGTGATGTTGGCGCTGGCTTTGCTTGGCCCCACCAGCCCGGTGCGGCGGCCTGACAAAAGCGAGTGTAACACCCAGCCTTCTGTGCCTTCCGAATCACGTATTTTGTACCAGATTTCAAATTCGGCGGTTATTTCCACCGGCAGCCCGGCGCGCTGGTAAATCCACAGGCTGGGATGATCTTTTGACGGCCCCTCGCGCAAATTAACCCGATCGGTTTTGAGAGAGACAAAGCGCGGCAACGGCAGGCCGGACGCCGTGCCCATGGTTTGCGCGGCGGCGGGGCTGAGGGCGGAAAAGCTGAGCGCCACAACAACTGCCAGAGCTTTGGCGCGGCGTGTGGACGTGCGGCACATCAACAGCGTCACAGCACATCCGGTGGAAAACAAATGGGTCATTGTTGTCTTGCGCATATTCGGTTCGGGTCTCTGGCGTATCGTCGTGCGGGTTGGCGTGTGAGTTGGCTTGTCTTTGCGAAACCATCTGATAGACAAAGCACATGAGGCTGGTGATGATGTCAGTCTATCTGTCCTCAACATGATTAACAGCCGGTTAAAGCGCGCAAATCGCTGCTGAAATGCCCCGGAACGCCAGCATACGAGGTTTATAACTTTGATGGCCAAGAAAAAACCACTCGTCATCGTCACCCGCAAACTCCCCGATATCATCGAAACGCGGATGCGTGAATTGTTCGATGTGCGCCTCAACATTTCCGACAAGGCGATGAGCCACTCCGAGCTGGCCACGGCCCTGCGCGAGGCCGATGTGCTGGTGCCAACCGTCACCGACCGCATTGATGCAGGATTGATCGCGCAGGCAGGCGACCAGCTCAAGCTCATCGCCAATTTCGGCAATGGTGTTGATAACATTGACGTAACTTCGGCTTTGCGGCGGGGCATCACCGTCACCAATACGCCCGGTGTTTTGACAGATGACACCGCCGACATGACCATGGCGCTGATTTTGGCTGTGGCCCGCCGCGTGGTCGAGGGCGCCAACGCCGTTAATGATGAAACCTGGCCGGGTTGGTCGCCAACCTGGATGCTGGGCCGCCGCATTTCCGGCAAGCGCCTCGGCATTGTCGGCATGGGCCGCATCGGCACCGCTGTGGCAAAACGGGCGAAAGCCTTTGGTATTTCAATCCATTACCATAACCGCAAGCGGCTCAGCCCCAAGGTTGAGGAGAGCCTCGAGGCGACCTATTGGGACTCGCTCGATCAGATGTTGTCGCGCATGGATATTGTCTCGGTCAATTGCCCGCACACCCCGGCCACCTATCACCTGCTTTCGGCCCGTCGCCTCAAGCTGATGAAGCCGGATGCGATTATCGTAAACACCGCGCGCGGTGAAATCATTGACGAAAATGCGCTGATTCGCATGTTGGAGGCCGATGAAATCTCCGGCGCGGGCCTCGACGTGTTCGAACATGAGCCCGCCGTGCCGCCAAAGCTGGCAAAGCTGGCCAAAGCAGGCAAGGTCACTCTGCTGCCGCACCTCGGCTCCGCCACCATCGAGGGCCGACTAGATATGGGCGAAAAGGTCATTATCAACATCAAAACCTTTATGGACGGCCACCGCCCGCCCGACCGCGTTTTGCCAAGCATGCTATGATTTTTTGCTGAGCATTTGATGGCGCAACAGCGCCAAAAAGCGGTCAAGTCCGGCCACGGGGATTAAGGGGGTGGTTTGCCGACCTTCCGATCCTTCGAGACGGCTTCTAACGAAGCCTCCTCAGGATGACGGGGTTGGTGCAAGACGTGGAAACCGTAAGTCTAAGGTCTCCGGCCTACCAATCCCGTCATCCTGAGGAGCGCTTGAAAAGCGCATCTCGAAGGATCGTCATAAAGTAAAGCGCAATTCATCGCGGTTTCGCGCGGCTCGCCAATTTGGGCAGCGCGTCAAAATCTCCATTTATCAACGCCTGTTTCTTGGCGCGGGACCAGCCTTTGATTTGGCGCTCCCACGCAATGGCTTCATCAGAGCGATCAAAATCACACGAGTAGACAAGCTCAACAGGCCGCCGCAAAAACGTGTAGCCGGGATAGGTTCCCGAATTATGTCCACTAACACGCTCTTCCACATCACGGTGGGTGATGCCTGTGTAGAAACTGCCGTCACAGCATTTCACAATATAAACGGTGGCGCGGGTCATAGTCGGATTTTGGCGACAATGTTTGCGCGACGCAAGGGCGACTCAAAAGATGTCAGGCGCATTTGCCGATCCTTCGAGACGGCTTCTAACGAAGCCTCCTCGGGATGGCGAGCTTGGTGCAATACGTGGAAACCGTAGGTCTAAGGTCTCCGGCCTACCAATCCCGTCATCCTGAGGAGCGCTTGGAAAGCGCATCTCGAAGGATAGAGGCATCTTGGCATTGCTGCCGTACTATCAACCTTTTCCTCTCGCTCCCACCTATGCACATCGCCCGCGTCGCTTTATGATGCGTCATGCTTCATCCCTCAAAACCTCTCAAAGCCGGTGACCATCTCTTTCTGGTCGATGGTTCATCCTATATTTTCCGCGCCTATCATGCGCTGCCGCCCTTAACCCGTAAAAGCGATGGCATGCCGGTGGGGGCCGTGTCCGGCTTTTGTAATATGTTGTGGAAACTGGTGCGCGAGGATGTTGCAGGCGAAAAGCCCACCCATCTGGCCGTGATTTTTGACCATTCCAGCAAAACCTTCCGCAATGATCTCTACGACAAATACAAGGCCCACCGCCCCGAAGCGCCTGAAGACCTGCGCCCGCAGTTTGGCCTTATCCGCGAGGCCACCCGCGCCTTTAACATCCCTTCCATCGAGCAGGAGGGCTTTGAAGCAGACGATTTGATCGCCACCTATGCCCGCCACGCCCGCGAGGCCGGAGCCACCTGTCTGATTTTCAGCTCGGACAAAGACCTGATGCAGCTCGTTGGCAATGGCGTGATCATGTATGACCCGATGAAGGACAAGCGCATCGGCGCGCCCGAAGTGTTCGAGAAATTCGGCGTCCAGCCGGATAGGGTGATTGACGTGCAAGCCTTGGCGGGAGACTCGGTGGACAATGTCCCCGGCGTGCCCGGCATTGGCATCAAAACCGCAGCGTTGCTGATCGAGGAATATGGCGATCTCGATACGTTGTTGGCCCGCGCCGGCGAAATCAAACAGCCCAAACGCCGTGAGGCGCTGCTTGACAATGCGGACATGGCCCGCATCTCCAGAAGCCTGGTTACGCTAAAAGATGATGTGCCGCCGATAGAGAGCGTCGAAGCCTTTGGCGTGCGCCCGCCCGACCCTGAAAAGCTGATCGCCTTTTTGAAGGCGATGGAATTTACCACCATCATCAAGCGCGTGGCAGACGCCTATAAGTTTAACGCCGCCGGTGTCACGGCTGACGTTAATAATCAGGGCGTGCGCCGCGAGGCCGAAGACGCCGCGCCCGTTGCGGCGGGCGATGCGCCAACCCCGCAAGATTTGGCAGCCGCGCGCAAAGCTTGGGGTGCAAAAACTAATTTTGAGGCCAAGACTCCGGCAATCATTGCCGATGTGGCGACATTGCAGGGCTGGAGCGCGCGCGCCATTGATCAGGGCAGTTGCGCATTTCGAATTCTGGCCTCCTCGATTGACCCCATGCAGGCCGATCTGGTCGGTATTGCTCTGGCGCTCGACCATGGGGCGGCGTGCTACATTCCGCTGCAACACCGCTCCAGTGCCAGTGATGATCTGTTTACCGGCGCGGCGCTGGCGGCGGGGCAGCTGAAGGTTTCGGAGGCCTTGGAGGTTCTGAAACCGCTGTTCGAAAATTCAGCGGTGTTGAAGTTTGCCCATGACATGAAATTCGCGGCAATTTTATTGCAGCAGCACGGCATTACCCTGCGCGGGCTGGATGATGTGATGATGATGTCTTACGCGCTGGAAGCCGGTCGCAACGGCCAAAATCTCGAAGACCTCGCCGATGTTCACCTCAACCACGCTTTGCCCGCTTTCAGCGAGGTCGGCGGTTCAGGCAAAAATGCGGCGGGCATAGCGCGCGCACCGATTGAGAAAGCCGCAGTCTATGGGGCCGAAGTGGCAGACACCATCCTGTGTCTGGCGCGCGTGTTAAAGCCGCGCCTGCCGGCCGAGCGGATGACAACCGTCTACGAAACACTTGAACGGCCGATGATTGACACCCTCAAGCGGATGGAAATGCGCGGCATTGCCATAGACAGACAGATTTTGTCGCGGCTGTCCGGTGAATTCGCCCAAAAAATGGGTGCGCTGGAAGCGGAAGCTTACGAGCTCGCGGGCGAGAACTTTAATCTTGGTTCGCCCAAGCAGCTTGGCGACATTTTGTTTGGCAAAATGGGCGCGCCGGGCGGCACAAAAACCAAAACCGGTGCGTGGTCTACCTCCGCCTCGATTTTGGATGACTTGGCAGAGCAAGGCAATGTCTTGGCGTCGCGCATCTTGGAATGGCGGCAATTTGCCAAGCTCACCTCAAATTATACCGATGCGCTGCCCGGTTACGTCAACCCGCAAACCAAACGGGTGCACACCTCTTATGCGCTGGCGTCTACCACCACCGGGCGGCTCTCCTCGGTAGAGCCAAACTTGCAGAATATTCCCATCCGCAGCGAATCTGGGCGTAAAATCCGCACCGCCTTCATTGCCGCGCCGGGGCATAAGCTGATTTCAGCCGATTATAGCCAGATCGAGCTGCGCTTGCTGGCGCACATTGCCGATATTCCGCAATTGAAGAAGGCCTTTGCGCAAGGGTTGGACATTCACGCGATGACTGCATCTGAGATGTTTGGTGTTCCGGTTGAGGGCATGCCCTCGGATGTGCGGCGGCGGGCCAAGGCCATCAATTTCGGCATTATCTACGGCATTTCCGCCTTTGGTCTGGCCAATCAGCTTGGCATAGGCCGCGAGGAGGCGGGCAGCTATATCAAGAAATATTTTGAGCGCTTCCCCGGCATTCGCGATTACATGGAAGTGACGAAAAAGTTCTCACGCGACAACGGTTATGTGCTGACCATTTTCGGGCGCAAATGTCACTATCCGCGCATTAGCAGCCCCAATGTTTCGGAGCGCGCCAATATGGAACGCGCCTCCATCAATGCCCCGATTCAGGGCTCTGCCGCAGACATTATCCGGCGGGCAATGGTGCGCATGGAAGATGAGTTGGCGCGGCATAAATTGAGCGCCAAGATGCTGTTGCAGGTGCATGACGAACTGGTGTTCGAAGTGCCGGATCATGAAGTTGATGCGACGCTGCCGGTGGTGTGTAAAGTGATGGTGGATGCGCCGGAACCAGCGGTTAAGCTAACGGTTCCGTTACAAGTGGATGCCCGCGCCGCACAAAACTGGGGCGATGCGCATTAACGCCTATCGCGCAAAAGTGTGTAGCGGTTTTGCGATTACGATATGCGTTGAAAAGCAAACAGGAGAAAGAGCATGAGTAAACTGAAGGTTTCGGCTTTTTCCATTTCACTGGATGGCTATGGCGCGGCCCTCGACCAGAGTCTGCAAAATCCTTTTGGCGTTGGCGGCATGGTGCTTCCGGCTTGGTTTTTCCCGACCAGGTTTTTCAAAACAATGGTTGGCCAGGAGGGCGGCGAAACCGGAATTGATAACGGCTTTGCCGACCGCAGCTTTGACAACATCGGTGCCAATATTCTGGGCCGTAACATGTTCGGGCCGATGCGCGGGCCTTGGCTCGATGACGACTGGAAGGGTTGGTGGGGCCCAAACCCGCCATATCACACGCCGGTTTTTGTGCTGAGCCATCACGCCCGCGCGCCGCTGGAGATGGAAGGCGGTAACGTTTTCCACTTTGTCACCGGCGGCATCCATGAAGCGCTGGAGCGCGCCAAGGCGGCGGCCAAGGGCAAAGACATTCGCCTTGGCGGCGGAGTTGCCACCGTACGGCAATATTTACAGGCGCAGCTGGTCGACGAAATGCATTTAGCGATGTCTCCGGTCTTGCTCGGGCAAGGCGAGGCGCTGTTTGCCGGGCTGGATTTGCCGAAACTGGGCTATCGTGTTTCGCAGCCAGTTGCGGGGGAAAAGGCAACGCATTTCACCGTGACGCGGGTTTGAGTGTTGTAATCTAGGTGAGCGCTTCCCTAAAATCGCGGTTGATGGCTAAGGCGCTCGAGCTTGGCTTTGACACCTGCAAAACCACGACGCCGGATGCCATTCCGCTTGCGCCCGCGCGCCTTGGCAGTTGGCTGGGGTCCGGTGCGCATGGCACTATGCACTGGATGCAGGAAACCCAACAGCGCCGCAGCGCGCCAAGGGTGTTATGGCCGGAGGTGCGCTCCATCATCATGCTGGGCATGAATTATGGCCCCTCGGACATGCGGGAGCCGCCAGCGGACGCGGCGAATATCTCCATCTACGCCCGCCATCGCGATTATCACGATGTGGTCAAAGGCAAGCTGAAATTGCTGGCAGGGTGGCTGGCGGTGCAGGCGACCTGCGAAGTGAAGGTTTTTGTCGATACCGCTCCGGTCATGGAAAAGCCGCTGGCCGAGGCGGCGGGTTTGGGCTGGCAGGGCAAGCATACCAATCTGGTCAGCACTGCGTTTGGCTCATGGTTGTTTATCGGCTCGATTTTCACCACCCTTGAACTGGACGCGGACGTTAAAGAGCCGGACCATTGCGGCTCTTGCCGTGCCTGCCTTGAGGCCTGCCCCACCGATGCCTTTCCGGCACCCTACAAAATCGACGCGCGGCGCTGCATTTCCTACTTGACCATTGAGCACAAGGGCACGATCGCCCGCGAGTTTCGCGCCAAAATCGGCAACCGCATTTACGGCTGCGATATATGTTTGGCCGCCTGCCCGTGGAACAAATTTGCGCAAGCTGCGCGCGAAATAAAGCTGCAAGCGCGCGCAGATTTGCTGGCCCCGCCCTTGGCAGATTTGATCAAGCTGGATGATGCGGCGTTTCGCGCGTTATTTTCGGGGTCTCCGGTGAAGCGCATCGGGCACGAACGGTTTATCCGCAACGTATTGATCGCCATTGGCAATTCGGGCGATGCCACCTTGCTGCCCGATGTGCGCGCCTGTTTGAGCGCGCCCTCACCGCTTGTCCGGGCCATGGCGGTTTGGGCATTGGGGAAATTGGCTGGCGCGCTGGCATGTGACTTACGAGCGGCGGCGCTGGATCAGGAGCCGGATCAGAGCGTGCGCGCTGAATGGCTAAGCTTAGAGGAACCATGATGAGAGTGTTTATTTTTGGCCTCGGTTACAGTTCGCTGGCCTATCTGCGAGCCTATGGAGCGCGGTTTGCGCAGGTGTCCGGCACGGTGCGCGGCGCGGAAAAAGCGGCGCGATTGCGGGCAAATGGCGTAGACGCGATCACATTTGACAGCGCATCTGTGGCAGAAAATCTCAAAACTGCGGATTTCTTATTGGTCTCAATCCCGCCGCGTGAAAATGACCCCACTTTGGAGCGATACGCTGCCGCCATTGCCGCCTCGCCGGTCTCCACAATTGTGTATCTTTCCACCATCGGCGTTTATGGCAATCAAGACGGCGGCTGGGTCGATGAAACCACACCGGTAGAGCCCTATTCGGAGCGCTCGCGCCACCGCGCCAGCGTGGAGCAGCAATGGCTGGAGTTTGGCGCACGTGCCGGCAAAAGGGTGCTCATCTTGCGCCTGGCCGGGATTTATGGGCCCGGACAAAATGCGCTGGAAAACCTCAAAGCCGGCACGGCGAAACGCATTATTAAAGCCGGGCAGGTGTTTAACCGGATTCACGTTGCTGACATTGCCGCGGCAATTGATGCCGGATTCCGGTTTACGGGTGCCAGCGGCATTTTTAGTGTCACCGACGATGAGCCCGCCCCGCCGCAAGACGTGGTGACCTTTGCCGCCCATCTGCTCAAAATGGCGCCTCCGCCCGAAGTTGCATTCGAACAGGCGGAAATGTCCGAAATGGCGCGCAGCTTCTATTCAAAAAACCAGCGTGTGCGCAATGTGCGTTTGCGCACTGAACTTGGCGTAAAACTGAAATATCCCACTTACCGGGAGGGCATCCTTGCGCTGCATCGCTCGGGCGGTTCTGATTTTTGAAACAGTGTAGCCAAAGCGTTCACCATGATTACAAACGCATTCACCGCTGATTATTGCCTTGGCAGCATCAAGTGACATCGGGTAAATTCCGGCTATGATGAGCGCGCCTTATTTGCAGCATCTTTGCCCGGTTTCTGTATTTTTTCGATTCGTCGCAGGCCTCAGGCCAGATTGGACTTCACATGATTGGACTTAACCCGCGTATTTTCAATAAACTTCCGGCCCAGCTGGCTGTGCTGCTGCTCTCGGGCACAGCCTTTAGCGCTATGGCTGCAGCCGCTCCCGCCACGGATGATGGTGCGCGCGCCATTGAAAAGTCCTTTGCCACTTACCTTGGCAAGGCTGCCGTTGAGCAAAAAGTCATTTCGGTTAAGCCGCAAGGCGACTCATACCAGATTTCGCTGGATCTTGAAAAAGCCACGGCAAATTTTAAAGCGCCGGGCTTTGAATTGAAAATGCCAAGCTGGACCATGCTGGCGACCGAGCAGGCGGATGGCAATTGGGTGGTGAAGTCCGAGGCTTTTCCCAATCTGAGCTTTAAAATTCCAAATCCCGATGGCGGCTTCGAGGAATCGATCAAATACGAAAACTATAAGTTTGACGGCATTTTCAACCCGAAACTCATGGCGTGGATGACCGGCAAAGCCAGTCACGATTCAGTTTCTGCGGTGTTGGGCGGCAAGGCTTCCGGCACGGCAAAGTTTGGAGCCGGACAATTTGATATGAGCGGCACCGACGCGGGCAATGGCGCCGTATCGGGCAAAGTGCGCCAGACCATGAAAGACATGGTGGAAAGCATGCAGGTTCCATCGTCGGGCAAAGACGGCGCCCCGGCAGGCAAATCTGATCTAACCATCAAGATGAGCGAACTATCTGGCGACACCGACATCGACAGCGCCAAGAACAAAGCCATTTTAGACCTGTGGGCGGCATTTTTAGCCAATCCCACCAAAGAAGCGCTGGTTAAAAATCAGGCGGATATTAAAGCCAAGCTCACCGCCGCAATGCCGCTGTGGAACAATGTCAAAGGCTCGGCATTGGTGAAGGATATCTCGGTTGTGACGCCGATGGGCAGCTTTGGCGTGAAAACCTTTGGCGAGACCATCGGACTTTCTGGCATGGTGGAGCACGGTTCGTTTCAATTTGGTATGAATTTCACCGACCTTACCTTGCCGGCGGGGCTGGTGCCTGCTGCCAATGCGCCGCTGGTGCCAACCTCAATGGATCTCGACATCAAGATCACCGCTGAAGGTTTGGACCGCATGGCCAAAACCATGATTGACGAAGCCGACTTTTCAACTGAAAAAGTGCTGCCTGAGTCCGCAACAATGGAGTTGATGGGCATGGCGATGACCGCCAATCCAAAAATTACCATTGCGCCAAGTCACATCGTCGCGCCGAGCATGAACCTGACCATTGCCGGTGAAGTGGCCACCAACGGCCTCAACCCTGTTGGCAAGATCACCATCGATGCGATTGGTTTGGACAAAACCATCGCCGCCTTGAAGGAGGCTGGCAAGAATGATCCTGAAGCGCAAAAAATGGTGGCAGGCCTGTCCGTTGCGCGCGGCATGGCAAAACCCGGCCCCAATGGCGCTTCAAGCTTTGTGGTCGAAATCAACGGCAGAACGGTTTCTGTCAATGGGATGGCTATCCCGATGGGCAAATGACCCCAACGCCGTTGCTCGTCTAAAGGGCTGCGGACAGCCAACTAAAAGAGCGCGCAGTTCGCGCTCTTTTTATGCCGCTTTGGCGATAATGCCGAAATGTTGCATGTAGCGCGCATCAATCTGCGCCACCGGTAAAATCACCAAAACGTCGATTGTGCGGAAAGCCGGATCAATCACCGCGCCTTGACCAAACATCGCGCCGATCCGCCAATAGGCCTTTATCAGCGGCGGCAAGGCCTGCACGGCCTTTTTCATATCGAGACTGTCGGCCGCAATATAGTCCATCGGAATGGCATTTTTGCCGAGCGCCTTGGCACCCCATGTTTCGTTGGCGGCGGACTGCGACGCAAGAAAACTGAGCGGAGCGGCGATTTTCAACGGATTGACCCCGTGGAAACTGGCGCAGCCGATCATCACATCGATACTATGGTGATTGAGATAGCTGGCAATGCCCTGCCACAGCAGGTCGATCGAATGTTTGGTGCGATATTCGCTCAACACACATGAGCGTCCAAGCTCGAGGAATTTTTTGTCCGGATGGCGCGCCAGCAGCGGCGCGATCTCAAATTCAGATGCCGAGTAAAACCCCGTATGGGCTTCGGCAACATCCTGACGCAGCAGGCGATAGGTGCCCACAACCTTAGGCTTGTGCAGCCCCAGCCGCTTCGATTTGGCGGTGTGGTCAATCACCAGCAAATGGTCACAAATGCGATCAAAGGCACAAATATCGCGGCGGGTGAGCGACGCTTTGCGATCAGGGATGGCCCCGCCTTCTTCAAAGAAAACCTTAAAACGCAGCTTTTGCGCCTTGCGAATTTCGCTCTTGGTAGTGGCGAGCCGCACTTCCAGCGTCCCGCTGCGTGCCAAGCAAGGATCAAGGCCGAGCAAATCGCGCACGATGCGCTTTTTGACCTTCGGCTTAAAATAGGTCGCGGCATGCAGATATTGCGCTGAGGAATACAGCTTTTGCGAATAATACCGCGGCGAATAGAAACGCTGCGCATATTCGCGCTGAGAGTTGAGATCCGGCGGCGCGATAGCGGTTTTGGCTTTGGGCGACAGCGGCAACATTAACATTTAGGCTCCGGCGCGGATTTTACACTTATTCAGCGCAACAGTTTGTGACCAGATTCACGTCTCGTTCTAATGACAAAGCCAAGGCATAATTATGACAGCACCTAAAAGCCGTGGTCAAACACCGGGCCGCGTTGTGCCTGAGCCAGCGCAGGCCGGAATTTACCGGCAAATTCGGCACGCTCTTCAGGGGAGAGAAATTTTCCCAGCTCAACCTCGCGCGAGCGTACCCGCAGAAACAGCCGCCGCATACCATAATCTTCGTCTTCATCAGCACCAAGGCGCACCCACAGCGGGTTAAATGACAGCGAACGCTTCGCGCCCTTGGCATTGACCTTCTCGATGTTCAACGAAACCACATCAAGCCGCACCAGCTCATAGGCTTTGGCGCTGTTATAGGACGCGCGAAATGCAACGTAAATCAGCAAAACGTCGAGCCCCATAAAGCCGATAATTGGCCAAGCCCCCAGCAAAAAGAACGGGATTGTGGTGGCAGTCGAAATCACACAAAGCAAAACCATCAGCCATTTGAAGTTCTGAACCGACAGAGAGCGGTGCGGTTGCAGGCGCTGTTCGAACAAAGCCCTGTTTACAGGATGCGGGAAACTGTGGTCTGTCATAACGCTCCTTGTTCCACTCTCTGCTCGAAATTCATGACCGTCTCAAAAGCTACTAAAGCAAAATCAAACGCTGCAAAACCGCCGTCAAAAGCCATTAAAACCAAGCGCACCAAGCCGGATCGCGCCATTGTTGCCGAGATTTTCAAGCGGTTTCACCTTGCTGATCCAGAA
>JAYVYB010000184.1:0-5747 GCA_043784625.1 Methylovirgula sp.
GTCTGAACATCATTGACACGCCCGGCCACGTTGACTTCACCATTGAAGTTGAGCGTTCCTTGCGCGTGCTTGACGGTGCTGTGTGCGTTCTTGACGGCAACCAAGGTGTTGAGCCTCAGACTGAAACTGTTTGGCGTCAGGCTGATAAGTACAACGTTCCGCGCGTTGTTTTCGTCAACAAGATGGACAAGATCGGCGCTGATTTTTACAAATGCGTTGCTGACATTAAAACCAAGGTTGGTGGCCGCGCTGTTTGTATCCAGCTGCCGATCGGCTCGGAAAATGATTTCAAAGGCATCATCGATCTCGTTCGCATGAAGGCTGTTGTTTGGGAAAACGAAGCTCTCGGCGCGAACTACCACGATGAAGAAATTCCAGCGGACCTGAAAGACAGGGCTGTTGAATATCGCACTTTGCTGATTGATGCTGCGGTTGAGCTCGACGACGAAGTCATGGGCGCTTATCTTGACGGCAACGAGCCAGATGAAGCAACTTTGCATCGTTTGATCCGCGCTGCGGTTCAGGGTCGTGTATTCGTCCCGGTCCTTTGCGGTTCTGCCTTTAAGAACAAGGGCGTACAGCCTTTGCTTGATGCGGTTGTTGAATATTTGCCATCGCCAGTTGATCGCGGCGCGATCAAGGGTGTTGATTTCGACACCGAGGAAGAAATTGTTCGCTTGCCGAGCGATGACGAGCCCTTCTCGATGCTTGGCTTCAAGATCATGGACGACCCGTTCGTCGGCACCATCACATTCTGCCGCGTTTACTCCGGCAAGATTGAGTCCGGCACAACTGTGTTGAACTCGACCAAGGACAAAAAAGAGCGCGTTGGCCGCATGTTGCTAATGCACGCAAACAACCGCGAAGACATCAAAGAGGCCTATGCCGGTGACATTGTTGCGCTTGCTGGCTTGAAAGATACCCGTACCGGCGACACGCTGTGCGACATGAACAAGCCGGTCATATTGGAAAAGATGAATTTCCCTGAGCCTGTTATTGAAATTGCCGTCGAGCCTAAGTCTAAGGCCGATCAGGAAAAGCTGGGCATTGCCTTGGCGAAGCTGGTTGCTGAGGATCCGTCTTTCCGCGTTTCGACAGACACAGAGTCTGGCCAGACCATCATGAAGGGCATGGGCGAACTGCATCTTGACATCAAGATCGACATTTTGCGCCGCACTTACAAGGTTGACGCCAACATCGGTGCGCCTCAGGTGGCCTATCGTGAAAAGCTGACCCGCAAGGTTGATATCGACTACACCCACAAGAAGCAGACCGGTGGTACAGGCCAGTTTGCCCGCGTCAAGATCACATTTGAGCCGAACGAAGCCGGTAAGGGCAACTTGTTTGAATCGAAGATCATCGGCGGCGCGGTTCCGAAGGAATACATTCCGGGTGTCGAAAAGGGTATCAACAGCGTTATGGGCGCAGGCATTCTTGCCGGGTTCCCGGTTGTTGATGTGAAGGCGACTTTGACTGACGGCGCTTTCCATGACGTCGACTCGTCTGTTCTTGCATTCGAAATTGCTTCACGTGCTGCTTTCCGTGAAGCCCTCCAGAAGGGCGGTTCCGTCCTGCTTGAGCCAATTATGAAGGTGGAAGTAGTTACTCCGGAAGACTACACCGGTTCGGTGATGGGCGACCTTCTGGGGCGTCGTGGTCAGGTTCAGGGCCAGGATATGCGCGGCAATGCGGTTGTCATCAATGCGATGGTGCCTCTTGCCAACATGTTCCAGTACGTGAACACGCTGCGGTCCTTCTCTCAGGGTCGTGCGAACTACACGATGCAGTTCGATCATTATGAGCAAGTGCCAAACGCGGAAGCGGAAAAGGTCAAGGCGAAGTATTCGGCTTAATCTGGCGTCAATGAAATTTAGGTTTGAAACCTTCGGTTTAAGAGGAGCCTGTCATGGGTAAAGAGAAATTTGAACGCAATAAACCACATTGCAACATCGGCACCATTGGTCACGTCGATCACGGCAAGACCTCGCTGACTGCTGCAATCACCAAGATTTTGGCTGAAACCGGCGGCGCTAAGTTCACTGCTTACGACCAGATCGACAAGGCTCCAGAGGAGAAGGCACGCGGCATCACCATTTCGACGGCTCACGTTGAATATGAAACCGCTAACCGTCACTATGCTCACGTCGATTGCCCAGGCCACGCCGATTATGTCAAGAACATGATCACCGGCGCTGCTCAGATGGACGGCGCTATTTTGGTTGTGTCGGCTTCCGACGGTCCAATGCCACAGACCCGCGAGCACATCTTGCTTGCCCGTCAGGTTGGCGTGCCATCCTTGGTTGTTTATATGAACAAGGTTGACCTTGTTGACGACGCCGAGTTGATCGACTTGGTTGAAATGGAAATCCGCGAGCTTCTTTCGAAGTACGATTTTCCTGGCGACGATATTCCGATCACCAAGGGTTCTGCCAAGGTTGCTCTGGACGACGGCGATCGCAAGATCGGCCACGACTCCATTGTTGAACTGATGAAGACTGTTGATGCTTACATTCCACAACCAACCCGTCCGCTTGACCTGCCATTCTTGATGCCGGTTGAAGACGTGTTCTCGATCTCTGGTCGTGGTACTGTTGTGACCGGTCGTGTTGAGCGCGGTATTGTTAAGGTTGGCGAAGAAATCGAAATCGTTGGCTTGAAGCCAACTGTTAAGACCACCGTCACCGGCGTTGAAATGTTCCGCAAGTTGCTCGACTCCGGGCAGGCTGGCGATAACATCGGCGCTTTGCTGCGCGGCACCAAGCGTGAAGACGTTGAGCGCGGTCAGGTTCTTTGCAAGCCGGCTTCGGTTAAGCCACACACAAAGTTCAAGGCTGAAGCCTATATTCTCACCAAGGAAGAGGGTGGCCGTCATACGCCGTTCTTCACCAACTATCGTCCACAGTTCTACTTCCGTACAACTGACGTGACCGGTATTTGCACCTTGCCAGAGGGTACAGAAATGGTGATGCCAGGCGACAACATTTCGATGGATGTTGCTTTGATTTCACCGATTGCCATGGAAGAGAAGCTCCGCTTCGCTATCCGTGAAGGCGGCCGCACCGTTGGTGCAGGCGTCGTTGCATCGATCATCGAATAATTGAGGCTGATTGTAGGGGCGGGGTTTTCGCCCCGCCTACCAATCGAGGGATGTTAAAATGAACGCTCAAAATATTCGCATACGCCTCAAGGCTTTTGATCATCGTATCCTTGATGCGTCGACGAAGGAAATCGTGTCCACAGCCAAGCGCACAGGCGCGCAGGTGCGTGGCCCCATCCCGCTGCCGACTAAGATCGAAAAGTTTACAGTGAACCGCTCTCCGCACGTCGATAAGAAGTCGCGCGAGCAGTTCGAAATTCGTACTCACAAGCGTGTTCTTGACATTGTCGATCCGACACCGCAAACCGTCGATGCTTTGATGAAGCTCGATCTTGCAGCCGGCGTTGATGTTGAAATCAAGCTTTAAAGTTTTTGTGGTGGCACCTCTTAACGAATGTGCCTTGAAGGAAATATAACCATGCGGTCAGGTGTTATCGCACAGAAGGTCGGTATGACCCGCGTCTTTACAGACGCCGGTGAGCACGTCCCTGTGACTGTTCTGAAGCTCGATGGCTGCCAAGTCATTGCGCAACGGACGCAAGACAAGAACGGCTATACGGCTGTTCAGCTCGGCATTGGCAAGGCCAAGGTCAATAACGTGTCACGCGCTGAGCGCGGTCACTTCGCCATCGCCAATGTAGAACCTAAGATGCAGGTTGCGGAATTCCGCGTTCCTGAGGACAAGCTTCTGCCGGTTGGCGCGGAAATCACTGCTGACCACTTTGTTGTGGGCCAGTTTGTAGATGTCAGCGGCACATCGATCGGTAAGGGTTTTGCCGGTGGTATGAAGCGCTGGAACTTCCGCGGTTTGCGTGCAACGCATGGTGTGTCGGTTTCGCATCGTTCTATCGGTGGTACCGGTGGTCGTCAGGATCCTGGCAAGACCTACAAGAACAAGAAAATGGCTGGCCACATGGGTACAGACCGCGTCACCACGCAGAACCTGCGTGTTGTTCAGCTGGATGTCGAGCGTGGTCTGGTGTTGGTTGAGGGTGCGGTTCCCGGTTTTGCCGGTGGTTGGATCTACTTGCGCGATGCCGTGAAGAAGGCGCTTCCAAAAGATGCACCGATGCCCGGCAAGTTCCGTATTTCTGAAGTCAAGAAGGAGGCTATGTGATGAAGATTGATGTCTCCTCTCTCGACGGCAAGAATGTCGGCTCGGTTGAATTGAGCGATGCTATTTTTGGTCTTGACCCGCGTCAGGATTTGATTGCCCGCATGGTTCGTTATCAGCTGGCCAAGCGCCAAGCTGGTACGCATGAAACAAAGGGTCGCGCTGATATTTGGCGCACCGGTAAGAAGATGTTTAAGCAGAAGGGCACCGGTTCAGCCCGTCACGGCTCAGCACGCGCGCCGCAGTTTCGTGGTGGTGGACGTGCGTTTGGTCCGGTTACGCGCTCTCATGCGCATGACTTGCCAAAGGCGGTTCGTGCTCTTGCTTTGCGTCATGCTTTGTCTGCCAAGGCACAGGCTGGTGAGTTGATCATCTTGTCTGATGCGCATGCAGCTGAGGCAAAAACCAAGGTTGTCTTGGGTCACTTGGCAACTCTGGGTTTGTCAAATGCTCTGATCATTGATGGTGCGCAGGTTGATGCTGGTTTCAGCATGGCGGCTCGCAACATTCCTCATATTGACGTGCTGCCAGTGCAGGGCATCAATGTTTACGACATTCTTCGTCGCCACAAGTTGGTGTTGACGAGGGCTGCAGTTGAAGCGCTGGAGGCGCGGTTCAAATGAGCAAGGCACCGCGTATCGCAATGGACCCGCGTCATTATGACGTTATTGTGTCCCCCGTGATCACTGAAAAGGCAACTATGGCCTCTGAGTACAACCAGGTTGTATTCCGGGTTCGCAAGGATGCTACTAAGCCCCAGATCAAGGCAGCTGTTGAAAAGCTGTTTGATGTCAAGGTGAAGTCAGTCAACACGCTCATTCGCATGGGCAAGACCAAACTGTTCCGCGGTATGCGCGGCACACGTTCGGACATCAAGAATGCGGTCGTGACCCTCGCCGAGGGCCATAAGATCGACATTACCACTGGCCTGTAAGGGAAACTGAAACCATGGCATTGAAGGCATTTAAGCCGATCACTCCCGGGCTTCGCCAGCTGGTGATCGTTGATCGTAGCGAGCTCTACAAGGGCAAGCCGGTCAAGTCCCTCACAGAGGGCAAGTCGTCTAAGGGCGGCCGTAACAATACAGGTCGTATCACCGTGCGTTTTCGCGGTGGTGGACACAAGCAGACCTATCGCATTGTCGACTTCAAGCGTCGTAAGCATGATATGGCGGCAACTGTTGAGCGTTTGGAATATGATCCGAACCGCACAGCGTTTATCGCCCTCATCAAGTACGCGGATGGCGAACTGGCCTATATCTTGGCGCCGCAGCGTTTAAGCGCCGGTGACTCGGTTATTGCCGGTCAGCAGGTTGACGTTAAGCCGGGCAACGCAATGCCATTGTCCAACATTCCTGTTGGCACGATCGGGCACAACGTGGAAATGAAAATCGGCGGCGGTGGCTCGATTGCCCGCTCTGCAGGTACTTATGCGCAGATCGTTGGCCGTGACCAAGGTTATGTGTCACTTCGCTTGAATTCTGGCGAGCAGCGTTTGATCCACGGTCAGTGCTTCGCCACAATCGGCGCGGTTTCG
>JAYVYB010000185.1:0-15938 GCA_043784625.1 Methylovirgula sp.
CTGAGCGCGCAAAGCGGTTATGAAGCCTTTTATCTCGGCAAAGTCCAAAGCAGCATGATGTTCAACCTTCGTCACATCAGCCTTGGCGGCAAGCATCAACTCCAAATGACCCTTCCACATTGCCGGGTTATTTCCTTCACGCCAGCCGCGCGCCTTTGCATAATCCAACACAGCCTCTACACGCCCTCGCACGCGACTCGCCGTTTCGGCTTTCACTGCCCATATCGGCTTCAATATTTTCAAGATATGCTCAGTTTCGATCGCGGCGGCGGGAAGCTGACCTATTGTCGGATATGCGTAAGCTGATAGCGTTGATTCCCATTGATCCGCATGTTTGATGCTTTTCCAACCGGCGCGATGATTCTCGACATAGAGACCTGCACAAGTTTTAAACGTCTTGGCGTCGGCTGAGAGATTTTTGGCTGCCCGCGCAACGGAAATAGGGTCACTGCCCATATGTCTTTGGCGTTGTACATCTTCAGCTTTCCTACGAGCGTCGGCCAGAGACACAACTCCAACGCCACCGATTCCCATTTCGCGCAATTTCCCCCCGGCTCGATAGCGCACCACCCACGACTTCGAGCCGGATTTTGAGACTTGCAGGTAGAGCCCGTTGCCATCAGACAGGTAGCCGTATTTCGAAACGGCCCTCACGGCGACCACCGTCAATTTACCCGTTGCCCGAACCATGTCGCCACATCCTACCCATACACCTACCCATATATATAATGAGGCTACAGGTGAAAAGCAAGGAAGATCAGCGAAGGGCAGTAAAGCCTAAGTGTTTAATTTGATTTCGTTATATGAATGATCGCGAAGGAAGAAAAACGTACAAAAGCAGCAAGTTGGCGGAGAGAGCGGGATTCGAACCCGCGTTACAGTTTCCCGTAAACACACTTTCCAGGCGTGCGCCTTCAACCACTCGGCCACCTCTCCGCGTTTCGCTTAAGCGGTTTTCACACAGCCGGTTGGTTACGCCGGTTGCAAAATAGGCCGCTTCGCGCAGCAAATTTGGCCGCACTATAGGCACCAAGCGCCTTGCGTCAATAGATTTGCGACCGTTTTATGCCGGAGAATGGCTTGTTTATTCCGGAGAATGGCTTGGTCACCCCGATTTTCGCGCGCTGCAAAACCTATCGACAGCAGCGCCGCGCTTGGGTATCACTGCGGGATGTTTCGTATTTTACTTTTCCTGCTGTCTTTGTTGGTCACCGCCGGGGGCTTTGCCCAGGCTGTTGTCGATGGCACCATCAGCATCGGCGCTGATAAAATCGTGCTGACCTCATTTGCGAAACTGGTGGAGCTGGCCAGCCCGGGGCTGGTGGAGCGCTGCCATGGCTGGGTGAACATGGCCTCGCCCGCGCTGTGGGATTCGGGGGTGCGCTATGTTTTTGCCGCTCCGGCCTTTGTGGTTTTATGGGCGCTTGGCTTTGTGTTTTATATGATGTCGAGCAAACGGCCCGCGCCAATCGGCACATCTAACCGGGATCGCTAGCGGCGGTTCAAAAACCCCTCGCCGGTTTGTGATCAGACGTGAGTGGCAACGCAGAGATTAGACCTTATATTCACGAAGTCATAAGGAGCCAACTATGTTCTCATTCCGCAAAAGCCCCGTCATGCCAACCGCCGCGCAAGCGCTGCCCGGCCGCCAACAGGCAATCCCCACGGCGACCAACCACTTTGTGCTGAAAACGCCGCTCAAGGATGTGCCGGCAGGGCATGAGGTTGCCATTATTGGCATGGGTTGCTTTTGGGGGGCCGAGCGCAAATTTTGGCAGATGGGCGCCGGAATTACCTCCACCAGCGTGGGCTATGCCGGCGGCATTACGCCAAACCCGACCTATGAGGAAACCTGCACCGGCCTGACCGGGCATAACGAGGTTGTGCGTGTGGTCTATGACCCTAAGGTCTTGCCCTATGCGGCTTTGTTGAAGCTGTTTTGGGAAAATCATGACCCGACACAGGGCATGCGCCAGGGCGGCGACACCGGCACGCAATATCGCTCCGGCATTTATGCCACCAGCGCAAGCCAAAAGTCCGAGGCGCTGGCCTCGCGGGATGTGTTTGCCGTGGCGCTGGCGAAAAAGGGCTTTGGCGCGGTAACAACCGAAATTGTCGATGCGCCGGTGTTTTACTATGCCGAAGATTATCACCAGCAATATCTGGCGAAAAACCCCGGCGGCTATTGCGGCTTGGGTGGCACCGGCGTCACCTGCGCCATTGGCACCGGAGTTGCCGCTTGAGCCTAACCGCTTGGACCTAATCGCCTTCGACGCCTGCTGCGCCGCCCTGCCGCACGCCACATTGGTGGTGCAGTGGGGCGGTTCGCATGTGTGGAAGGTGGGCGGAAAAATGTTCGCCATTGGCCAGATGGGCGGCGCGCTTGGGCAAATCAGCTTTAAGGCCGCGCCTCAGGCTTTTGCCATGATGCTGGAAAGCGGCGATTTTGCCCCAGCGCCCTACCTTGCCCGCGCCGGATGGGTGGCCATAAACGCACATTCCGCTTTGCCCGAGTCGGATTTGCGTGCATATTTGCAAACGGCGCACCGCACGGTATTTGCAAAATTACCGCGCAAATTGCGGGCTGAATTGGCGGGTTAGGGCTATGGCGGGCAAAAAAATCGCACAACGGATGATGCTGGCCAGCCGCTGGCTGATGGCACCGTTTTATGTGTTTCTGATCATCGGCCTCGCCCTGCTGGTTTATGTTGCCGCCATGCACCTGTGGCACCTGATTGCGCATATCACCACATCGGATGAGAGCACAGTGACCATCGAGCTGTTAAAGCTGGTGGACCTTACGCTGCTGGCCAGTTTGATTGTGATTGTGGTGATTTCCGGCTTTGAGAATTACCTCACCCACATTCAAAAAGACGAGGATTCGACGTGGCCGGTGTGGATGAGCCAGATTGATTTTGCCGCGCTGAAGCTGAAGCTGATCGCGTCAATTACCGCTATAGCCTCGATTCAGGTGCTGGAGACCTTTATCAATATCGAGGCGACCAAAGACCGCGACATCATGTGGTCTATCGCGGTTTTATTGTGCTTTGTTTTTGTCGGGCTGTTGCTGGCGCTGACCGATTATTTCAATGAAAAAGGCCACGGCGGCGGGCATTAGAGGCACTAAAGCTTCCGCAGCGACACCGCTTCAATGCGGTGGCTGGCGCCTTTGGTCAGCACAAGGTCGGCGCGCGGGCGGGTCGGCAATACGTTCTCATGCAGGTTGGGCAGGTTAATGCGCGACCATAGGCCCTGCGCCATGCTAATAGCTTCCTCGTCGCTCAGCGTGGCATATTTTTTGAAAAACGAGCGCGGATCCCGGAACGCGGTGCCGCGCAGGCGCATGAAACGCTCGATATACCAGCGCTCAAGGTTGATCTCGTCGGCATCAAGATAAATCGAAAAATCGAAAAAGTCCGAGACAAACGGGATTTCATCGCCGTCCTTTGACAGGCGATTTGGCAGCAACACGTTCAGCCCCTCAACAATAAGAATGTCGGGGCGGTCCACGATGGTTTCCTCGCCCGGCACCACATCATAAACCAGATGCGAATAGAGCGGCGCGGAGACACGGCTTTTGCCCGCCTTCACATCGGACAAAAACTTGATGAGCGCGCGCCCGTCATAGCTTTCGGGGAAGCCTTTACGCTCCATCAGGCCTAGCTTGGTCAGCTCGGCGTTGGGCATCAGAAAGCCATCGGTGGTTACCAGCTCGACCTTTGGAGTGTTGGTCCAGCGCGACAGCAGCGCCTTCAACACGCGCGCGGTGGTGGATTTTCCTGCCGAAACCGAACCGGCAATGCCGATAATGTAGGGAACCTTGCCATCTTCCGCCCCTAAAAACCGCTGCGTGGCCTTATACAGCCCCTGCGTTGCGGCAACATAGAGCGCCAGCAGGCGCGATAATGGCAGATAAATCGCGGCGACCTCGTCCAGCGAAATCGGGTCGTTGAGGCTTTGCAGTTTCAGCAGGTCTTCAAGATTGAGGGTTAGCGGCGTATCGGCGCGCAGCAGCGCCCACTCGGCGCGGGTAAAGCGCCGGTAGGGCGAAATGTTTGAGATTGGCTGGCTCATAGTCCCCCTCGCGGTGCGATTGATGTTCGCACCTTTTTGTTTTGAGTGTTATCCGCGCGCGGCTTTTTCCTCCAGGCCGCTTTGCCGTGTGCGGCGGCCAAGCTCCGCAACCACATCCTGCAACGGAACACCGCCAATTTGAAGCACGACTAAGAGATGATAGAGCACGTCTGCCGCTTCCATGCGCAGCGCGGCTCTATCGTTCTGAATGGCGGCGATCACACATTCTACCGCCTCTTCGCCCAGCTTTTTGGCGGCTTTGGGCTGCCCGCCCTCAATCAGCGAGCGGGTGTAGGATTGATCCGCACTGCTTGCAGCGCGCTGCGCAATCAGAGTGGTGAGATCATCAAGGGTGAACATGGTTTGGTCCTCGTCTTCAAATCGGTTTAATCTGCTGTTCAGTGTCAGTCTTCTATGCGCATCGGCAGCCCTGCCGCCGCCATGTGCGCCTTGGCCTGCCCGATGGTGTAGGTGCCGAAATGGAAAATCGAGGCTGCTAGAACCGCGCTGGCATGGCCCTTTTTGACGCCATCCACCAGATGGTCCAGCGTGCCAACTCCGCCCGAGGCGATCACCGGCACATGCACCGCATCGGCGACAGCGCGGGTCAATTCGAGGTTAAAGCCCTGTTTGGTGCCATCCCGGTCCATGGAGGTGAGCAGAATTTCACCCGCACCCAGCGCGGTGACCTCTTTGGCAAATTCCACCGCGTCAATTCCGGTGGGTTTACGCCCGCCGTGGGTGAATATTTCCCATTTGCCGGGCCGCACTGTCTTTGCGTCTATGGCAACGACGATGCATTGCGCGCCAAATTTTTGTGCGGCCTCCCGCACGAATTCGCGATTTTGAACGGCGGCGGAGTTAATCGACACTTTATCCGCCCCGGCCAGCAGCAGCGCGCGAATATCCTCCAGCGCGCGGACGCCGCCGCCCACCGTCAGCGGCATGAAGCACTGTTCCGCCGTGCGCTGAACCACATCCATCAAGGTGCCGCGATTATCGCTGGTGGCGGTGATATCGAGAAAGCACAGCTCGTCCGCACCGGCGGCATCATAAGCAATGGCGGCCTGCACCGGGTCTCCGGCGTCAATGAGATCAACGAAATTAACGCCTTTGACCACGCGACCGTCTTTGACATCAAGGCAGGGAATTACGCGGATTTTAAGCATGGGATTTGCCAATCAGCGCCAAAGCCTCGGCAGGATCGATACGCCCGTCATAGAGCGCACGACCGGTAATGGCACCGGCCAGGCGGGCGCAATCGGGTTCAAGCAAGCGCTTGACGTCCTCAATCGAGGCGAGGCCGCCTGAGGCAATCACCGGTATGGAAACGGCATTGGCCAGCGCCAAGGTTTCGTCAATGTTGAGGCCTTTCAGCACGCCATCGCGCATAATATCGGTGTAGATAATGGCAGCGACACCGGCATCTTCAAAGCGCTGGCCAAGCTCGATCGCCGTGGTTTGCGAGGTGGTGGCCCAACCATCCACCGCCACAAGGCCGTGGCGGGCGTCGATGCCAACCGCAATCTGGTTGGGGAACTGCCGTGCCGCCTCGCGCACCAAATCGGGGTCGCGCAGCGCCGCAGAGCCGATAATGACGCGGGTTACACCCGCCTTCAGCCAGCTTTCCACAGTGCGCAAATCGCGGATGCCACCGCCAAGCTGCACCGGCATTTTCACGCGGGCGAGAATGTTCCTCACCGCATCGGCGTTCACCGGCTGACCGGCAAAAGCCCCGTCAAGATCCACCACATGCAAATAGGTAAAACCCTGCGCTTCGAAAGCGGCGGCCTGCGCGGCCGGGTCGGTGTTAAAAACCGTCGCCTGCTCCATATCGCCATGGATGAGGCGCACACATTCGCCGTTTTTCAAATCAATCGCCGGAAATAAAATCATGGCCGCCATTTCAAAAAATTTGCAATCAGGTTCAAGCCAAGTGTCTGGCTTTTTTCAGGATGGAACTGAGTGCCGATCATATTGTCACGCGCAACGAAAGCGGTGATGTCGCCACCATATTGCGCGGTGGCGACCAGATCGGCCTCATCCACAGGCACCATGTGGTAAGAGTGGACAAAATAAGCGTGCAGCTTGGGCGCAATCGGGTTTAGCAGCGGGTGCCCGCGCCGCTCCAATGTGTTCCATCCCATATGCGGGATTTTCAAATTTTCATCATCGGGATGAAAGGCAACGACATCGCCTTTGATCCAGTTCAAGCCCTGCGTGGTTTCATATTCGAGACCGCGCGTCGCCATCAGTTGCATGCCGACGCAAATACCAAAAAACGGACGGCCCTTGTTATGGACGCCATAATTGAGGGCTTCGACCATGCCGTTCACCGCATCAAGACCACGGCGACAATCGGCAAAGGCCCCCACTCCGGGCAAAACAATCGCATCGGCGCGCGATACAAAATCCGGATCGGACGAGAGACTGACCGTGGCGCGCAAACCCGCCTCGCGCGCGGCCCGTTCAAAGGCCTTATGCGCCGAGTGCAGATTGCCGGAGCCGTAATCGACAATAGCTATTTTCATCGTACCGCCTGCGGAAACAAGCCGAGGAAATCGTCCTGCGGTTTGGGCATCGTTCCAATGGGCGGCTGCTTCATGTCAGCAGCGCGGGGGGACCGGGTAAAGCGCTGGTAAAAGCTGAGCTCCGCATCTTCCAACTTGCGGCCGTAGGCCACATCCAACACCGGCCACGTGCGCCGCTCCAGCGCCGCGCGCAACAAACCATTGCCTTCAAATCCGAGATAAAGCGACAGCAGTTCGCTTAAAAGCGCGGCAGAGGTTTCCGGCAAATGCAACAGCCGCGCCAGACCATACAGCGCCCAAGCCACAATCACCCAACCGATCAGGCCGCGCCAAATGCGGTGATAGGCCAGCCAGAGAGGGCCAAACACCAGCGCCGCCCAACTAAACCCATCGCGTACGAAGCGGGCATTGGCGGCATCATGGTCATTTGGTTGAACATGGACGGTGTAGATCATTCACGCCTCCTGATTATCTCTCGTCCAAGTTTTCTCGCCCGATTGTTTCTCACCGATGATGGTTCACCACCCGAGTCATGCGCAGCGGGAGCGCGCTCAGAGGCTGCCCTTGGTGGAAGGGATGCGGCCCTGCTGACGCGCGTCTTGCGCTATGGCAACACGCAAGGCGCGTGCCAAGCCTTTAAAGCAACTTTCGGCGATATGGTGATTGTTGGCGCCATAGAGCGTTTCCACATGCAGGGTGATGCCGGCATTCATAGCAAACGCCTGAAAGAACTCGCGCACCAGTTCGGTATCGAATGTGCCGATTTTGGAGGCGGAAAATTGGGTTCGGAACACCAAAAACGGCCGCCCGGAAATATCGATGGCAACGCGGGTGAGTGTTTCATCCATCGGCAAATGCACATCGGCATAGCGGGTGATGCCCTTCATATCGCCCAGCGCCTGCCTGAAAGCCTGCCCCAGCGCTATGCCGACATCTTCCACTGTGTGGTGATCATCAATGTGCAGATCGCCCTTGGCTGCGATGGTCATGTCCACCAGCGCGTGACGGGCAATCTGGTCGAGCATATGATCGAAAAACCCAACGCCGGTGGCCACTTCGGCTTTGCCGGTGCCATCGAGAACAAGACTCACCGAAATGTCGGTTTCTTTGGTGGTGCGGGTAACGGTTGCAGTGCGCATGAAGCGGCCTTTTTTTACATCTGGCCGCTTCTAGCAAGCTTGGGGGCAAAAAACTACCCCTGCTTATTTTAGATTATGCCGCCAGCAAGGCGTGCCCTTCGGCAACACGGGCGGTTGCCCAGCCGCGCGGGCCGGTCAGCATATCGGCATCGCGCGCCGCTTTGGCCATAAGCGCCAGGTCGTTGGCATTCTGCGGCTTGGTTTTGAGCAGCGCCACCAGCGCATCATAACGGGCGTTGCCGATACGATAAGCTGCGCCGTCAAGATACATCCAGCCGGAAACGCCGCCGATGCGCGAGGTTTCAGCCGCAGCGATTTGGCTGCTGAATGCGCCAAGATCACCGCGCAGGCCTTCGGCTTTTGCCCAGAGCTGTGCGATTGGCGTGTTGGTGGCGGCGTTCAAAAGCTGGGATGAGGCGGTGACAAAAGCTGTGGCTGTGGCAAGGGCGGCCACACCAAGCATCATATCACGCCGGGTCGGGTGTTTGTTCATGTGCATCTCCTTTGATCCGGAAAAATCCGAAATCGGGGCAGTGTTTTTACGGGATTGCATCACCGCTCAGGCTCACAGGTCAAAACCTGCGACCGCATGGGACCCTGAGCCGGAACACGCAAAGCAAACATTAAGTGTGACAAGTTGAACAGTTGATGAATGCCAACAGCTTGAAGACGCAGATTTTTTGATAGACCCGCCTCTTCAAGCCTCGCCGGTTCAAGCCGCGGCAGTTCAAGCCAAGCAAGCCTTGGGTTCAGGCGGCTGCCAAATGCGCCGCCACTTCTTTCACGCGGACAATCGCCCACAGACCGGGACTTTTAACCATTTCGTGATCATTAGCCGCCGCTGACATCAGTTGAATATCGCGCGCGTTTTGCGGCTCGTTTACCAGCAATGTCATCAGGGTATCGTGGCGGGCGGACCCCAAAGCGCGGGCGTCACCATCAAGATAGGCCCATCCGGAAAGATGGCCGATGTTGGTGCGCTCGGCAGTGGCAATTTGCGTTTTGAAGGCGGCAAGCTTTGCCCGCAGCGCTTCCGCTTTGCCCCAAAGCTGCGCGATGGGTGTCTGCTCTGCTGCGTTAAGCAAGCTGGCAGGCGTGGCGACAAGCGCGGTGGCCGTGGCGGCAGCCGCCACTCCAAGCATAACTTCGCGCCGTGTTGGGTGTTTGTTCATGTGCGTCTCCTATGTTCAGGACAAAGTCCGTGAATCGTGGCATCGTTTTTAAGGAAAGTGCATCACCGCTCAATTTTGCAGGGCAACCTGCCACCGCTTTGAAACCTGAGTCGGAACACGCATGTTAAGGCTACGCGCGTGAAGTTGAATGGCTGATGAATATCCCGGAGTTTGCAAATTTTTGAAACCAAACTGCTCAAACATCTCTGGCTTCTCACAAGGCCGCTTGCAATGACGGTGCTAAATGTCGTTTGCCCGTAACATTCTGCTGGTTGGCTCGGGCACAGCCGTTTCGCGTTTGCTTGGCTTTATCCGCGATATTCTGCTGGCCAATCTGCTGGGTGCCGGCGCGGTGGCCGACGCTTTTGTGGTGGCGTTCCGGCTGCCCAACCTGTTCCGGCGGTTGTTTACCGAGGGCGCATTTAACGCCAGCTTTGTCCCGCTGTTTACTGCGTTAAAATCGCAAAAGGGCGAGGCGGAAGCGAGCGCCTTTGCCGGGCAGGTTTTGGCTGGCATGCTGATTTTTGTCAGCCTCACAACAGTGGCCGCTGAAGTTTTCATGGAGCCGCTGGTGTTCGCCATGGCACCGGGATTTTTCAAAGACAGTGCCGAGGCGGCGCTCACGGTTTATTTAAGCCGTCTGGCGTTTCCGTTTTTGGGGTTTTGCCTGATTGCTGCTGTGTTCAGTGCGCTGCTCAATGCCCGCGAAAAGTTCGGGCTGGCGGCCTATGCCCCGGTAATTTTAAATTTGGTCTTGATCGCCGCGCTGGTGTTGGCGGCGCGGTTTGCCGGTGCCAATGCCACTCTTACCGCCGCATTGGTGAGCGCGGGCGTGTCTTTGGCCGGACTGGCGCAGGTTATCTGGTGTTTTTGGGGCGCGGGGGGCAGCAATTTGCGGCTCGAACGCCCGCGCCTCAGCGGCACCATGCGGACCATGCTCGCTTTAAGCGTGCCGGGGCTGATTGCCGGTGGCATCACCCAAATCAACGGCTTTATCGGGAGTTTGGTTGGCTCGGGTGCGCCCAGCGCCGTGTCCCAGCTTTACTATGCCGACCGGGTTTATCAATTGCCGCTCGGGTTGGTGAGCACGGCATTGGGCTTGGTGCTGCTGCCCAAGCTGGCGCGGATGTTCGCATCCGGCAATCAGGACGGCGCGCAAAACCTGCAAAATGCGGCGATGGAAAGCGCCCTGTTTCTAACCCTGCCTGCCGCCGTCGCGCTCGGGGTTTGCGCCACGCCGATCACGGCCATTTTATTTCAACACGGCGCATTTGACGCTGCTGCCACGCGCGGAACCGCGCTGGCGCTTCAGGCTTTTGCATTGGGGTTGCCCGCCTTCAGCGCGGCCAAAGCCTCACAGCCGTCATTTTTCGCCCGGCAAAAAATGCGCGCGCCAGTGATCATCGCGCTGATTGGCGGCGGGCTGGATTTGGCGCTTTCCCTTGCGCTGTTTGGCAGGTTCGGGGCGCAAGGCATAGCATGGGCGGCAGCGGCGGCGGGCTGGTTCAATGCGCTTGCCTTGACAGCGCTGCTGGTTCAATCCGGGCAGTGGCGGCTGCAAGGCGAGGTGATACGGCGTATGCTGCTGATGCTGGTGAGCGCGATTCTGATGGGTGTGATGTTGCTGTTTGCGGGCGATGTGCTCGCGCCGTGGTTGGATGCGGCGCAAAGCCCGCTGACCAAGCTTGCCGCCTTGAGCGCGCTGGTTTTCAGCGGGTTGGCGTTTTATATGGCGGCGGCGTTGGTGCTCAAATGCGTCAATTGGCGCGCATGGCAAAACTTGGCCTAAAACCGCTTGCGCCCGCCCCGCCCTATTGCGATATAGCGTGGTCAAAATGGAGCGGATCATGACTTTTTCACCCCGGGTTTTTTCAGGCGTTCAGCCAACCGGAAATTTGCATCTGGGCAATTATCTGGGCGCGATCAAACGCTTTGTCACGCTGCAAGACAGCCATGATTGTCTCTATTGCGTGGTGGATATGCACGCCATCACCGTGCCGCAGAACCCTGCCGATCTTTTGAAAAATATCCGCGAAGTCACCGCCGCATTCATTGCAGCTGGGATTGACCCCGCCAAACATATCATTTTCAACCAGAGTCAGGTTTCTCAGCACGCCGAACTGGCGTGGGTGTTTAATTGTGTGGCCCGCCTCGGCTGGATGAACCGCATGACCCAGTTCAAGGAAAAGGCCGGCAAGGACAAGGAAGCCGCGTCTTTGGGACTTTATGCTTATCCGGCGCTGATGGCGGCAGATATTCTGGTGTATCGCGCCACCCATGTTCCGGTGGGCGAAGACCAGAAGCAGCATTTGGAGCTTTCCCGCGATATTGCCACCAAGTTCAATAAGGATTTTGCAGGCTCAATTTTGGCGCGCGGCTTGGGCATTGGCGAAAACAATGCCTATTTCCCTCTGCCGGAGCCGATCATTCAGGGCCCTGCCACGCGGGTGATGAGCCTGCGTGACGGGTCCAAGAAAATGTCAAAGTCGGATGCCTCCGACCTGTCACGGATTAACCTCACCGATGATGCCGACACCATCGCCTCAAAAATCCGCAAGGCTCGCACCGACCCCGAAGCTTTGCCGAGCGAAGTTGCCGGGCTGGCAGCGCGCCCCGAAGCCGATAATCTGGTTGGCATTTTTGCGGCGCTTAATGAAGAAACCCGCGAAGATGTGTTGAGGGCTTTCGGCGGCGGCCAGTTTTCCACCTTCAAGGTGGCGTTGGTGGATTTGGCCGTGAGCAAGCTGGCACCCATGGCGCTGGAGATGAAGCGCCTGACCAGTGATCCGGGGCACATCGATGCGATTTTGCGCGATGGTGCCAACCGCGCGCGGGCCATTGCCGCGCCGGTTATGAATGATGTGAAGGATATTCTGGGCTTTTTGCGGTAGGGTTTTCGCCCTCATCCGGTCTCCGACCACCTTCTCCCGCAAGCGGGCGAAGGCGATAGTTGTAGGCGTGCAGAATAAAATCCTTCTCCCGTCAAAACGGGAGAAGGTGCCAGAAGGGCGGATGAGGGCGGCTCTTAAGCCCCGACCTGCGCCAGTTCCGCCACAGGCGCTGCCAGATGCGCGCCAGAAGTTGCGGCAATAAAGCCGCCACCGAGCACACGGGCGCGGCTTTCGCCATTTTCATAAAACACGCAGGCCTGACCCGGCGAAATGCCATCTTCCAAGCCGATAAGCTCAACGCTGACTGTGCCGTCGTTGAGGGTGACGTGAGCGGGCACCGGCGCGCGGGTGGAGCGCACCCGCACATAAAGCTCGTGGCTGTCGCCCTCGGTGAGCGGCGCATCTCCAAGCCAATTGACATCGCGCAGGCGCAAATGCCGTGTCGCCAGCGCCTCCCGAGGGCCGACAATTACCCGCGCATTGGCGGCATCGAGCTTGACCACAAACAAGGGTTCAGCGGCGGCAATGCCCAGCCCGCGGCGCTGGCCGATGGTGAAATTGATAATGCCCTCATGGCGGCCAAGCACGCGGCCATCGAGATGCACCACTTCTCCCGGGCGCACCGCCTCTGGCTTGAGACGCTCGATGATGGCGGAATATTTCCCCGTGGGCACAAAGCAAATGTCCTGGCTGTCTGCCTTATCGGCAATCGCCAAACCATATTTGCGCGCCAGCTCGCGCACTTCGGGCTTGGGTAGATCGCCCAAGGGAAAGCGCAATAGCTTGAGCTGATCCGGCGTGGTGGCAAACAGGAAATAGCTCTGGTCGCGGTCAGCATCCAGCGCGCGGTACAGCGCGCGCGCAGTGTTATGCTGGCGTGATGAAATATAGTGCCCGGTGGCAAGCACATCGGCACCAAGCTCCTTGGCGGTGTCAAACAAATCAGCAAATTTGATGTGCTGATTGCAGGCCACGCAGGGAATCGGGGTTTCGCCCTTGGCGTAGCTGGCGGCAAAGTCCTCGATCACCTTGGCTTTGAAGCGGCTTTCGTAATCCAGCACATAATGTGGAATGCCCAGCCGGTCCGCTACGGCTTTAGCGTCGTGAATATCCTGACCGGCACAGCAGGAGCCTTTGCGATGGGTGGCTGCGCCGTGGTCATAAAGCTGGAGCGTAATGCCCAGCACATCATAACCTTCGGCGTGGAGCATGGCGGCAACCACGCTGGAATCAACGCCGCCGGACATGGCCACAACAACACGGGTGTCCTTGGGCGCCTTTGGCAACCCGAGAGAATTCATCATTTTCTTGCATCCTTTCCGGTTCAAGGCCGGAAGTTGAAAGTTATAAAGTGACAAAAGGCTTTTTGAAGATTTTTGCAAGAAAATTTTGCAAAACCGCGCTTGTGTGCCGAACAGAAACAGTTTGCGGTTTCAATCAATACTTTCGAAAGAAATGCGCGTGTTTTCAATAAGTTTCAAGACAAATTGATCGCGAATGCTTCAATGTTTTTTAATTTACCGGCGTTACATTGAACCCATCGTGTAGAGTTTTCGTAAAGTGAGTAACCCATGGTTGAAGTGCATCGTCCGAGAGTGAAGTATGTTATCGGACCAGACGGAAGCCCGCTGACCATAGCTGACCTTCCGCCCAAGGGCACCCAGCGTTGGGTGATCCGGCGTAAGGCGGAAGTGGTGGCGGCAGTACGTGGCGGCCTGTTGTCTCTGGAAGAGGCGTGTACCCGCTATACCCTGACCATGGATGAGTTTTTGTCTTGGCAGATTTCCATCGATCAGCACGGATTGGCCGGTTTGCGCACAACCCGGATCCAACATTACCGCCAGTAACAGTTTCGGGTTTCATCCCTGAGCATAACGGCGAACCTTGAGCAAAGGGTTCGCCGTTTTCATTTTGTGAGCTGGACTTTACGGCCTTCTAATTTAGCATGTCAGTTCATCGACCGGATGCTTTAGAGGCGTTATTATGGACACTGCGGTTCTTTCCACGCTTTCAGCGCTTTCCGGTACGGTTATTGGCGCAATTTCGTCGCTTGGCACCACCTGGATGACCACCAAGGCGCAGGCGCGCGCCGCCCGCATCGCCGCCGAGCGCACCAAACGCGAAGAGCTTTATGGCCGCTATATGGACGAAATGGCGAGGCTCTATGCCAGCGCGATCAATCAGGTGGGCGTGGATTATGAGCGGTTGACCGGGCTGTTTGCAATGAGCGGGCGCATCAAGCTTTATGCCAGCGCGGAGGTGGCAAACGCAGCCACGGACGCTTTGAAATTTCTGGTCGATCTGTCGCTAAAACCGGCGATGAGCTCCCAACAGGTGCGCGGCATGATGGATAGCGCCGACGCCAATATTATTGATAAATTTGCCACGGCCTGCCGTGCTGAACTGGCAGCTTTGGCCTAAGCTATTTTTTCACGCCTATGAGCGCCGCCATTGCCTGCGCCGCCGCATTCGGCTCCTGCGCCAACCCCGCCTTAACACCGGCCTGATCAGCTTCATTGCGGTTTTGGCTGAGCTTAGCTTTGCCCTCAATCCGGGTCAGCACAATCTCAATACCAACGATGCCGCGCATCTGCGCCGCTATGAAGGGCGCGGGCGCATCATCCACCGCCCAGCTTTGAGTACGGTTTCCCTCATGCTGCGACGTGAGGTCGCGGATCTGACGCCCGAGCCATTCTGGTTCCTCATGTACGCTCACCGGCCCGTAGGCGTGGACGGTGATATAGTTCCATGTCGGCACCACTTTGCCGGTTTCGCGCTTGGTTTGGTAATAAGACGGGCTGATGTAATGATCGAGGCTCGAAAACACCACGAGCACTTCGCCGCTCAAGCCCTGCCATTGCGGATTTGGCCGCGCCACATGCCCGCGCAAACGCCCGATGTCGCCAAAACTGTGATCGAGCACGAAGGGAATCGGGTTGGCAACCAAACCTTCCGGTCCATTAGAAATCATCAGGCCGAGTGGATGCGCGGCGATAATGTCATGCTGCGCGTTGCGGTCGTCCAGATTAAAATGCAAAGGCAGATACATGCTGGCTTTCCACAACAAGGTCAGGGGGCGGTTTTTGATTTTTCCAGCGCGGCGGCCTGTTCCAACGCGGCGGTTTCGGCACTCTCTGCAGCGCATTTTTTGTTAAAGGCCTCGGCCAATCTGGCGCGCTCAAACAGCAAAACCGTGACGCCGGACAGCGCCAGAGGCACCAGCAAATACAACAATCGCCATACCAGCAGCGCCGCGATGATGTCGGGCTTATGGATATCCGGCATGGATTTGACAAACACATATTCGAGCACGCCCAGCCCGCCGGGCGCATTTGAAATCAACGCTGCCGAGAATGAGGCAAGAAAGACCCCCAACACAACGAAAAAGCCGGGATTGCCCGCCTCGGGCAGCGCGAAATAAATGATCGCCGCCGCGCCCATCAGCTCCAACGGGCCCGCCGCCAATTGGCGCAAGGTGATGTTCAAATGTGGGTATTCGAGTTTAAAACTAGGGGTGGCGTAGGGCCCGAACGCGTACGGCCCCAGTTTGAAAACCGGGGTTGCCTTGCTGGGAATGACCAAGGTTTTGTGGTTTAGCGCCGAGCCCAGCAAATAGGCAGCAACAAACACCAGACAGCCAAGGCCAATCACCCGCAGGGTAAAGGCTGGAATGTGAATAACGTGCCGCACCACATTTGGCTCCAGCACCAGAACCACACCGCCCAGCGTGATGGTCCCGAGGAAAAACGTGAAGGCGGTGAAAGCCACCAACACGCCGATTTCCGCCATGCTCAGGCCCTTGGTGGAATAGGCCCGATAGCGCACCAAAGCGCCGGAAAATACAGATGCGCCAATGTTATGCGACAGCGCATAAGTGGTGAAAGAAACAGCGGAGATGAACATCCAGCCAAGCTTGTGCCCCAGATGCAACAAGGCGATGCGATCATACCAAGCCAGCGCCGCATAGGCCACCAGCGAGCTTACGCCGGCCAAAATCCAGTCGGTGACGCCGATGTTTTTCAGGCTGGTGATAACAGACTGCGCCGACATGCCGCTCAATTCGCCGTAGAGCAGATAAAATGAAAATCCTACCGCGGCAAGGCCGAGAACCGGCCAAAGGAAATCTGACAG
>JAYVYB010000186.1:0-18450 GCA_043784625.1 Methylovirgula sp.
GAAAATCAGAACCACATAGGAGACATTGCCAATCCAGGCGCTGAGCCAGTAACCCCATGCGCTGTTAAAGCCGACAAAATCGCCGAAACCCGCCCGCGCATAGGAATACGGCCCGGCGTCCAGTAGCGGTTTTCGGGTCGAGAGGTTTTGATAGACAAAAGCCAGTGCCAATATGCCCACGCCGGAGATTAACCACCCTATGATTACCGCAGCGGGGGATGCGCCTTTGGCCATGTTTTGTGGCAGGCTGAACACGCCGCCGCCGATCATGGAGCCGATCACCAGCGCAGTCAGTGGCCAAATATCTAGCTTTTTATCGTTAGACTCAGTGCTAAACGCATCTTGAACCGGCGTCATAAGGCGCTCCCTGTCGCAAATGGTCTCTTTTACCCTACCTAAACACGGTCCACGCAGCCTTAGCAGACTCGGAATCTACGCAGAAAAAGGCTGGTATCAGGTCTAGGTATTTTCCAAACTTTGCCTGGCGTTACTCCTGCTAGATGCTGCGCTCACGGAAGCCTTGCTGGCGCTCTAGGTAAATTCCGTCTCTTTCGAGACGCGCTGCTAAGTTGCAAGATGGAGCTTTGGTTCGTGCTTGCGCTCGGAGAGGTGATGAACGACCCTTATTTAGCTCTTGGCGTGGAAAAAACGGCAACAGCGGACGAGATCCGCAAAGCCTATCTGCGCCTAGCGAAAAAGTCCCATCCCGACCTCAATCCGGGCAATAAGGATGCTGAAGAGCGCTTCAAGCAAATTTCTAGCGCCAATGATCTGCTGTCTGATAATGCGAAGCGCAAACGGTTCGATGACGGCGAAATTGATGCCTCGGGTGCAGAGCGCCCCCGCGAGCGATATTACAAGGATTTCGCTGATGGCGCGACCAACGGTCATCCCTACGAGAACCAATCGGGCTATTCGGATTTTGGCAGCGCCGAAGACATTTTTGCCGATTTTTTTAAGCAGCATACGCGCGGCAATCCGAACGCCAAAGGTGCCGACGCGCATTACAAACTGGATGTCGAATTTCTTGATGCGGTCAATGGTGCAACCAAACGGCTGACTTTGCCCGGCGGCGGCACGCTTGATGTTGTCATTCCGGCTGGAGTTGAAGAGGGCAAAATGCTGCGTTTACGCGGCAAAGGCGCCGCGTCCGCTGGTTCTGGCCTCGCGGGGGATGCGCTGGTCGAAGTCTCGGTCAAGCCGCACCGGTTCTTTGTCAGACTTAGCGACGATATTCATCTGGAACTGCCAATTAGCCTGACTGAAGCTGTTTTGGGTGCCCAGATTAAAGTGCCAACTCCGACCGGCGCTGTCATGCTGACGATCCCGAAAGGCTCGAATAGCGGATCGGTGATGCGTCTAAAGGGAAAAGGTGTTCAGCGAAACGGCATATTCGGCAATGAAATCGTCAAGCTGAAAGTTGTGCTCCCCTCTGAGCCGGATCAGGCCTTGGAAGGCTTTCTTGCCAGCTGGCCGGTGCCAGAAACTTATAATCCGCGTCGGGATATGTAGCGATGATCATTACCAAACTGAATTTCCTCGAGCGCACTCAAGTTGAAACCGAAACGCTGGCGTTTTGGATTGACCAGGAATGGTTGAGCCCTGCCATCTCCACCGACGAGACGACATTTTCTGAGATTGATCTGGCGCGTGCTAGGCTCATCAAGGATCTTATTGACGACTTGGGCGTTAATGCCGAAGGCGTCGGCATTGTGCTGCATCTCGTTGACCAACTGCATGGCCTTAGGCGCTTGCTGATCCATCTGCTTGGAGAAGCCTCGCCGGATCACGCCAACACAACCGGAGACAAGCGACAGGGGGAATAGCCATAGCCTCAATTAAAGTCCTGACCTCGCCGACTGGTTGTAGTTACGCAAATTCAGAACTGTCTCATCAAGAGGAGAAATCCATGCCCTATTCGTCCATTGCTGAATTGCCAAGAGCCGTAGCCGATCATTTACCAACCCACGCGCAAGAAATCTTTCTCGCGGCGTTTAATCATGCACTGGTTGAATATAAGGACGAACCCGATCCCGAACAGTCCGCCTTCAAGGTGGCATGGTCTGCGGTCAAAAAGACCTATCACAAGGACGCCGATATATGGGTCAAGAGCTGAGTCTTTTGTGCAAAAATGCCGCCAAATGTGTTTGCTGGCGGCTTCATTGTTATTTAAATTATGACGAGATCATTCTCGACCGCAGTGACCCCCGGTGCGAACCAAGCCATATCTGTGGCTATTTGCCGGTCATGCCATGAACTGACATTGCCATTAAGCTGCACCCGGCCACCGTCAGCAGACACATCGACAGTTTTCGGATTGAAGAACCAAGAGCGTCCCAAGGCAACTTTAATGGCATCGCTGATATTGGCGGTATTTACCACGGGCTTGATCGTGGTCTCATTCGAAATATCAACGATGCCCCAAATATTGCGGATATCCTTATCGGCGGTGTCTTGCTGATGGTGCCAGTCGACCTGACCGGTCAAACTTTATCAGTCTTTTGCCATTGCCAGTCACGAACCTCCGGCAAATCGTCTCCATTTTCACTGATATAAAGCTTGTGCCTTTCCATGATTTCCCAATAACGCGCCGTAGCTTTGTCGACATGAGCGGCAAGTCGTGGAATGCGTTTGATGGCGTCCAGCGCCAGCTGGTAGCGGTCGAGATTGTTGAGCACGACCATGTCAAAGGCCGTGGTGGTTGTGCCTTCCTCCTTATAGCCGCGTACATGGATATTCTCGTGATTGTGCCGCCGGTAGGTCAGCTTGTGGACAAGTGAGGGATAGCCGTGGAAGGCAAAAATCACGGGCCGATCCACTGTAAAAAGCGCGTCAAAATCGCGATCATCCAGCCCGTGCGGATGCTCGGATGCTGGCTGCAAAACCATCAAATCAACCACATTGACGACGCGTATTTTGATATCCGGTTCGTAAGTTTTTAGTAAGGTGACTGCCGCCAATGTCTCGAGTGTGGGCACATCCCCGGCGCAGGCCATCACTACATCCAGTTCGCCTGCATCGCTGGCGAAATCCCACACGCCAATTCCCGCCGCGCAATGGCGGGCGGCGGCGTCTATATCAAGCCATTGCCAGTCCGGCTGTTTGCCGGCAACGATCACGTTGATATAATTGCGGCTGCGCAGACAATGATTTGCAACTGAAAGCAAACAATTTGCGTCCGGCGGCAGATAAATCCGTACGATCTCTGCCTTTTTATTGGCAACATGATCAATAAAGCCCGGATCCTGATGCGAAAACCCGTTGTGATCCTGCCGCCAGACATGCGAGGTCAACAGGTAATTCAGTGAGGCGATTGGCTCTCGCCACCACACGCTCTTGCTCACTTTCAGCCATTTGGCGTGTTGGTTCATCATCGAGTCGATGATGTGGATGAACGCTTCGTAACAGGAAAACAACCCGTGCCGCCCCGTCAGCAGATAGCCTTCCAGCCAACCTTGGCAAAGGTGCTCGCTCAGCACTTCCATAACTCGGCCGGAGGCACTCAAATTTGTATCGACAGAGTCGATCTCCGCCATCCACACTTTGTCCGAGACGGTGTAGACCGCCTCAAGACGGTTTGAGGCGGTTTCGTCGGGTCCGAACAGCCGGAAATTACTCTTGTCTAAATTGAATTTCATCACGTCGCGCAAAAAGCCGCCCAAAACGCGCGTGGCCTCGGCGGTAACTGTGCCCGGCTTTGGCACTGCAACCGCATAATCGCGGAAATGTGGCATTGTCAGCGCTTGAAGCAGGCTGCCGCCGTTGGCATGCGGGTTTGAACTCATTCTCCGTTGGCCAGTAGGAGCGAGTTCAGCAAGATCAGCGCGAAGTTTGCCATTCTCGAACAGCTTTTCGGGCTGGTAACTGCGCATCCAGCCTTCCAGCAAAGTGAGGTGTTCCGGTGATTTAAAATCGGCTATCGGCACCTGATGCGCGCGCCACGTGCCCTCGACAGGCTTGCCGTCGACAAATTTTGGCCCGGTCCAACCCTTTGGCGTGCGAAAAACAATCATCGGCCACAGCGGTCGCTCAGGGTGGGTATCCTGCGGATTTGCCCGCGCCACCTTTTGAATTGTGTGAATTTTACCTAAGACCTCATCAAGCGTCGTCGCCAGCGCCTCATGCACCAGATCTGGCTCATGCCCCTCCACAAAATGGGGCTCGTATCCGTAGCCACGCATGAGGCTGGCGAGTTCGTCTTTGCTGATGCGCGCCAGCACTGTGGGATTGGCGATCTTGAAACCATTGAGATGCAAAATCGGCAAAACCGCACCATCGCGGGCGGGATTGAGAAACTTGTTCGAGTGCCAGCTGGTGGCCAATGCGCCGGTTTCAGCCTCGCCATCCCCTACCACACAGGCAACAATCAAATCCGGATTGTCAAAAGCGGCGCCATAGGCATGGGCCAGTGAATAGCCCAACTCACCGCCTTCGTGAATTGAACCGGGAACTTCGGGCGCGACATGGCTGGAGATGCCATAGGGCCAGGAAAATTGCCGGAACAGCCGGTGCAATCCATTGGCGCTGCGCTCTATAGCCGGATAACGCTCGGTATATGTGCCTTCAAGATAGGCGTTGGCCACAATGCCCGGCCCGCCGTGGCCCGGCCCGATCACATACATCATGTTAATATCATGCTGCTTGATCAGCCGGTTGAGGTGAACATATAAAAAGTTCAAACCCGGCGTTGTGCCCCAATGTCCGAGCAGGCGAGTTTTGACATGTTCAAGCTTTAGCTGGTCCTGAAGTAAAACATTATCTTGCAGATAGATCTGCCCCACAGAAATGTAGTTGGCTGCGTGCCAATAGTCATTCATTTTGGCGAGGAGATCTGGAGAAAGTGTCGTCATAAACCGTCCTTTGCGATATGTTTTACTGTGTTTTAACAATCCGGCCGTCAACAACGTCGATGATCCGGTCACAGCGTTTCGCCAGTATTTCGTTATGTGTGACGATTAAAAAGGCCGTGCCATTGTCGACATTTACCTTACGCATCATCTCAAACACCACGTCGGCGGATTTTGAATCGAGATTGCCTGTGGGTTCGTCCGCTAAAATCAGCGCCGGCTGCATCGCCAAAGCGCGGGCGATGGCCACGCGCTGCTGCTGCCCGCCGGACATGTTGTTGGCCAGATTATTCTCACGTTCAGCCAGGCCCATGTCGGCGAGCAAAAGATGGGCGCGCTGGCGCATGGCATCGTCGGGAAATTCGCGATTGACCAGCATCGGCATCATCACATTTTCCAACGCCGTGAAGGCTGTGATTAGGCAATGATATTGAAATACAAAGCCAATACTGTGGCCTCGCAGTTTTGTGGTTTCCTGATCATTGAGCAGGCCGGTTTCTTCACCATTGATAAACAGTTTGCCCGAGGTAGGCCGGTCAAGCAACCCAATGATGTTAAGCAATGTGCTTTTCCCGGAGCCCGAGGGGCCGGTAAGGGCGACAAAATCGCCGCGCCGCAGCTCCAGATCAAGCCCGTGCAAAACCTCAACAGCGTTAGGCCGACCCACGTCATAGGTTTTGGTGACGTTCTCAAGCTTGAAAATGATCGGATTTTCAACCACGGATCGCCACCACAGGGTCAAGCTTTGCCGCGCGTATAGCCGGAACCGCAGCGGCTAAAACTCCGGTTACAACAGCTAAAGCGATCGCCTCGATGAACAGAAAATTATCAATCACCAACGGAAACAACTCGCTGCCATCAGCTTGGCGCGAATATTTTTGAAAAAGCACCATCGCCGCAGCTCCAAGCGTCGAGCCCAGGAGCGAACCGAAAAACCCCAATAACCCGCCCTGCAGCAGAAAGACCCGTAAGACTTGCCGCTGCGAAGCGCCCATAGCCCGCAATATGCCGATGTCTTTTGACCTTTGAATGACAGAAACCGCCAAAACGCTGGCGATACCAAAGGCCACCGAAAGGCCGACAAAAAATCGTATTACGGTGCTCGAAAGCTTTTGTGCATTCACCGCCGTGAAAAACTGCGCGTTGGTTTTAATCCAGCTGTCCACTTGCATACCGATGCTGGCTTGAATCGCAGTCGCGATTGTGTCGGCGGCATAGACATCGGTGACCGTCACCTCAAGGGTGGTGACGCCGCCCGAAAGGTTTGAAAGCGCCTGCGCTGTGCGCAATGAAACATAGGTCGAGCGGGAATTGGCCCCGCGATTGCCCAGATCAAAAATGGCACTGACATTCAGCGTGCGCGAACTAGTCGCCGAGGCGGTAACATTGAGTTTGTCGCCCAGTGTCACACCCAGATCCTTGGCCAGATCAAGCCCGATCATAATATCCTCGCTGCCCATCGTCGGCAGTCCCAACACGATATATTCCGGTAATTTGACAATTTTGAAGTAGATTTCCGGGTCAATACCAGTCAGCGAAATCGAACGGCTGGCATCACCCCGAACCGCGAGCGCGGCGGCTGAAACTGTCGGAGTTACAAAGGTTACGTCGGGCCTTTGCAACAATTGTGTTTCGATGGTTTGCCATTGATCGATGGAGCGCAGGCGCTGTGCCGGGCGCTGCACAATTGTCGCGAATAAATGTCCGGTGCTTCCGAATCGCAAAGGACGGGCAAGTTCATCGGGGGGTGAAATTTCGATGTGTGGCTGAGAGGTGAGAACGCGCTTGACCAGATTGGCCTGCAGTGAGGACAGCAAGGCCGACATAAACACAATAACGCCAACACCGATGGCAATACCGGATAGGATAAATAGCGTCTGCATTCGGCCTTCCTTGAGGAAGCGCAGCGACGTTATCCATTCAAACGGCGTCCAGCTGTTCATGGCTTGACACCCGATGCCAATCGCAGCCTTCCACCATCGGCTACCTTGGCAGAGACCGGAACAATAATGTCGCCCTCAGAAAGTCCCGATAGAATTTCAGCCTTGCCGGCTGCGATCAAGCCAAGTGACACAGCTTTGCGCTTTGCGCGTCCCGCCTCAACAATTAGAACCCAGGGCGCGGCACTTTTAGACTCATGAACATCTGCCAGCGCGATAACAAGTGTGTTTGCGCGCTGGGCAACCTCGATATCAACCGAGATGGTCATGTCCTGCGCCAGATAGACCGGCGGTTGCGGCACGCCAAGCTTGACTTCGACAGATGCACGCGCCAGGTCCACCGCCGGATTGATAAACACAACTTGTGCGGCAAACTTTTCCCTCGCGTAGGCGTCCGCTGATGCAAGCGCTTGCTGACCAATTTTAATGAGGCCAAGGTTTTTCTCGTCAATTTGCACGATAATCTGAGTGTCGCCCGTTGGTGAAAGCGACATCAACTCTTTTCCGGGCTGGGCAATAGTCCCCACCTCAATACTCCGGGCGATCAAGATGCCATCCTTTGGCGCTTTGATTGTGTAATAGGAGAGGCGGGATTTGGCCGCGGCGAGGAGTGCGTTGCTTTGGGAGAGCTGGGTTTGCGCCATGACAAAATCGCTACCGTCTGCCTTGTTGGTAAAAACCAGCAATTCAGCGCTGCGCAGCTGGGCCCGAGCAACTTCCAAATTTTTTGACGCGTCATCCAAGGCTGCAATGGTGACTACGCCCTGCTCTCTCAGCTTTTGTGCTCGGATGAAGGTCTGTTGAACATTGGCAAGATTGGCCTGTTGCTCGAGCAGAGCCTGCTCTGCGGACGGCAGGGTCAATTCCCGGATTTGGCGGGTGCGCGCCTCGGCTTGGGCGACTTGCCCCTCCATGTCGTGAACGCTGGCAACCGCTTCGTGGTCATCAAGCACGACCAGCACGTCGCCTTTGGCGACCTTTTGCCCTTCAATAACCGGAATATTGGCGACAACACCGCTCACTTGCGTCCCGATGGAAGCTCTGAAAGGGGCCTCAATATGGCCGCTGGCGACAAGTGTTTGGGTCAAATCTGTCCGGGTGAGCGCCGGAACGGATATCGTTGGTCCAAAAACATAAGGAATTCCCCAAAGCCAAAACGCGCAGACGAGTCCGATCAGAAAAATCAGGCTCCATATCCACCTTTGATAGTGATGCGGCAAAGCTATTTTGGATTGAACTTCCATGGAAACACTAAAACTCCTGTTCACACCGCAATCATGGTCATCGTGAACATGCTACGCGCGACTGAGGCGCTGAAAATAGCATCGGAATATACCCAGACGTTTAGATGTCTTGGAATTGGACTTAACTGGGTCGCAATCGGCGCAAGCCGAGCTGTACCAAAATGTTGACGGTGATCGAACGCCCAAATCTAACTTTGGGCAGTTGGAACGACCGCGCGCGTGAGTAGTTTCCGCGGCTCACTTTCTCTTTGCATGCTGATAGACTTGACCAGCGTCATTTTAAATATGTCTTGAAACCCTTCGCCACACCGGACTTGCTCAGGAGAGGCTTGAAATCTTCAGTGCCTCAAATCATGCGTGCAGTTTTTCGATTTTGCAGCTTACCCGATCTCAATATGGGATTTTGCAGGTTGAAATTACCGCATGCGCCATTGTTCCTTAGGACAGATTTGGAGTGCGCGCCACCTGCGTTCGGTGCTTGTTGATGATGACAATTTGCATATTTTGCAGGTTGACATGGGATCAAATCCAAGCGGCAGGAGTTTAAAATCGGATAAGTTCCCGTCACGCTTTCAAGGATAGGCGCCATGGACAACCAAACGGACGTGCAACTTGCCGCCAAAGCTTCGGTAGACAACATTGCCACGCCAAAAGCCGCACTTGCGTATGATGACATGTGGAAACTGCCGACCGCCAGCCTACTCATCCGGCTCTCAACCCGGATAACCGGGCTGAACAGCACAGAAGTGCGGGCGCGGCAGCGGCAATATGGGCCAAACTCCGCCGCTGAAAACAAGCGCAAGCCCATGTGGCTGCAATTTGCCGCCCGCTTCCAAAATCCATTGGTGATTATCTTGTTGGTTGCAAGCGGTTTGTCCGCCGCAACAGGCGACATTGCCAGTTTCATAATTGTTGCAGCCATTGTGCTGGTTAGCTTGACACTGGATTTTGTCCAAGAGACCCGCGCGCAGAATGCGGTCGATGCGTTGCGCCAGTCCGTCGCAGTGCGCGGCAGCGTCCGGCGTGACCGTGCCATTATTTCAGTTCCGGTTGATCAGCTGGTGCCCGGCGATATTGTCGAGTTGATTGCCGGAGATCTGGTTCCGGCGGACGCCCGTTTGCTGGAAAGCCGTGATCTGTTCATTAATCAGGCCCTCCTGACCGGCGAGCCCTTTCCAGTGGAAAAACTTGCTAGCGACGCTGCCCAAGATGTGGAAAACGCCGCGGGTGCGTCAAATACGGTTTTCGCCGGAACTTCGGTCATTAGCGGCACTGCAACAATTCTGATTTGCTGGATTGGCGGCGCAACCTCGCTGGGGCACCTCGCCGCCAGTCTCGCAGAAAAGCCGCCTGCCACAGCTTTCGCTGCGGGCATAAACCGTTTTGGCCTGCTGATCATGCGGCTGACCATGTTGATGGTGCTGTTTGTGCTGGTGGTGAACATTTCATTTCATCGCCCGGTGCTGGAGTCGTTGATGTTCGCGCTTGCGCTGGCAGTTGGCTTAACGCCCGAATTGCTGCCGATGATTGTTACAGTAACACTAGCACGCTCCGCGCTGGCACTGTCAAAGCGCAAGGTCATCGTAAAGCGGCTGTCGGCCATTCATGATTTGGGCGCAATGGACATGCTCTGCACCGACAAAACCGGAACATTGACTCAAGCTACAATCCAACTGGTGAAGAGCGTGGATGGCTTTGGTTCAGAGAGCGCGCAAACCTTCGCTTATGCTTTTGTCAACAGTCAGTTTGAGAGTGGTATGAAAAGCCCGCTGGATGATGCCATTGTCGCGGCGCACCCTTTCGATATGAGTGGCTGGAGCAAAATTGACGAAGTGCCTTTTGATTTCGAGCGGCGTCGCGTCTCGGTGCTAGCCGAACATCAGGCGCAGCGCCGCTTGATCGTCAAGGGCGCGCCGGAAGACCTGCTGCGGCTCTCCGCCTGTTATGAGGACGCGGCCGGAGTAACTCTGCTGTTGGATAATAAAACCCGCGCAGTCTTTACAGCAATATTGGACGCTTTGAGCGAACAAGGGTTCCGCGCCTTGGGGCTTGCCAGCCGCGTTGTCGATGCCAACTTACAAAGCGCGCATATCACCGACGAAACCGATCTGGTGTTTTCCGGCTTCGCAGTTTTTCTTGATCCACCCAAAACCAGCGCGGGCGCGACCATCCGCGCTATGGCGGCCTCAGGTGTTGCTGTAAAGGTTCTCACGGGTGACAACGAGTTGGTGTCACGGCATGTTTTTGGCGAAATCGGTGTGCCAATAACCGGTGTTTTGATCGGAGACGCACTATCCCACCTCTCTGATGAAGCACTAATTGGCCAGATAACGCGGACAAATCTGTTTTGCCGGGTGAATCCGCAGCAAAAACTGCGGGTTTTGTTGGCTTTGAAACGTCTCGGGCATGTGGTTGGTTACATGGGTGACGGCATCAATGATGCGCCGGCGCTCCACGCCGCCGACGTCGGCATTTCTGTGGATGGTGCGGCGGACGTTGCGCGTGCTGCGGCAGATTTGATCTTGCTTGATCAGGATTTGTCAGTGGTCAATGATGCGGTGATTGCCGGACGCGGCACGGTACAGAATGTCTCAAAATACGTTCTGATGGGGTCGAGCTCCAATTTCGGGAACATGTTCAGCATGGCCGGCGCGGCACTGTTTTTACCATTTTTGCCGATGTTGCCGATTCAAATATTGCTCAATAACCTGCTCTATGATGTGTCCGAAATCGCTATTCCCTTCGATCACGTTGACCCGGAATCCATTACCAAACCGGTCACATGGGATATCAAGCTGATAGAGCATTTTATGCTGGTATTTGGACCCATCAGTTCGATTTTTGACTTCATAACCTTTTACGCCCTGCTACGTTTGTTTGGCGCTTCCGAGGCACTGTTTCAGACCGGCTGGTTCATAGAATCGATCACGACCCAGATTCTCGTCGTGTTTGCCATTCGCACGAGGCGGGTGTTTTTTCGCAGCCAGCCGCACAGGCTGCTGATGACAATGGCCTTTGGCGCAATTGCAGTGGCAATTGCTATTCCAATGTTGCCGATAGGTAGCTGGTTTGGTTTTGTCACGCCGCCGCCGTTGTTCTTTGCCTACCTTATTGGTGCCACCGTGATCTATCTGACGTTGGTGGAACTGGCAAAAAACCTGTTCTATGTGAGATTTGCCAAACATAGAACCTGAATTCAACGGCAAACATATGTGGCCAACCTCATTAAGCAATAAGTTGCCTTGCGTGGATGTTGCCGGAAAACTGCGGTTTTTCTAACTTACTCTGCTTACCTCTAGCGCAGGCAGCGATCAAGATCGGTAGCGTTCATATCGACGGCCTCTGTCCTGCGGTCAATGTGACCACAGTTCTCATCGACGATACCCGCGAAACTGTCCGGCTTGTCGAATAAATGCGCTGAAAACTCTCTAAGTTCTGGAAAATGAGTAGTTTCCGAAGGTCGTATTGCCGGGCCGGAGCGGTAACATAACTCCAATATTGTCTTGGAACCATTCGCCCCGCTTCTGACTTTAGAGCTTAAGCTTCGCACAGAAGGATACAGGGTTTGTTCAAACGGTTTGCAATCGGATTAGCGGCTCTTATCGTTCTAGGATTCACAGGATTTACAGCCTTCGCGTGGCGTCCGGTGATCGCTCCGGTTGCTGTGCCGCCTTCATCACAATTTACGCCGGAACTTGTCGGCAAAGGCGAAGTGTTAGCGGCAGCAGGCAACTGTGCCAGCTGCCACAGTCCCATAGGCGGCAAATCATTTGCGGGCGGATACGCCATAAAAACTGGATTTGGTACGATCTATTCTTCGAATATAACGCCGGATGCTAAAACAGGCATCGGCACGTGGACCGAGGCTGCGTTTTCGCGCGCCATGCGCCAAGGTGTTGCCGCCAACGGTTCGCAGCTTTATCCGGCTTTTCCCTATGATCATTTCACCAAGCTTTCCGACGGCGACGTGTCGGCGCTCTATGCTTATGTCATGACGCGGCCGCCGGTTGACGCAGTGGTGCCGATCAATGAGTTGTCCTTTCCGTTTAACATTCGCGCTCTGCAAGCCGGATGGAAGCTGTTGTTTTTCAAATCCGGCCCGCTTGAAAGCCAGCCGATGCACGACGCCGATTGGAACCGCGGTGCGTATCTGGCAGAAGGTATTGCCCATTGCGGCGCGTGCCACACCCCCAGAAACAAAGTTGGTGCCGAAATCAACTCAAAGTCGTATGCTGGGGGCTTGCTTGACGGGCGTCCGGTTCCGGCCTTGACCAAAGCTAATTTTTCGCCGGTGCCTTGGAGCCAGGACGAGCTGTTTGCCTATCTGCGCACCGGCACAAGCACCTACCATGGGCGGGCTAGCGGACCGATGGCAGGCGTAGTGCGCGACGGACTTTCCAAATTGCCCGATGCGGATATTAAGGCTCTTTCGGTCTACTTTGCCGATATCGGCGATACCACATCGCGAATTGATGAGATGAAGGTCGCCATAAAACGCGCTCAAAATGCCGATGCTCTCGATTTGACACGGCAAGATGATGATGCGCGGCTCTATCGATCCGCTTGCGGTTCTTGTCACTATAATGATGGAAAATTTTCCGCAGCAAACCGGCCTGATTTGGCGCTGGTTGCTGATATTAACGCGCCCGATCCCGACAGAGTAATCAAAACTGTGTTGTTCGGTCGCGGCTCGGAAATGCCTGCCTTTGGCGTAGGGCTAAAAGACGCTGACGTCGCGCACATACTGGCTTACCTGCGCGCTTCGCGCACGGCTTCGCCACCATGGACGGATCTTGAAAGCAGAGTGGCGAAAGTCCGTGCCACCGGCATGATAAACGCTAGCAAATGAACCGTCCCGGAGACCTAAAATCATGATCACTTTTACAGTCAACGGCAAACCAACGACCGTAGATGTTGAGGCGGAAACTCCGCTTTTGTGGGTTATCCGGGATGAAATCGGCCTCACCGGCACTAAATTTGGCTGTGGCATCGGCCTATGTGGCTGCTGCACCGTGCATATTGACGGCAGGGCGACGCGCTCTTGTATTACCCGGGTTGGCGCGGTTGCGGGAAGAAAGGTGACAACCATCGAAGGCCTCGATCCTAATGGCGCGCACCCGGTTCAGGTCGCATGGCTGGAATTGCAGGTGCCTCAATGCGGTTACTGCCAATCCGGTCAGATCATGCAAACGGTGACGCTGCTCAAGGATTTTCCAAACCCGACCGATCAGGATATTGACTCAGTTATGGCAGGCAATTTGTGCCGCTGCATGACCTACACCCGCATCCGCGCCGCGATCAAACAAATCGCCGCTTTTCAGGGGGCGAAATAGCCCGATGGCAAATCCTTTGAACTTTCGAAGTCAAACCCCGGAATTCACGCGTCGCGGCTTTGTCGCCATGATGGCGGGAGCAAGCGCGCTATTTGGCTTTCCGCAAGCCTCTCAGGCTCTTGATCCGGCAAAGCCCGGCGCAATGACGCCCCCGGTGGCGGGCCCTGCATTTGAGCCGACGCTGTGGTTTTCCATTGATACGGCGGGTGTCGTCACCGTCAACGTGATCCGGGCCGAAATGGGCCAGCATGTGGGCACGGCCTTGGCGCGCATGGTGGCAGAAGAGTTGGAAGTGGACTGGGCAAATGTCCGCGTCAACCATGTGGACACTGATCCAAAATGGGGCCTGATGGTGACAGGCGGCAGCTGGTCTGTCTGGCAAAGCTGGCCAATACTTTCAAAGGCAGGCGCGGCCGGGCGCATAGTTCTGATCGAAGAAGGTGCCAAGCTGTTGGGAGTAACCCCGGCACAATGCGTCGCCCTAAACGGCAAAGTCAGTGCCGGAGTTCAGTCGGTTTCTTACGGCGACATTGTGGCTCGGGGGGATCTTTCACGGCGATATTCCGCTGATGACCTGACAAAAATAGCGCCCAAGCCTGCAACGCAACGTCGGCTTGTCGGACTGCCGGTAAAATCGCTTGATATTCCGGCAAAAATCAACGGATCAGCTGTGTTTGGCATCGACGCCAAAGTCGAAGGCATGGTCTATGCGCGGCCTAAATTGCCACCAACACGAAATGACTCGAAGGTGGTGTCCGTGGACGACACAGCCGCCAAACAGGTTAAAGGCTATCTTCAGTCGATCATTCTGGATGATGCATCCGCCACAGTTCCGGGCTGGGTTATGGTGATTGCGAAGACCTATCCCGCGGCTATTCGTGCTGCGGATCTGGTCAAAGTTATTTGGAACTCCGGGCCTTCAGCATCGATCTCCGAGAAAGACATTCAGGATTTTGGCTCTGGCCTGATCGCGAACGCGGATGGCGGTGCCGTGCTTGATTCCGGCGGCGGCGATACTACAGCTGTTTTTGCCAAAGCCTCTTCCATACTGGAACAGACCTACACAACCTCAACAGTGTTGCACTTCCAGCTTGAGCCGGTGAATGCGCTGGCCTTTGAAAAAGACGGAATTTTTGAAGTTCATACCGGCAATCAGTGGCAAAGCCTGATTTTACCTACTCTAGCCAAAGCGCTCGGGCGGCCCGAGGCAAGCATTGTGATGCGCACCTATTTGATCGGTGGCGGTTTTGGCCGCAGGCTGAATGGTGACTATGCTGTTCCGGCTGCGCTAGCATCCAAGGCGCTTGGCAAGCCTGTGAAAATGATTTTGACACGTGAAGATGATGCACAATTTGACTCGCCGCGTTCGCCTTCAGTGCAAAAATTGCGCATGGCCTTTGATGCCCAAGGCAAAGTAACCGCAATGGAACATCACGCTGCCGCCGGGTGGCCAACACAGGTGATGATTCCGGGCTTTATGCCAAAGGGGGTGAATGGCTTGCCCTATGATCCCTTTGCAATTTCCGGAGCCGATCATTGGTATGATGTCGGCGTGCAAAAGGTGCGGGCATTGTCAAACAAGCTGGCAAATTCAACATTTCGCCCCGGCTGGCTCAGGTCCGTCGGGCCGGGCTGGACCAATTGGGCCGTCGAAAGTTTTATGGATGAGGCGGCGCATCGGGCCAAAACCGATTCGGTGCAGTTTCGGTTGAGGCTTTTGACCGCAGGCGGGCGCAACGCGGGTTCGTCTCCCAATGCGGTCGGCGGTGCCGTGCGTCAGGCGGAAGTTGTGCGGCGTGCTGCAGCCAAGGCCGGGTGGGGACAGGTTCTGCCACCGGATACCGGACTTGGTATAGCCACCAGCTTTGGTCAGGAGCGTGATATGCCGACGTGGGTTGCTTGCGTGGCACGCGTTCATGTCGACAAAACCACCGGCATTGTTAAAGTCGAAAAGCTCACCGTGGTGGCGGACGCCGGTACTTTGGTTGCCCCGGATAGCGCCCGTGCGCAGATAGAAGGCGGGGCGCTGTGGGGCCTGAGTATGGCGCTGCATGAAGGCACGGAATTTGTGAAAGGCCAAGTAAAGGATACCAATCTCAACAGCTACCAGCCGCTGCGTATGGGGGACACCCCCGAGCTTGATGTCAGTTTTGTCGAAAGCACCGAAGTTCCTGTCGGGCTTGGAGAGCCGGCCACCACCATTGTCGGACCCGCCATTGCCAATGCCATATTCGCCGCTGTTGGTGTCCGCTTGCGGCACTTGCCAATGCGACCGCGCGATATTTTAGCGGGTTTGATGGTGGCAAAATAATGCGGAGGGACCCAAAAATAGCCGAACAGAAACCGGAGACAGCCGATATGAACCATAATCCGTTCACTCATCCAAGCATCATTCATAATCAACAGATCGTCCTTGCTTCGCGTCCTGTTGGCGCTCCAAATTTGCAAAACTTTCGCCTTGACGAGGTGTTGGTGCCTGAAATTCAATTAGGCGAGATATTGCTGCGCACGACCTATCTTTCGCTCGATCCGTATATGCGCGGGCGCATGAGCGATGCAAAATCCTATGCTGCTCCGGTCGCTTTGGGAGATGTTATGGTTGGGGCGACAGTTTCACGCGTTGAGCTTTCGCGCCATTCCGGATTTGCAGTCGGAGATGTTGTTGTGAGCTATCAAGGTTGGCAAAAATTTGCAGTATCCAATGGATCAGGAGTTACCAAACTCGATTCGAACATGTCTCACCCATCGCTGGCCCTTGGCGTTTTGGGAATGCCGGGCTTTACCGCATATATGGGCCTGCTGGACATTGGACGGCCAAAAGCCGGCGAGAGTGTCGTTGTAGCTGCGGCAAGCGGTGCCGTTGGCTCAGTCGTCGGTCAGATTGCAAAATTGAAAGGCTGCTACGTTGTCGGCATCGCTGGCGGTGCAGAGAAATGTAAATTCGTCGTCGAAGACCTGGGATTTGATGCCTGCATTGATCATCACGCGACGGACTTTGCCGCACAATTGCAAGCTGCCTGTTCTTGCGGCATTGATGTTTATTTTGAGAATGTTGGTGGCGTGGTGTTTGACGCGGTTTTGCCGCTGCTCAATCCAAAAGCGCGGGTGCCTCTATGCGGAATGATCGCAAATTACAACGATACTGCTTTGCCTTCTGGGCCGGATCGCCTCACACTTTTGACCCGCACCTTGCTATCTAAACGCATAAAAATGCAGGGTTTCATCATATTTGATGATTATGGCCCGCGCTTTGGCGAGTTTTTTACTCAGATGAGCGAGTGGCTTGCGGGCGGTAAAATTAAGTTCCGCGAAGATATTGTTGAGGGATTGGAAAATGCCCCTGCGGCCTTTATCGGTATGCTGACCGGTAAGAACTTCGGAAAACTCGTTGTCCATATTGCGTAAGGTGAGGACATACATGCCTTATCCTTCAATTGGTCTTGTGCCCTGACGCAGTTACGCCAGCACCGCTTCGACCGGCCTGCGTGCCGAGAATGGCAGCTCCGCACCGTAGCCAAAGCGCATCACAATATCGGGACGCCGCCCTGGCAAGCCGATGAGGGCCGCCAATTCGGGGCGAAGGCCGGGAACCTCGACGGGTTGGTTTATGAAAGCGTGCTTGAGACCAAGGGCGGTTGCCTGCAACCCAAAGCGCTGGCAGGCTCGCCCGGCCAGAACCCAATGCTCGGCATCGTCTTTTTGCGCGACAAACACCGCGATGCCTGCGGAAGAATTGATTTGGGCGGCATATTTGTCGTTCTCGGATGCGGCCTTAAAAACCAGATCAAGCATAAGCGACCCTACCCATGCCGGAACAACCGGATTGCCGGTGGTGGCACTGAACAATCCGTCGCCTGTCCTGAGCGCTTGTCGTGGATTGAAGCGAAGCCAGCTTTTCAACTCCCGCATAAACGCGACGTCGGCCATCTGGGCGCTATTGCCTGCAATCACCAGATCGCGCACCTGTGTCATCTGCGCGCGGTCAGTAATTAATACAAGATCAACACCCGAAACCGCCGCCGCCTTGGTAAGGGTTGCCAGATCGACGGCGCTGACCGCTCTACCGTTATAAAGACTACGCGTTGATTGGCGCTTTGGGATTGCATCAAAAAGGACAGGCTCGGCTGTCGCCTCGTTTGCAAACCGGAACGAAACCGATCCACCATTCTCACCGGCAAAACTCAACGTTCCTCCACGCTCTCGCATGGCGGCGGCAAGCGCCAAATTCTCCGCTGCGCAGCCCAGACTTACAAAAAGATGATGATTGTCCGGATCGACGGCAGTGAGATGGCGTGGCAGATCCGGCAGGATTTCAATGCCTCGGTCAGTGACCTTGAACCTCCAGGGTTGGGTATTGTGGCTGTTTGCCGCAAGGGTGGCATAGCGGATGAATTCACGCGTTTCCGGTACTTGCTTCAAAACCGCGCGGGACTTGGCGACCGCAGCGTTATAATCTTCAATCGAACTCATCGTTAGGAAGTCAGCGTAGATCGCTGCCGCGCCAGCAACGCCGCCACCCAATAAAATTGCCCGGCGACTGATCATGCTGCACCATCTCGCATTTGCAGCGCGCCATAAGCCAAGCCGCCGGATTGGTTGTAGCACTCTGCGTCGTGCTGCTTCAGAGTCGGAATGTACTTATAAGCGCTAAGGGTTGTCTTCAACGAATGGTAATCCCCCCGATTTTAACGGGATTCGCTCGTAGAATTTACGCAGCTAATTTCAGTTTCTGGGCGGGTGTCATGCCGCCAATGCCCGCGCTTATTGGGCTTGAACCAATGGTGTCACAACTCGCGCTGGGCCGTTCGTTGTTGTAAGTCCGTAGCCATTGTGTTGCGTGGTGCTGTGCCTCCTCAATGTTTTCAATGGTTTATTGGTCAAGCCATTCGTGCCCGACCGTGCGATTATAGCGCTCGATATAGGCATTTTGCTACGGCTTGCCGAGTTGATTATGCTGAATGCTTATCTGACTTTTTTTCTGCCCACGCTAGGTTTTGTTGACAAAGAGGATTCCCAAATCGGTTGAAACGTGATTCAAGCTCCCTTTCTGAGGGGAGGCTGATTTGGTTCGTGGTTTGATGAGCGA
>JAYVYB010000187.1:0-1934 GCA_043784625.1 Methylovirgula sp.
TTTCGGGGTCTATCGTGAAATCAATAGAGGCTCGCCTGTCGAGGCGGGTTTTTAAAACTGATCGGGGTTACCCGGTCAAGCAACTACAAGTCTGGGGAGACATTAATGACTTTTTCAAAAATTGCGGCGGCGCTGGTGGCGTCAACATTCCTTACAAGCGCTTATGCGGCGGACCCGATCAAGGTTGGCCTTTCCGGCCCCTTCACCGGCGGCTCCTCGTCGATGGGCGTGTCTATGCGCGACGGCGTAAAGCTCGCTGTGGCTGAAATTAACAAGGCTGGCGGCGTGCTTGGGCGCGAAATTCAACTGGTAGAGCGTGACGACGAAGCCAAGAATGAAGTTGGCGTTCAAGTTGCACAAGAGCTCATCAGCAAAGAAGGCGTCGTTGCCACGCTCGGATATATTAACACCGGCGTTGCGCTCGGCTCTCAGCGTTTTTATCAAGAAGCTGAAATCCCCGTAATTAACAACGTGGCCACCGGCTCGATTGTTACAAAACAGTTTGTTGGCGGCGATTTCAAAAACAATTACGTGTTCCGCAATGCCGCGAATGACACGATCCAGAGTTCGATGATCGCGGGCGAAGCAATTACCAAACAAGGCTTTAAAAAGCCTGCAATTTTGGCTGACTCAACCAACTATGGCAAGCTCGGCACCACCGACTTAACCGCAGCATTGGCAAAACTGAACGTAACGCCTGTCGCGACAGAAAAATTCAACATTGGCGATACGGATATGACCGCCCAAGTGTTGCGCGCGAAGGAAGCTGGCGCCGATGTGATTTTGACCTACGCAATTGGCCCAGAGTTGGCTCAAATTGCCAATTCCATGGCGAAACTGGGCTGGAAAGTGCCGATGATTGGCTCCTGGGCTCTGTCGATGGCCAGCTTTATTGATACGGCTGGTGCCAATGGCGACGGAGCTATGATGCCGGAGACTTTTATTCAGGTTCCATCAACGCCAAAACGTAAGGCCTTCATCGAGGCCTATCAGGCAACATATAAAATCGATCGTATGCCATCGCCTGTTTCCGCAGCGCAGGGATATGACTCAGTTTATCTGCTTGCTGCCGCAATCAAGCAGGCTGGCAGCACCGATGGCCCTAAGATTCGCGAAGCTCTCGAAAATTTGAATGAAAAAGTTGAAGGCGTTGTGACCGTTTATGACCATCCGTTCTCCGCAGCGGATCATGAAGCAATCAGCCCGAACATTCCGGTGTTTGGCGTCGTTAAGGGCGGCCGCGTTGTTCCGGCGCATCCAGAAGAACTCGAAGGCGCTAATGCGCTCCGCATGAAGCCAAAAGGCTAGGTTTTAAGACCGCCATTCCAGCGATGAATGGCGGTCTTTTACAGTCTACCGGTGCCCGGCTTGTCGTGAAGCAAGCGGGCGCTTCCGGTGGAAGATCCTTCCTCTTGATCTTGAGATTATCATGCAATATTTGCCCCAACTTATTGCCAGCGGCATCAGCATAGGTATGATTTATGCTGTCGTGGCTTTTGGCTATCAGCTAACATTTGCGACCTCCAAGACGCTGAATTTTGGTCAAGGCGAAGCTCTTGCCCTTGGTGGTTTGGTTGGATGGAGCGTTACAACGTGGCTAATGGCGCATGGTTTGGGCGTAGGCACGGCCTATTTGCTGATGATTCCTGTCGTTTTAGTGTTCGGAATGCTGCAAGGTGCGGTTGTCGAGCGGCTCGGCGTGAGACAGGCGATCAAAAGCAAGTCTGAAGCAGGTTGGATTATGGCCACCATTGCTTTAGGCATAATTTTTAAAAATCTTGCAGAAAATATATGGGGCAGAGACGCGCTGAAATTTCCTTCACCGCTGCCTGAAGCGGCCCTATCTTTCGGTTCGGTACGCATCCAGCCGATGGAAATTGCCATTGTGGTCGGTGCTTTAGCGATGATGTTGGCGGTAGAGCTATTCAACAGGC
>JAYVYB010000188.1:0-3765 GCA_043784625.1 Methylovirgula sp.
GCGCGAAGCCTTTTGAGGTGTTGGAAATATATTCATGCGCGCGTCACTCCGGCCGTGATCAAGCCGCTTTCGTGGCGGGGCATTATCATCTGTTGTAGAGGCAGGCGAGGGAAGTAACACTTCTGCTTCGGGAAGCAGATGTCCCTCTCCTATGGAAGAGGGTTGGGGGGAATAATGTGCATTATCCCTTCTTGTTTATTGGCTACCCCTGTCCACCCTTGACTCACCTTTGGCCATTCCGTTTCATCTTTTGGTCCTCACGTTGGGCCAGAACGAACTTCAAACCGGATTAGACTGCGTGGGCAAGGTCAAAGGCTGACAACCTCAGACTATCAAGGTGCAAGTGTGCAAGTGCTCCACCCGTGTGGATGCGGTTGAATGTTAGTGGCGCAGTGGTCAGCTTCGCGAAGCGACGGCCTCACAAATTACCACATGTGGGTTTAAGAGGCACGCCGTCTCGATTAAATCGAGCGCCCTATTTAGTCCTGTATGCGAGCCATCTTCATTAATTTTTCTATACCTTCCCAATAGGATAGGCGCTCATTTTCACAAAACTGAACAAAGGGATTAAAAACTCTAACAGGACAACGAACATTTAGAGCCGCTGTCGGTCCGACATTTTTTCGGCGGTTGATTATTTTTTCTTCGCCAGATCGGCTCGTAAAGCCGTGCTTTTCTCCAGCAGCATCGATTGCGGAAGTTTCTACTGCGTGATTTTCAAGCGCTGTTCCAGCAGGTTTGATCGCCGCAATCTTGGACATTCGGGTTGAGTTGGCAAATCCGAAATCATCTGAAGACATTATGCAGCCTCTTTATTCGAGATAAGATAAGTAAGCAGTTCATCAATAACCGCATTCGCGTTCTTAATGGCTTCGTCCAAGCCTGAAACAAGAGTTGGATCAAGCTCGTTGAGTGCCAAGCGACGGACGAACATGGCTTTATATGCCTGACGCTCATAGAGATGGTTTTTAAAGACAGGCATATTTGCGTTTGATAAAGTGGCGATAATTTCTTTTTCAATTCTCGTGGCTATCGCCGGATTTGTTCTTGTAAAGAGCAAACGAAAAGGGATTGTTCTGGCAAGCAACTCTTCTTCTTCGCGTATCAGACCCACTGCTTTGCTTGCCTGTCTCGCGTCGACGCCACTGGCCTGCATGGGAATTATAACGAGATCAGCACGGCTAATTGCTCGCGACACAAGTCTGCTCGCTGTCCCTTCCAAGTCGATGAATACAAATTGATGCCTTGACGCTTCGTCCTTGATAATTTGAAGCACATTATTTTCGCTGACGTCATCGATAATTCGAACTGTCGATTTTGAGCTTCCTGTTCGCCAGTCAACTATGGGGCGATTGGGATCTGCATCAAGAACGCTTACAGTTCCGCCATTCGCTGCGAGAGTCGTCGCAATAGTGAGAACCGAAGTGCTTTTTCCGGCTCCTCCTTTGGGGTTGGCTATCGCAATTACCGGCATCTCACGTTCCTTCTTTAAATCGATTAGAAAAATATCATGCGATAGCTTTCTAAAGCTTTAACAACAAAGCGATGCATTTATATAGCACTATGTAGCTATATAAAGCATTAAAAAGATTTATAGAGCAAGTGCGTTACAATATAAGCTATCGCGCAGTTAAAAAGGAACAGGCTCACATTTTTGGTGATGTCCGCTTGGACATTTTACTCAAATCGGGCAAGATTCACAGACAGCGCAATTGAAATGGCGCTGAGTCGATGGAGACATATGTAGAAACACAAAACCCCGCATGAAGCGGGGCCGGTGCCCGGCAAGCCGGGGAAATCGAAAAGTTATGGTGACTTTGATTTTCCCGATATTTTGATATTTCGCAAGTGCTATTTTCAGCGCTGATGAAGAATATTGTCTGGTTTCTGGCTTTCAACGCTTTTCCGGGGGTAACCTTTGGAGAATGGATCATGTTTGCAATGCATCTGCAGGCAGCGATGGCGGCTGCTCATAATTTTTTACAAGTGGATAATATCGTCAAAGCCGCTGCCAAAGCTTTTGGCGCAGGCGGATTAAACGAGTTGGAAGCCGAATCAGTATTTGCTTTGGCTCACGCGCGCCGCCAGCAAATCAGGTCACCCCAGGATTTTTCGCAAAAGATTTTGGCAGATGGCATTAGTAAGATTCACCTCCCCATTCCTCGCGGAAAGTCTGGAGGCCTACCAAGCTACTTTCCGCCAAAGCGCCGCGTGCTCAAGGAGAGGACTGCTGCACGGTGGCAGCGCAAGAACCGCCTTGGCATGTCGTCACCCTTGCCATTCTACCTAGAGCGGGATTTCACTATCGGGCAATTGGCAGTGGTGCGGATTGTTGCCGATGACGTGTTTAGCAAAGGCCGATGCACCTGCACGATGCTGGAACTTGCCGATAGGGCGGGGGTGTCGCTCAGCTGGGCCAAGCAAGCTATTCGCATTGCCAAAACCTTGGGCCTGCTCGCAATTGAGGAGCGGCCACAATGGCGCGCCAAGCATAAGTCGAACATCATCACCATAATTTCAGAAGATTGGCTGACCTGGATCAAGCGCGCGCCGCGCCGCAAGGCACTATGGGCACATCAGATGACGGCAAGCGAGGACGCCCAGCATCGCGCAGCCGCGCGGGCTTTGCTCAATAGGGCAGGGCAGGGCGCAAGCATTTTAGCATCAACGGACTGCGAAAGCGGCGGCGGAGTGGTTCAAATTCAAAAAAGCAGTTTTGAACAGGCTGGCTCTTCTATTGGCATAGGGGGTAGTTTTGTGACGTCCACAGAGAAACAAGTTATTTATTCTGCTTCTTTTAAACCTAGCACCATATTCAAAAGCGGATGCCCGCTTCCCTTTGCGGCAAGACGGCCCATAAATGGGCCTGGTGATGGCCTCTTTGAGGCCATCACGCCGCAACGCGGGCGAACTCTTTAGAATTCTATTCTGCAAATTCCCCATGACATCTTCACCATCAGGCTCTCCGAGCGGAGAGGTGGCCAAGCTTGTGTTCTATATAACGAACGATGGTTGTTTAATTCAGGGTGCTGGTTCATCAATGTTCTCGTCCTCCATTCCCTACGGTGCTAGGGATGAGCGCGGGAATGGAGGACGATGTTTGCGCGGATCACCAGTAGTATTTATGCGGCTTATGGTTGGCTGTGTCCCACAGGCATGTTTTGCTATCCTTCCCTTTGAGAATATTACGTTCGCCTGATTTATCACGACGACGACGTGGTCTCGTGTGAAACAGGATGTCCCAGTGCGAGGGGGAGCCGTGCGGGAAAATTCCGTGGCGGGTGCTTTTGCAGCGTGGTTTGCGACGTTTGTAATGCATGGAAATTCTCCGGTTTCAAAAGGACGTGAGGAAACAGTAGCGGAACCGGCGGGCCGCGAATGTTCAGGTCATAGTAAAATTCGGAGTGATGAAGTGTGTTGGGGGGCTTATTATAGTTCACCCGGATCAAAAGCACGAGTGATATTGGACTGCTATATCGACAGTTTGCTGAAATATGTTTTATGCCGCCGCTTTGACAAGAAACGGCTTGAGCGAAGCGACAAACATAACCATGCGATCTAACCGCCCGCTATTTTTTGCCGTACGTGGCATCGTGGTCTGGAGCAATGGTCAAAAATCGAAGAAAATCGCCGTCACGATAGGCTGTAGCGCGCCTTGATTGGGTGATACGCAGTGAATAAACCGCCGAAATTCCGAGCGGTGGTGTGATGCTGACGATTTTTTCCCACTTCAAGCCGTTGTCTGCATAGACTTGGCTCCATGTC
>JAYVYB010000189.1:0-6986 GCA_043784625.1 Methylovirgula sp.
GCAAGGGTTGGCCATGCGGGATAAAGATCAAATTCACGTTGGGCTCGTGTTTGAGCGGATCAAAATCATCAAAATTTGAGATGTGCTTGAGTTGGGGCACAACGATCGTCAGGGCTCCCTGCCCTGCTTCCGTACGCTTTTCAAGCGCGACTGCGTCTTCTGCTGGGAGCTTTGATGCACTGTTGAAAAACGGAACCAAGCCCAAGGCGGGCCACCCGCTCAACGAAGAAATCAATTGCATTCCGTCCTCGAACAAGCTCGGGTCGCCCCGAAATCGATTGACGATGAAACCCTTGACCATTGCGGCATCTTCCGGCGCGATGACAGCTTTTGTGCCGACAATCTGCGCTATCACACCGCCGCGATCAATGTCGCCAATTAACACAACAGGAACATTGGCGGCGCGGGCAAAACCCATATTGGCAATGTCATTGGCTCTAAGATTGACTTCCGAAGCGCTGCCTGCGCCCTCCACCAAAACAAGATCGGCCTGTGATTTGAGGAGGTCGTAGCTCTCCACCACCGATGCCATCAACCTCGGTTTCCAGCTTTGGTAGTCTTTGGCTTTGGCGTTACCGATGACTTTGCCTTGGACAACAACCTGACTGCCCACGTCGCTTTGTGGTTTGAGCAAAACTGGGTTCATGTGCACAGAAGCTGAGGCGCGACAGGCACGAGCTTGCAAAGCCTGAGCGCGGCCGATCTCGCCACCATCTGCGGTGACTGCGGCATTATTCGACATGTTCTGCGGCTTGAACGGTAGCACCCTCAACCCGCGATTGGTGAATGCGCGGCACAAACCCGCGACCAGCAGACTTTTGCCGACATCGGAGCCCGTGCCTTGAAACATGAGAGCCTTGGTCAAAACTCGATGCCTTCCTGTGATTTCACTCCGGCATCGAAGTGGTGCTTCACCTTGGTCATTTCGGTGACAAGGTCAGCTGCTTCGATCATTTCCGGCTTAGCGTTGCGGCCGGTAACCACAATATGCAGATCGGGCCTGCGCGCTTGCAACGTTGCAACGACTTCTGCAAGCGGCAAATAGTCATAACGCAGAGCAATATTGAGTTCGTCGAGAATCAAAAGTCTAATTTCAGGCTTAGCCATTAGCTGTTTAGCTTTTTCAAAAGCGTTGGTCGCAGCGGCAATATCCCGGTTTTTGTCCTGCGTCTCCCACGTGAAACCTTCACCCATGGTGTACCATTCAACCAAATCAGGAAAGCGCTCGAGCGCTTTAGCCTCGCCTGTTGACCAAGCGCCCTTAATGAACTGGACGATACCGACTTTCCATCCATGCCCCAACGCGCGCATGACGAGGCCGAATGCGGCAGTGCTTTTACCTTTTCCGGGTCCGGTATTAACGATGAGCAGGCCTTTTTGCGTTATGTGTTTGGATGCGACCTCCGCATCCTGCATCGCCTTTCGCTTACTCATCTTCTCCTTGTGACGTTGCTCATCACTCATGCGTGGGTCGCTTTCATTTGCTTAATCCGTGTTGCTGATGTCGCCTTGGAACAATTGACTTGCTCCGGCCAGCGGCATAACAGTTGGGTGTTATGGTTCCTCGGAAGAGGAAGAAAAAGGGAATGTGGTTTATGCCACAGCTGCCCCCGCAACTGTAAGTGGGAAATTTTCAGGCAATGGCCACTGGACGCAAGTTCGGGAAGGCGCTTGAAGGTAATGATCCGCGAGCCAGGAGACCTGCCATAACACGTTAGGCTTGGGCGGGGTGCCCCTAAGCCGGTGGCTTTGCAGGTTTCGCCTGCGAAAGCCATTTCTACACCCCAAAAAGGAGTAATGGGGTGAAGCTAACCAAAATATATGTGTGCGCCACGTGCCGCACGGCAGAAGAGCCGATGGAGCCACGCGAACAGCGCGCCGGCGCTCGGCTGTTGGCCGATCTCACCATGCAAGGCAGCCAAGATTTTGAAATCATTGGTGTTGAATGCCTTTCTGTTTGCAAGCGACCTTGCACCGTAAGTTTTGCGGCACCTGGCAAATGGACATATGTTTACGGTGATTTACCGGCGGATACTTCTGCGCAAACAATTTTAGCTGGTGCCCAGCTGTACGCAGCCGCGACCGACGGGCTAATTCCATGGAAACAGCGACCGGACGCCTTGAAAAAAGGCGTCGTGGCTCGCATACCGCCTCTCCCGACCCATCACGCCAAATTGCAGAGTTGAACGCATGAAAAAAATACCAGTAACAATCATCACCGGCTTTCTGGGTGCCGGTAAAACCACGCTCATCCGCCACGTGTTGGAACATTCTCCAGGTCGTCGTTTGGCGTTAGTTATCAACGAGTTCGGCGACGTGGGCGTGGATGCTGATATTTTGCGCGGTTGTGGCGTGGAAAGCTGCCCGGACGAAAATATCATAGAACTGGCGAATGGCTGCATTTGCTGCACGGTGGCTGATGACTTTATCCCGGCGATCGAAGCGCTTTTGGCGCGCAAGCCCCAGCCGGAACATATTATTATTGAGACGTCGGGTTTGGCATTGCCGAAGCCATTGGTAAAGGCATTTGACTGGCCGGAAATTCGCGCAAAGCTAACTGTTGACGGCGTTATCGCGGTCGTGGACGGCGCTGCCGTGTCTGACGGGCGATTTGTCGATGATCCGGTCAAAGTTGCCGCTCAGCGCGCAGCGGATCCAAATCTTGATCATGAAAATCCACTGGAAGAGGTTTATGAAGATCAGCTTCTGTGCGCCGATATGGTTGTGGTCAACAAAGTCGACTTGCTGGATGAAGCGGCTCTAAAACGCATATTCTCGGATATCACAGCGCAAATTCCACGTGCAGTTAAAATTGTGGCCACCCGTGACGGCAAGATCGACGTGAATGTCTTACTCGGACTTTCGGCTAAGGCGGAAGATGATCTCGTTAACCGTCACTCACATCACGATGCAGAGGAAGGTCATGACCATGACGATTTCGACACGTTTGTTCTTGAACTAGGACCAGTTGACGATGGAGCAAAATTGGTTGAGCTACTTGCTGAGGTTGCGGCTAAGCACGACGTGCTGCGTATGAAGGGCTTCATTTCGGTGGCAAATAAGCCCATGCGGTTGTTGGTGCAGGGCGTGGGGTCTCGATTTCAACAGCAATATGACCGCCCTTGGAACGCACACGAGGAGCGCCGCAGCCGCATTGTGATAATTGGTGAAAAGGGCATGAACAAAGCGGTCATCACGGCCGATTTGCGGGGGTAAAATGCACCTTTTGCGCATCGATTCCACGTCTTTGGATGATACGGCCATTGCCGTTGATCTAGAGCAGACTATTGCGCCATTGGTGTTTTTATCATTCACGGATTCCGACTTGGCGGCTTTGGGAGCCGCTTGGCAAAAGGCAGATTTCCCGCCGCTGCGCTTAGCCAAACTGACGGATTTAAAGCATCCCTATTCAGTGGATTTGTGGCTTGAAAGTGTCGCAACCCACGCCAAGACCATTGTGGTACGGCTTTTGGGCGGTATGGATTATTGGCGCTACGGGGTTGAACAATTGGCTGCCGCCGCACGTGTTCGCGACATCCGGCTGGTGTTTATTCCCGGAGACTATCAAGAAGACAGTCGCTTGGTTACGGCGTCTACCGTTGAGCCTGGAATCGTGCGCCATCTTTGGTCATTATTCCAAAATGGCGGACCCGCCAATATGCAAAGCGCGCTGCAATTTATGGCAGGCGGGATATTGCAACCCGTTGCCAAAGTGCAAGCTTTTGGCGCGTTGACCGGGGCATGTGGTTGCGAAGTCCAGGGTGCGCCGCGGGCGCTCATCGTTTTTTATCGTTCAGCATACCTAAGCGATGACTTTGAACCCGTGTCGGCTCTTGCTGAGGCGCTACAAAAACGAGGTTTCCACACCTGCGCAGTCTACGTTTCGAGCCTAAAGGACCCTGCGGCGACGGATCCGATGCGACACCATTTGTCTGCGTTCCAGCCCGACGTCATTTTCAACACCACGGCATTTTCTGCCAAATTGGGTGAGGGCGGAACGATACTTGACCACGCCGATGCGCCGGTGTTTCAGGTGATTATGGCGGGATCGTCACAACAAGCGTGGCTCTCGCAGACGCGCGGGCTAAATGCGGCAGACCAAGCGATGAACGTCGTATTGCCTGAAGTTGACGGGCGGATTGTCGCCCGGGCTGTGTCGTTCAAAGCGCAGGAGCCGCGCCATGCTGACCTTGAACATGCCGCGCTGATCCATCGTTCTGAGGCGTCGCGCATTGATTTTATTGCTGAATTGGCCACAAAGTGGTCCAGCTTGAGGCGCTTGCCTAATCTTGAGAAGCGCATTGCACTCGTGCTTTCGGACTATCCTTCAAAAGGCGGGCGTACTGGGTATGCTGTGGGTTTGGATACGCCGAATTCAGTGCTGGAAATTGTGCAGACACTCCAAAAGGCCGGATATACGACTGGGGCGCTTCCCAGTGCAGCGGAACTTATGCGCATGCTGACTCATGGCGAACGGCGCGCCACCCTCAGCTTGAACAAATATGTTCATTCCTTCGCGCGGCTTCCGCTCAGTTTCCAGCAGGATGTCACGCTGGCTTGGGGTGAACCAATTCAGGATGAGGCCCTCGTGGACGGCTTTTTCAGTTTCCGTTTTGTTGAATGCGGCAAGCTGATCATTTGTATTCAGCCTGAACGCGGCCGCGCAAAAATGCGTAAAGGCGACTATCACGATACCAATCTGCCGCCCTGCCATAGCTATATCGCTTTTTATATGTGGCTGCGAGCTCAGATTGACGTGCTGGTGCATGTTGGCGCGCATGGAACTCTGGAATGGTTGCCGGGAAAATCCGTTGCCTTATCAGATACGTGTGCTCCAGAAGTTGTGTTAGGGCCCACCCCGGTCATCTATCCGTTTATTGTCAACAATCCGGGCGAAGCGGCGCAAGCCAAGCGGCGGCTGGCAGCGGTGACTCTGGGACATATGACGCCGCCGCTGGTGGTGGCGGGCGTTCACGGCGCATTGGCCGAGCTCGAAGGTCTAATGGATGAATACGCGCAGGCCGAGACCCTCGACCCGCGCCGCGCCAAGCATCTGGCAGGCCTGATCATGTCGAAAGCTCAAAACTCGGGCTGGCTCGAAGAGAGTGGCACGGCGGATACCGCACCTGGCACAGAAGCGTTGAGCACGTTAGATGGTTGGCTGTGCGATATTAAAGACATGCGCATCGGTGATGGCTTGCATGTCTTCGGCCAGGGACCTTGTGGAAATGAGGAGCAAAACGGGCTTCTAAAAGCGCTTTCCGGCCGTTTCGTTGCTCCGGGCCCGGCGGGTGCGCCATCGCAGGGGCGCATGGATGTTTTGCCGACCGGGCGCAATCTCTACACCATAGACCCGCGCGCAATTCCGTCACGTACCGCGTGGGAGATTGGAAAAGCTATTGCGCAGGAAGTGCTTGAAACCTACGCCCAAGAGCACGGAGAATGGCCGAAATCTGTATTTTTGGATCTTTGGGCGTCTACTTCGATGCGCACAGGGGGAGATGATCTGGCTCAAGCCTTTGCTTTTCTAGGTGTTAGACCGAAATGGGACGATGCATCGACGCGGGTAAATGGTTTTGAAATCCTGCCGCTGGCGCTGCTGGGCCGGGCGCGGGTGGATGTAACCTTGCGCATTTCAGGCTTGTTTCGCGATGTTTTCCCGATGCAGATCGCGCTTTTTGATGCAGCGGTGAAGGCCGTGGCCGCGCTCGACGAACCGCTGGAAGATAATCCATTGGTGGCCAAGCATCTGACAGATCAACGTATTTTTGGTTCTGCTCCCGGCACCTATGGCCTGGGTTTGGGTGAAACGCTCGCCCGCGGAACATGGCAGACCCGCGACGATCTGGGTAATGCCTATATCGCCGCAAACTCTTATGCCTATGGCACGGCAGGGGACGGCGTTAAATCCGATGCCTTTGCGGCGCGCGTGGCCGCAACTGACGCCTTCGTCCATGTTCAGGATATGGCGGGGCAAGACGTGCTGGATTCTGACGCTTTCGCGCAAAATGAGGGGGGATTTGCGGCTGCAGCTGCATCATTAGGGAAGGCTCCTGCGATCTATCATACTGATAATACATTGAATTCGCCCAAGGTGCGCACGCTTCAAAAGGAAGTGGCGCGGGTTTTGCGGGCGCGCGCAACAAATCCGGTGTGGTTGGCTGGACAAATGCGCCATGGTTATCGCGGGGCAAGCGAAATTGCCGAGACTGTTGATAACGTATTCAATTTTGCGGCGCTGGCCGCAGTGGTCAATGATGCGCAATTTGACGCCCTCTTCGATGCAACTTTGGGCAATAGTAAAGTTCGAGATTTTTTGCGCACAGCGAACCTAGATGCCAGCCAAGCCATTGAAAACAAGTTCAAAGAAGCGCTACAGCGCGGGCTTTGGACGTCGCGAAGGAATTCAGTTTTGGCTGTTTTGGCGGAGGAAATTCTGCCTTGAACGAGACTAAAACCAACGGTTCCGTCAAAGGCTGGTGTCCGGGTGCCTTGCGGCCTATGATGAGCGGAGACGGGCTGCTGGTACGGTTGCGGCTCTCCGGCGGGGCTATTTCGCTGGATATGGCGACGAAAATCGCTGGTTTGGCCCGGCAGTTCGGCAATGGCAAAATTAACCTGTCGGCGCGCGGTAACTTGCAGCTGCGCGGCGTATCGCAGGCGACTTATCCGGCTTTGATCACCGCGTTGCGGACGCTTAACCTATTGGATTTAAACGAAGAAGCAGAGTCAGTCCGCAACGTTTTGATCAGCCCCATTGCGGGGCTGGATACGGCGGCGTTGCAGGATATCCGCCCGGTGGGAAAAGCCCTGGAGGCTGAAATTGTCCGCAACGAGCTATTTTGGCAGCTACCCTCTAAATTTGCATTTGTCATTGAAGATGGCGGGGCATTTCCACTAACCGATATTGCCGCCGATATCCGCTTTGTTGCTGTTAACAAAACTGAATTCGGGTTGGAGCTGGGTCACGAGACGGTGTTTTTCGG
>JAYVYB010000190.1:0-16694 GCA_043784625.1 Methylovirgula sp.
CAAGCTGCCAAACTGGTGTTTAGAACACCGGCTCCGCCCAAATCTCCAACCAACTTCTGGACAACATAAAGCACGAAGCCCGCAGCAACGCCACCGGAAACCATCCGCGACACACCGCCCATTCTGAAAAAACGCAAACTAAAAGACGCTGCTACCAAAACCATTGCCACCAGTAAAAGCGGACGCGCAAGAAGCGTCTCAAAGCGCAGTCTATACCGCGTGGAGTTAAGGCCAGCTTCCTGCATCCGGGCTGAAAGCGACGGAAGTTCCCAAAATGGGACGGCATCAGGCGCAATAAAGCTTTGGGTGACCTGTGCCGCAGTTAAATTTGTCGACAAATTGTAATTTCCGGCGGATTCGGGCGGCTCGCCGACCCGCAATACCCGGGTCCCGCTCAAAAGCCAAAATCCGGGGTTGAGCTGCGCTTCAGTGGCTTCAATACGTTCTTGAAAGACGCCTTTGAGGTCAAATACAAACGCCGTGACATTTGATAATTTTCGGCCGGAGTCGGATGCTTTTTCGGCCCGGATAATCGCCTGACCGTCACCACTGCGCTGGCGGATCCACAAACTCGTATCGGGTCCGGTAGGTGAAAATTTGGCAAAAAGTCCGGCTTCAATATGGTCGGCGCGCTCTTTAAGCAATGCAGACACAGGATTATAAACCGTGGTTGCAAAGACACCGATTAAAAGAGCGACCAAAATCGGGGGAAACAGAAACTGCCAAACTGAAACGCCGGAGGCCCGCGCCACGACCAATTCCAGCTTCCGGGTTAAATTTAAGAATGCCGCCATAGCGCCAATCAGAATTACAAATGGCAGAACTTGTTCAACAATGGCAGGAACCCGTATCAGCGATAAAAATGCCAAGAAACTGGCGCTTGCCTTCGTGGTTTCTCCGGACCGGCGCAAAAGTTCGACGAGGTCGATGATATAAACCAACGTGAATATGGTCGCGAAAGCGACAAAACAGGCCTTCGCAAAACGCGACCCTATGTATATCCCCAGCGTTTTGCCAATCATGGTGAAAGACCAATCATGATGACCCAGCCTCTGAGATGCGTAGGACTTGAGTTTTGTTTGGCCAAAACAAATAGGCGCACGCCGCGACAATCGTCAAAACCGGAACGGCATATGCCAAGCCGATGCCGTAAGCCTCCCGAAGCATGAGAGTTGAAGCTGCTGCACCCAAAAGGCGCACACCTATCAGCGCGGCAACGCTCAGCACAATCGCTGCGCCGCGACCTTGCCGCGTTGTGCGCGCCTGGCCGAGCCCGACGAAGGCAATGAGTGAAAACGCCAGCGCATAAAGCGGATTTATGAAGCGATCTTGCAGTTCTGCCCGAATGCGCCCCGCCTGCGCTGCCAACGCGGGCACAGTGAGGTCGGCATTGACCAATTCACGCGTTTTGCGTTCACGCGGAACAAAGTTTGCGGTGCCGGAGTTTGGAGCAAATTGCGATAGATCGATCGCGTAACGATCAAAAGTCACAATCGCCGCGTCAGTCGCGCCGGGGTCCTGACGCTGGATACTTCCTTTTTCCATAATCAGGTAATTTTGCCCGTTCAGATCGACGGTCTTACCGACTTCAGCCAGATAAACCGCAATTTTTGTCGGGTCGCGGCGGTCTTGCATGAAGACACCCATCAATTCACCATTGGGCCCGCGCTCGCGATAGTGAAACAAAAATCCGTCAGTAAGGGATATAAATTGCCCCGCTTCAACAATTCGGGTGAGAAAATCCGTGCGAACCCGCGTGACCAGGTCTTTTTGAACGGTAAAGCTCCATGGCATCACGATAAGGGTCATGCTGGCGATAAACAGGCTTACGAGAATGGCAAGCAATATGAACGGCCGTAACAATAGCCCCGGCGAAAAGCCAGAGGCGCTCAAAACCACAAGTTCGCTGTCGCCATTAAGTCTGTTCAGCACATAGATCACGGCCATAAACAATGCGATTGGCGCAATAACCATGAGCAAAATTGGAATACCAAGCCCGGTGATCCCGAAAAAAATCCACAGCGTCTGACCCTTGGTGGTCAGCAGATCAACCTCCCGCAAAGCCTGAGTGATCCATATAATGCCGGTCAGCCCGAAAAGCGCCGCCAGAAATGCGCCGAGCGTTGTCCGAAAAATATAGCGCTCGATCAAAATCATCAGCCACCAAAATGCCAAGGCGAAGCTGATTTCCACAGCTCAAGCTCGGCTTTGGCCCGCGCCGTTAAAGCGTGACGCTTGGCGACAATTTTATCATGGCCACGTAACCGCTTTCCTTCAGGGGCCTTTGGCGCTTCTTCCAACGGAGGGAACAAGCCGAAATTAATATTCATCGGTTGGAAAGAACGCGGGCCAGCATCGATGGTTACCAAATGTCCGCCGGTAATGTGGTTCAGAAGTGCGCCAAGCGCAGTGCGTTCCGGAGGCACGGCAAGATCAACACCAAGCCGCTCGGAGGCCGAAAGCCGACCGGCAATCAGGCCAACGGCCGCGCTTTCCACATAGCCTTCACACCCCGTGATTTGCCCGGCAAATCTCAAAGACGGACGAGCCTTTAGCCGAAGGCGGCTATCGAGAACCAACGGCGAGTTCAAAAACGTGTTGCGATGCAGGCCGCCCAGCCGCGCAAATTCTGCATTTTCAAGCCCGGGAATGGTTTTAAAAATCCGTACTTGATCGGCGTACTTCAGCTTTGTCTGGAAGCCCACCATATTATAGAGCGTTCCCAATGCGTTATCTTGCCTGAGCTGAACCACCGCATAGGCTTTCACCGTCGGATTATGCGCATTTGTCAGGCCCATAGGCTTCATCGGCCCATGGCGTAAAGTTTCAGCTCCACGCTCTGCCATCACCTCGATGGGCAAACATCCATCGAAATAGGGGGTCGATTCCCATTCTTTAAAGCTGGTTTTTTCACCGGCAATCAGGGCCTCGATGAACGCGGAATATTGATCCTTATCGAGGGGGCAATTGATATAATCGGCACCATTGCCGCCAGGGCCGGCCTTGTCATAGCGGGACTGAAACCACGCCTTTTCCATATCAATAGAGTCGCGATGGAGAATCGGCGCGATGGCATCAAAAAAGGCGAGGGCATCTTCGCCGGTCACGCTACGAATTCCCTCGGCCAGAGCAGGCGAGGTCAATGGGCCCGTGGCAATGATGACATTGTCCCAGTCCGCAGGTGGCAAACCGGCGATTTCCTCGCGGGCAATGGTCACAAGCGGGTGATTTTGCAATATGTGAGTGACTTTTTGAGAAAATCCAACACGATCTACCGCAAGGGCGCCGCCAGCCGGAACCTGATGCGCGTCGGCGCATTGCATTATGAGCGAATTGAGCTGACGCATTTCGTAATGAATTTGCCCGACAGCATTGGCGTTCGAATCATCGGAGCGAAACGAGTTTGAACAAACAAGCTCGGCCAAATCGTCGCTTAAATGCGCATCCGTACCGCGAACCGGCCGCATTTCATGCAAAATGACAGGAACACCGGCGCTGACCAATTGCCAGGTCGCTTCGGATCCGGCGAGGCCGCCACCAATAACGTGAACAGGGTTTATCTGAGAACTTTTCATCGCGCTGACCATAAATGCCCGCGCTGGAAGGCGCAATGAGCGCAGCCGCGCAATCCATTACAAATACGCAATGTGTAGCAGAAAGAGCTTAGGCCTGGAGCCGAAACGCTTGCCATTTTGCTGCCGCTGGACAATAAAACGCCCGCCGGGGGAGGACCGGCGGGCGTTTTGGGGAGCGGAGGGAGTGTCCGGGGAGGAACGTTCTCGAACCTTCCGCGCCTTAACTTTAAGCTATTGCAGCTGCACGTGCGACATTTTCAATGTCACCACGGCCAATGCCGAGATCCTGCAAGTCGTAATCGGACAATGCGTGAAGCTCGCGCACTGTGGTGCGATAACGACGCCAAACGGCAACTTTGGTAGAGAGAGAAGAAAAAATCATGATAGACTCCAGTGTGTTAGATATGGGCAGATCGCCCGGAAAGACATGTTGGCCGAACCTTGAAGGCTCAGGCTTTAGCGGCACCGCGCGCTACAAATTCGATATCAGAACGGAAGATACCGAGATCGTTCAGTTCGCGGTCTGAAAGCTGTGCCAATTCGCGCACCGATGCGCGGTAGCGGCGCCAAGTTTCAAACTTCTGTGCAATGCTTGTAAAAGTCATTGTATTTACTCCTGTGTTAAGCGGGGTGGCCCCCGTGCTGCCTTGTTTCTGCAAAGCGTCTTGTTTCCCTTTGACGAGAATGGTTATGCCCCAACTTAGACCAAAGCAGTAGCGTTTATGTTGCGGTGCAGCTATGCGTAAAAAGCATATCAATATTCATATTTCATTAGGAAATTCCCAATTATGGCGGCATTGCGGCAGAAATACGGGAATTCCAGGCGATTAAAAGCGCTTTAAACGGGATTTCGTTTTAATAACATCGTCATAAAACGCATATCAATTTCACAGTTCTGTCATAAAATGTAGGCAGAGCAGGGCGTTTATTGTGCAGCGCAGCACGAATCTGCCGCAAACAAATGCGTGATGCCCGAAAAGTGGATCGCGGGTAACGGTTCACCTCCAACGAATGCCGCGAAGTGCTGCACCCGTCGCAAAATTGCGAATAAAAGCTAAAAATCAGCCGTAAATCATGGCGGCCAAAGGTGGCACAAATCGGCCAAGATAAAATTTCAAGCGTGATATCATAGGGTTGGTCTGGCCAGTTTTTGGCCTGAAATTTTACAAGTCGGCCAAAAGCAGGCCAAATGGCCAAAAAATCGGCCAAAACTGTGCTTTTCAAGGAAACTGCTCCCACAGCGGCAAAGCCGAATGCGTCACACTCCGCGCGACGGGAAAATAATGCTCAGCGGCACACATATCAGCGAGGGTGATGACCCAACCAATTCTCGAATCAGAGCCGCGTTGGGGCCAAGTCAGCAAGTCCACCAAGCCCTAGAGTTACCTGCGTCAAAGGCATGCTGAATAGAAATCGGGTTTCATCTGCAGACGACGAAACCTGAATCGTGCCGTGGTGGGCCGAGGCAATTTTCGAGGCGATGTAAAGCCCAAGCCCCAAGCCTTGGTTGCCGGGGCGCGCGGTCGAGCGGAAAAACGGCTTGAACAAACTCCGCAACGTTTCTGGCGCAATAGCCGCGCCGCCATTGGTCACCGAAAGATTGAACACAGAGCCCTCTGTTGCCGCGCGAATCCGGATAGGCGATTCGCTGCTGCCATGGGTCACAGCATTGCCCACCAAATTTGACAGCAACTGTGCCACGCGGTGAGGATCGCAGTCCACGCTGCGGGCAATGGCAAAGTCTGTTTCAATTTCGCGTTCCGGCCAGGCGCTTTGTAGTTCGGCAACGACTTGCTGAAGCATGTCTTGCAGCCTCACATCTGAGTCCGCCGCGAGGGGTATGCCGCCGCCAAGCTTGGCGCGGGCAAAATCCACCACATTATTCACCAGCTCGGTCATGCGTGCCACGCTCTTGCTCATCTGGGTGATGATCATTTTAGCTTTGTCATCCATGCCGATGCGCCGCAACAGCCGCACGCCGGATTCAATCGAGGCCAAGGGATTGCGCAAATCATGTCCCAAAACTGCAATAAATTGCTCACGCTAATCAGAGGCGGCGCGCTCGTCAAACAGGTTGATCTCGCTATCGCTCAGGTTTTTGGCGCTGGTATTGAGGTCTCCCTGACTTTTGTTCAAGCTTGCCGCGCTGGCATCCAACCGGTCATGCGCGTCAAGATGGAATGCAATAAGCTGGGCAAACAATTTGAACATGCCAAGAATTTCAGGCTTGTTTAAATCAACCGGCTTGCGATCAATGGCGCATAACGTGCCGAAAAACCCGCCGTCCACCAGTATAATCGGAACAGCAATATAGCTTTTAAAGTTATAGGCACCCGGCGCGGCGTGGCGGGAATAGACACTGTCCGTTGTTGCGTCACTGATGATCACCGGTTCAAGATTATCGCGAACTTCACTGCAAATGGTGGTGGTAACGTCCATCTCGTTTCCCGCGCTTAGCCCAAAGGAGATGTTATCGAGCACGCTGCAAGCCACCCAACGTCCTTGGGTGACGCGGGCGATGGCGGCAAGTCCCATGCCGGTTGTGGCACATAAAACTTCGAGAATTGTCGGAACTACGGCAATTTCCGCAATGGCTTGGATGTCTTTTTTAAACATTTAATCCGCTGCCCCTGATACCGTTAAATTTTTTTGTTGTGCCCCATAACATAACCCTAGAATTTCAAAATATTAAATGACATCTTTTTCAAGACTATATTTTTTTGCTTTCTGTCAACATTGATTTTTATCTATTTAGGGCAGGTTTCTATTTAAGCGAAAGCAATAATATTTTCGATAAAACGCTGACTTTACGCAAAAGCGGCATGTGGCACTTTGCTCAAATGGAATTATCGTAGTCTGGGATGGGCTAAACGCTCCCGCGCGCCAGGGCTTACCCGAAGGGTTTAATTTCCTTCAAGCCACTTATCTGCCGCCATGCGCTTTAAAAAACGGGTTAAGGCGTTATGCTTTCGCCGGGCGGCGCTTCAGCACTTCCTTCAAAAACCGCCCGGTATGGCTGCGCTCAACCTTGACGATGTCTTCCGGTGTGCCCTGCGCTACAATTTCACCGCCGCCGTCGCCGCCTTCGGGCCCGAGGTCGATTACCCAATCGGCGGTTTTGATAACTTCGAGATTATGCTCGATCACCACCACCGAATTGCCCTGATCCACCAGCTCGTGCAGCACTTCAAGCAGCTTTTTCACATCATGAAAGTGCAGTCCGGTTGTGGGCTCATCCAGAATATACAGCGTACGCCCTGTTGAGCGGCGCGAAAGTTCTTTCGAGAGTTTGACTCGCTGCGCCTCGCCGCCTGAAAGCGTGGTGGCCTGCTGCCCCACTTTAACATAGGTAAGCCCGACGCGGGTGAGCGTTTCCATTTTGTCGCGGATGCTTGGCACCGCCTTGAACAGAACCCCGGCTTCTTCCACTGTCATGTCCAGAACATCGGCGATGGAATTATCGCGGTATTTGACCTCCAAAGTTTCGCGGTCATAGCGCTTGCCCTTGCACACATCGCAGGTGACATATACGTCCGGCAAAAAGTGCATTTCGATTTTGATAACGCCATCGCCTTGGCAGGCTTCGCAACGCCCGCCTTTGACGTTGAACGAAAACCGCCCCGGCTGATAGCCGCGCGCTTTGGCCTCCGGCAATTGGGCAAACCATTCGCGCATCGGCGTAAAAGCGCCGGTGTAGGTGGCTGGATTCGATCGCGGCGTGCGGCCAATGGGCGATTGGTCAATATCGATAATCTTGTCGATAAATTCCAAACCCTCGATGCCATCATGCGGCGATGGCGGATCTGATGCGCCGTTCAATTGCCGCGCCAGACTTTTATACAGCGTGTCGATAATCAGAGTGCTTTTGCCGCCCCCCGATACGCCGGTGATACAGGTAAACAGTCCCAGCGGAATTTCCGTCGAGACGTTTTTAAGGTTGTTGCCGCGCGCGTTGAGAATTTTTAGAACGCGCTTCTTGTCATATTTGCGCCGCGCCCGTGGCACAGCCACCTCGCGCCGCCCGGTGAGATAGTCACCGGTGAGCGAATTCGGGTTGGCCAAAACCTGCGCCGGTGTGCCCTGCGCAATGATTTCGCCGCCATGAATGCCGGCACCGGGGCCGATATCCACCACATAATCCGCGGTGAGAATGGCGTCCTCGTCGTGCTCGACCACGATCACGGTGTTGCCGAGGTCGCGCAAGCGGCGCAGTGTTTCCAGCAGACGGGCGTTGTCGCGCTGATGCAGCCCGATGCTCGGCTCATCTAACACATATAAAACGCCGGTCAGGCCGGAGCCGATCTGGCTGGCCAGCCGGATGCGCTGACTTTCTCCACCCGACAGCGTGCCGGAATTGCGCGCTAAAGTGAGATAATCCAACCCCACATCAAGCAGGAAGGTGAGGCGATCACGAATTTCCTTGAGGATGCGCGAGGCAATTTCATTTTGTTTGGCGGTGAGCCGCTGCGGCAAATCTGTGAACCATTTCACCGCATGGCGCACCGACAGCTCCGAGGCGTGGCCAATGTGCGATCCGGCAATTTTCACTGCCAAAGCTTCCGGTTTCAAACGAAATCCGGCACAGGCGGTGCAGGGCGTCGCCGTCATATAGCGGCTGATTTCCTCACGCGCCCAATCGCTTTCGGTTTCGGCAAATCGGCGTTCCAAATTGCGCACAAGGCCTTCGAAAGGCTTCTTCACCTCATAGGAGCGGGTGCCGTCGGCATAGGACATCGTGATCGGCTCGATATTTGAGCCATAAAGAATGACTTGGCGGACGCCCTCATCAAGCTCGTTCCACGGCGTGGTCAGCTTGAACCCGTAGTGTTTTGCCAAGGATTCCAGTGTCTGCGCGTAAAAATGCGAGGTGCTTTTGGCCCAGGGTGCAATGGCCCCCTTTTTCAGCGTGAGCTTTTGATCGGGGACGATCAAATCGGCGTCGATTTTCATCTCCGTGCCGATGCCGACGCATTTGGGGCAGGCCCCGAACGGGTTGTTAAATGAAAACAGCCGCGGTTCGATCTCGGCAATGGTAAAGCCCGAAACCGGACAGGCGAACTTGCTGCTGAACAGGATGCGCTTCGGCGCGCCGCTCTCGTCCTTTTCGTCGGTGTATTCCATGATGGCGATGCCATCGGCCAAATCCAGCGCCGCCTCAAAGCTTTCCGCCAAACGCGAGGCCATGTCTGCCCGCACAACAACGCGGTCAACCACCACGTCGATGTCATGCTTGAGCTTTTTATCGAGGTTAGGGGCCTCATCAATGGGGTAATATTCGCCATCAATGCGCAGGCGCTGAAAACCTTTCTTCTGGAATTCAGCAATTTCCTTGCGGTATTCGCCCTTCCGCCCGCGAATGACCGGCGCGAGCAAAAACAACCGTGTTTTTTCCGGCAAAGCCAAAACCCGGTCCACCATCTGGCTGATGGTTTGCGATTCAATCGGCAGGCCGGTGGCGGGCGAATAGGGAATGCCCACCCGCGCCCACAACAGGCGCATGTAATCCTGAATTTCGGTGACGGTGCCAACCGTCGAGCGCGGATTTTTCGATGTGGTTTTTTGCTCAATCGAAATGGCAGGAGAGAGGCCGTCGATCTGGTCAACGTCCGGTTTTTGCATCATTTCCAAGAATTGACGCGCATAGGCGGAGAGGCTTTCCACATAACGGCGCTGGCCTTCGGCATAGATGGTGTCAAACGCCAAAGAGCTTTTGCCCGAGCCGGAAAGCCCGGTGAACACCACCAGCTTGTCGCGTGGAATGGTCAGGTCAATGTTTTTGAGGTTGTGCTCGCGCGCGCCGCGCACTGTGAGGTAGCGCATGTCAACGCGGCCGCCCTCTATCGCCTTGAACAGGTGTTCGGCGGGATCAGCTTCAGAACCGGCAGCGTTGGACAGGGCCGGGCGGGCAGAGGATTTGGATGCGGACATGAATCAGACCAAAAAGAGAACAAGCTTCTCTCTATGTAATGCGAAATCCGGTTTTAGCCACTAGGTAATCTGGCAAAATGCGCAAAATCCCCAACTTGATCGGAATTGAGCATGGTTTTGACAAGGCATTTGAAGCCTTTTTTTAAAACCACAGGCTGCGTAAACTGTCTTAGAGGTGTCACCTCCCAGCGATAGCTTTTCACTTTCTCAAAAGTGAACCCCAATGCCAGTCCTATCCCGCCGCGCTTTTTGTAACCTGATCGCCATTTCGGCTTTTGCCGATGTGGCTTTGGCGCAGGAGGCAAGCGCCTTGAACTTTGCCCAGCTTTATGAAACCGGCCCGCAAGCGTTAAAATTATCGGCCAAGCTCGAATCCTTACGCGGGCTGCCGGTGACCATGCGCGGTTATATGGCACCGCCTTTAAAGCCGGAAAGCAATTTCTTTGTGCTCACGCGGTTGCCAATGTCGGTTTGCCCGTTTTGCTCGTCCGGCGCGGAATGGCCGGCTGATATTGTTGTGGTTTACCTGTCACAATCGGCGCAGGCAATGAGCCCGTCTCAGCTTATCCACGTTGCCGGAACGCTCGAACTCGGCCTGAAAATGGATCAAGATACCGGATTTGTCAGTCTAATTCGCATCGTCGAAGCGCAATGGCAGACCGCTTGAGCCTCAGCGCCTTGAGGTAGTTTAGGAGCGCCCCCCGCAACATATGTGATGCTGCGGGGAGAGGTTTTTAAGCTATCAGATCAGCTTTGCAGCTTTCAGCTTGGTCAATTCCTTCTCGACAGCGTCCTGCCCACCGGTGACATAGAGGATCATCACCCGCTCGGACCCCAAATGGCTCAGCACAACATTGCGATATTGGGTGTTGTATTTGGTGGCGTCGGCAGGATCATAACCAAACTTAGATGCGGCCAGCCGCAGCAACAGTTCGGATTGGATGGTCGCAGCGCCGGTGTAGGTATAATCCGCATCGGACAGGTTGTGCATCACGTATTCATACATCAAGTTCGGCTGGTTTGGCAGGCTGGCTTGAATATCGATGCTGCCGCCTTTGCGTTGCGGGGCCACGCGCAAATGGTTCAGGGCGTCCATCTTCAAATAGCCTTTGGCCACAGGGTCAACGCCCGCCATAATCGATGCGGCGCGGATCCAGTTCACTACATTCTGTTCAGCGCCTGCAACCGGAGCACTATGCGCCGCGGCGTGAGTGATGACTTCTGCCGCAGGCAAATTACGGGCAATGGCCTCCGCCAAGCCAATGACATGGTGGCTGCCGGTTTTGGTTGAGCCGGCCGCGCCCCACATATCGGTCTTGCCATTGCCGCCAAAGTTGAGCTGCGCAAATTCCGAGCCATCTGCATTCCACTGAAACACGATCGCTTTGGCCCAGTCATGCCAGATTGGAGCGGCAATCGCGATGTCCTGATCGATGAAAAATGCCGCATCGGACACTTCACCGGTCTTGCCCGCGAAAACGACGGGGTTTCCGGCGGCGTCCAGCGTACCGTAAACCTTGCGGTAGGTTTCCGCCAGATTAAGCGACGAGGTCAGGTTGACCGAAACATGTTCGGCCAAGCCGCCGGGCTGCGAATGGTGGTCACCAAACACGCTGCCGGGCGCGGCAAGAAACGGCTGTGGCAGTTTCGGGCAGGCGGTGCCGTCGTCACGAACCGGCGGGAAAATGCCAGCCATCAGGCCGCCGGGAATACGCGCGGCATCAGCCTCGTCGATCAGACCTTCGGCTTTCAACTTATCAATGATCGCCTGCTTTTTGGCTTCGTCCAAATTAGCGCGGTGCATGATGCAGGTATCGGCATTGAAGGCTGCATCTTCGGTGGCCTTGCGCAGGCTTTCATTGCCAATCTTGGCGGCTTGCGCTTTGATAAACGCCAGCGCGCTGGTGGCAAGCGGAGAGCCTTCGGCAACTTTTTGAGCGCCCGCGTTCCATGCGCCAATGGCGGGCATGTCGGCGGCGGTGGCAGAGGTGGCGAGCAGCGCCAGCGCGGATACGCAGGCAGTGAGAGCTGAGATTTTCAACATGGGAGGTTCCTTATGGGCGAAATACAAACGCCCTCGGGTTTTCAACCATGGGAGTGACAGCCGTTTGACAGGATTTTGTCAGGCCCGCTTGCGCCGCACCACCAGCAGGATAAGTCCGCAAATTGCGAGAAAACCGCCCGCTATCGCCAGCAAACTTGGCATGTGCGCCGGCACATCCGCCCACGCGGGCTGGATCACGTCGCTGGTGTTGAAACTCTCGTCGCTATGCACACACAGCGCGAGCGAGGCATTTGCGTCTAACATCTCACGTTCGATTTGTGTGACCAGCCGGGTTACGGCGGGGCGCAGCGCCACCTGACTTTGCAATTGCAACAGCAGCGCCCGTGTCGCGGCTAAATAGGCATGCGCGCATTCATTGAACGGGCTGGCTTCATCAGTGATGGTGCCCGGCATCAGGCCCCACAGACAGGCGCTATATTGTATGTTGATATAGCCTTGCAGGCGGCGCATCTCCCGCGTGGTGGGCACTTGGCTGTCTGCAAGCGCGAGAATATCGCTGCGGTAAGTCGCCAAAACCGCCATCTGACCATGTGTTACATAGGGGATGACCACGCCGTCCGGCCCGCCATTATGCCGGATTTCGCTATGATGCGCCGAAACTGGCGCACTGGTCGCACACACAAACAGCGCCGCTGCAATCAAGCAATTTAATTTCATGCGCGCGTTGACTTGCGCGGCAAATCACCCAACGAGCTAAGGTTCCAGCGCATCTGGTGGCCGCTTAAACGTGTGAGCGAAAGCGGCGCGACATCGATGCGCCAAAATGCTGATGCTGGAGCGCCGAGCGCGAAGACAACGGCGGCGCGAATGACCGAGGCGTGGGTAATGGCGATAATGTCGTGCTTTTTGTCTTGAGTCTCACTGTACTGGAGCGCGCCAAGCCAGCCTCCGGCGCGCGAAATTAAATCGACAATTGATTCGCCGCCATGCGGTGCCGCCGCCGGGTCTTGAAGCCATTGCGCAATGTGTTCAGGGTGCTGCGCATAAACATAATCGAGGCTGAGGCCTGCCCAGCGGCCATAGTCGCAGTCGCGTAAAAGCGGTTCTGGAAGCGCATCAAAACCAAGGGCATCTGCGGTTTGCACGGCCTGCAATGCCGGACTGCACAAAACGCGGGCGTCGGACACTGAGGGGCCAACCACGCACGCCAGCTTTTTTAGGCCAATCGCATCAAGCGGCTCATCCGCGCGAAATATTTGGGCGCGATTGGCTGCACCGGGCGCGTGGCAAATAAGGTGAAGCCTGAGAGTCATGACGCTTCCGGTTGTGGTTGAACGCCGAAGTTACGCCGCTTTCAGCTTGGCTGGTTCGGCGGCGAGACGCTCGGCGCGCTGTGTGAGCCCACCAAAAATCAGGCCAATCGCCAGCCACATCAGCATTTGTGCGCCAAAAGAGGCCACCCTAAATTGCCACAACACGTTGGCCGGAAAACCTTCTGGGACTTCATTGACGCTGGGTGTCGCCATTCCCACCACCAACATCGCCACAATATAGGCCAATCCGGCAAGGATGGCCGCGTTCCACAGGCCCAGACGCGGCTGCAGGCGGTTGCGCAACAAAGCCGCACCAAACAAACTTATGAGAGAGATAACGATCATCGCAAAATACAACGTCGTGCGGATTTTTATGGTCTCAGCCTCGCCAACCGACGGCGGGTTTGCCGGATATTTCAGGCTTGGAACCACATAAACCGCTACAAATCCGCCAATGGCTAGCAGGAGCGCAGTTGCTTGAGCGCTCAAATTGCCCCAGCGCCGGTACAAAAATGCAAAACCGAGCGCGAAAAGACCGCCAAATGCACTGGCGTAAACCACCACACCGGTGAACAAGCCCAAGCCGGATTGTGTCGCGCGGCTTACCAGCTCTGGCTCCGGCATCACCATTGGCGCGGGTTTGGGGGCGTCAGCGGTTCTGGAGGCATCAGACTGTGCCTTGGCGGCTTCCATCTGCGTTTCAAAGGCTATGGCACGATCAACCGGGCCTTCACCAAAAGTTTTGAGGAAGCAGAAGCACAGAATTCCAGCGAGAAGCCCGGCGAGCATCCCGCGTAAAAGTATTTTTCCGATCATGCAAACAACCCCTTAGTGGCAGGGGAAGCCCAACAGATGGCGGCCATCGTGCAAAAACTCGTGCACTGTTGAGCCTTCGACCATCGACGTTGCGCCTTGTTCGGCACCAACGAAGTAAATTGCCAACATCAGCAGCAGGCCCGCAAAAACCGCCCAAGGCAGCAGGTCTTTCAAAGGAATGGCAACAGGCTGTTTTGAGGCGGCGAGAATAGCAGATGTCATTATCAAGGCTCCGTGGGATTAAGCGTCCCGTTTGAGATGTGCCGGACTACAAGCAGGTCTGACTTTCAGCTTGAGGGATGAACCAAAAAGCCAATTACAGTGGCGCAACCGTGCCGGAATTTCACCGAGCTTCCAATCTTGTAACAACGTTCATTGGTTATAGGTGTGCAATCCGCGACTGTCAATTTGCCGCGGACGACTTGTTACTACCGCGACGGGCAACGGCTTTCTTTCCCGCACGAAATGCAACCCGGCTGTAAACATAACGTCTTTTCGCTTGTCATCGCTGCGCTTTGTTTGGATAAGATGGTTTATCTACAAACCGCCCATATCACGAGGCGGTCACGGGCGATTGAGGGGAGAGAAACATGGCAAGCATCACCACCGGCGGGGCGTCAACAAGCGCCGACGCCAAACCATTTTACAAAGTTTTATATGTACAGGTGCTGTTCGCGCTGGTTTTAGGCGCGCTCATCGGTTGGATGTATCCGGGTTTTGCGACCAGCGACTGGATCAAGGCGCTGGGTGATGGATTTGTCAAACTCATCAAAATGATGATCGCTCTGATCATTTTTTGCACGGTTGTCTCAGGCATTGCCGGCGTGGGCGACGCTAAAAAGGTCGGCCGCGTTGGCGGCAAGGCGATTTTGTACTTCGAAATTGTTTCCACCTTCGCTTTGGCACTTGGCCTGATCATCGGTAATGTTGCAGCACCGGGCGCTGGCTTTGCCGGAAAAGCACCGGACGCGGCAGCGGTGGCCAGCTATGTCAAGCAGGCTGGCGAGACCAAATCAGTCGATTTCTTCTTGAACATCATTCCTGATTCGGTCGTTGGCGCTTTCGCTAAAGGCGATATCTTGCAGGTGCTGATGTTTTCGGTGCTGTTTGGCTTTGCACTCATGTATCTCGGTGATCGCGGCAAAGTTGTGAAGGGCTTCATTGATGAAGCGTCTCACGCGGTTTTTGGCGTGGTCAATTTGATCATGAAGGCTGCACCCATCGGCGCCTTTGGTGCCATGTGCTACACCGTGGGCAAATATGGCCCGCAGTCGTTGACCAGCCTCGGCTACCTGATTTTGACCTTCTATGCCACGGCAGCAATATTTGTGTTCGTTGTGCTGGGCATTATTGCCCGCATCGCAGGGTTCAATATTTTCAGCTTCGTGCGCTACATCAAAGAAGAGCTCCTCATCGTTTTGGGCACATCGTCGTCTGAAAGCGCGCTGCCTGCTTTGATGGAAAAGCTCGAAAAGCTCGGCTGCTCCAAGTCTGTAGTCGGTTTGGTGGTTCCAACCGGTTATTCGTTCAATTTGGACGGAACTAACATCTACATGACCTTGGCAACCTTGTTCATCGCGCAGGCGATGGGCGTGTCGCTGTCATGGGGCGAACAGTTGACTGTGCTCGGCGTGGCGATGTTGACCTCCAAGGGCGCAAGCGGCATTACCGGATCCGGCTTTATCACGTTGGCCGCGACCTTAGCCGCCGTTAAGCCGGAACTTGTGCCCGGCATGGCCATTGTGCTCGGTATCGACAAGTTCATGTCGGAATGCCGCGCTTTGACAAACATCATCGGCAATGGTGTTGCCACTGTTGTTGTGTCCTGGTGGGAAGGCGAGCTTGATCGCGACAAGTTGGCGCTGGGTCTCTCCCGCAATATTGATACAACAAACGTCGCCGAGGCAGCTACCCTTTAGGGCGGGCTCGCGGCGCTCCTGAGGCGTTCAAGAAGGGTATTATGTCCAGATTGGTCATAGGCATAGACACGGGCGGCACCTACACGGATGCCGCCCTTGTTGATACGGAAGCCGGAAAAGTCTTGGCCACCGCCAAGGCAATCACCACCAAAGGCAATTTGGCCATTGGCGTTGCAGATGCGCTAACCGGCGTGTTCAACGCTTATCCCGCTGTAATCGGCGCGCAAATCGCCCTCGTGTGCCTTTCTACCACCTTGGCCACCAATGCCATCGTTGAAAGCCACGGGTCGAGCATCGGCGTGATTCTCATCGGCTTTGACGCCAAAATGCAGGAACGCACCGGGATAACCAAAGCTTTTCCAGATACAAAAATTCTGATGGCATCCGGAGGCCACACCTACGGCGGCAGCGCCAAAAACCCGCTGGATGAAGCCGCGATCATCGATTTTGTCGCGCAGATGCCACATGTGGAAGCGTTTTGCATCGCCGCCGAATATTCTGTGCGCAATCCGGCGCACGAACACCGCGCCCGCGAGCTTATCGAGGGGCTCACCGGTAAGCCGGTGACGATTTCGTCTGATCTGGCTCATGCTCTCGATGCGCCGCGCCGCGCGCTTACGGCTGCGCTTAATGCCCGCATCATATCGCGGATTGTGGCGCTGATCAGCGCTGTGCACTTTGCTTTGCAAGCGCGGGGCATTGACGCGCCGCTTAAAGTCGTCAAAGGCGATGGCACCCTCAGCAGCGCGGCAAAGATTGTGCGCCGCCCGATTGAAACGGTTCTGTCGGGCCCCGCCGCGAGCGTTATCGGTTCCAAATTTCTGACTGGTTTAAGTGATTTCGTGGTGTCCGACATTGGCGGCACCACAACCGATGTCGCGGTGCTGGAAAACGGCTGGCCGAGATTGCGGGCGGAAGGCGCGCTTGTTGGCGGCCATCGCACGCTGGTGCGCGCCGTCGATATGCGAACTTTTGCGCTGGGCGGGGACAGCGAGGTTGAGATCGATGATGTCTCCGGCAAGGTGGTGTTGCTGCCAAACCGCATTGTGCCGCTCAGCTTGCTGGGCGCGAGATATCCCCAAATTATCAAGTCCCTTCAAGTGATGTTGGCCGATTATGAAAATGTGCCCTATGCCAG
>JAYVYB010000191.1:0-2216 GCA_043784625.1 Methylovirgula sp.
AGCGTCTTGGAGCGATTTCAAAGTCTCACATCGCCCCTGAATTTACAATTGCTAAGCAAAATTAACCTTAACGGCGCTAAGGTCTTATTAACTATTCCCCGCAGTTGCCCCACGCTCCCCCCGCCTCAGCGGCGGCACAAACCCTGCAACTCTGCTGTCAGACCTGCATTTTTGGTCTGGACTGTCTCAAAACGGGACATTCCTGCGCGAAGTTTGAACAGTCGGGTAATACATTATGAAACAAGTCGTCACCAAAGAACTCTTCGCCTATTGGAATGTGCAACGCGGCCGCCGCGCCGCGCCCGAGCGCTTGGATATTGATCCCGGCGTTATTCGCGCGCTGTTGGCGGACACCTTTATTCTGGATCATGATCCAGAGGCCGGTTTCCCGTTTCGGATTGCCGGATCGCGGACAAGTATGCTGGTAGATCAAGAATTGCGGCTCAAGTCTTTCCTCAATCTCTGGCAGGAAAAAGACCACGAAGAAATTACCCGCTTGCTGCAAGCAACCAGCGATGGCCCTGTCCCGGTTTTGCTGGGTGTGAGCGCCAGCCTCAATGGTCGCAGCCTTGATCTGGAAGCCTTGCTGCTGCCGCTGCGCCACCACGGACGCACCCATTCACGCCTGATGGGCGCAATCGTGCCGCTCAGCGCTCCGGACTGGCTTGGATTAATTCCGGTCGGGAAGTTCCAATTGAAGAGTTATCGCATCATGGAATCGGCTGCAAAATTGCAGGAAATGAGTATTGCCGAGACAAATTACCGCAATAGTTCACACTTATACGATCGCAGAACGCCGCTCAACACTGGACATCCGTTTAAAAACCACCCTTCGCCGCGCTTAACTGTGGTAGAAGGTGGACGATAAAACAATCAAAGTAACATCTTGTTAAAAGAGATTGTTTAGTCTCACCAGCATAGGTTGTTCAGCCCGGTTATTTTGGCCGGCTGGTGATGAGGCAGTTTTCAATGCTGATGAATACCGTGCAAAAAAGCACAGACCGGCGTCGCCATGCTCGGGCGCCGGTGTTGTTGCACGGCCGTTTCATGCTGCCGGATGAATCAGAATTTGCCTGCACGTCGCGCGATATTTCCATTAGCGGCATCGCCGTGGAAGCGCGCGAACTGCCGCCCATCGGCACCCGTGTCATACTTTACATTGATATTATCGGGCGTTTGGACGGCATTGTGGTGCGCCATACCAAATTCGGCTTTGCGGTTTCGTTCACGTTGCCGAAAGTCAAAGTCGAAAAAATGGCGGATCAGCTCACCTGGCTGCTCAACCGCGAAAAGCTGGGCATGGCCGAAGACCGCCGCCACGAGCGTATCGTGCCGCGCAACACCCGCTCCACCATGACCTTTGCAGACGGCACGCAATTGCCGTGTCGCATCATCGACATATCGATTTCCGGTGCGGCAGCCAATGTTGATACCAAGCCGCCAATCGGCTCGGTTATCACCGTGGGGCAAACACCCGGCCGCGTGATGCGATCGTTTGACTCAGGTGTGGCTATCGAGTTTTTCCGCAGTATTCCGATCGAAAAATTCGACGAGAATCACATTCTTTAGGGCGTAGGGGCCAAAGACGCCCTTTATAAATGCAGCAGGACTATGCTAGGCGACGTAGCGCTGCCATTTAGCGTTTCGAGCCTATTATAATGCATATTGTTTATATCAACCTTGACCGACATCACGAGCGCCGCATTCGGATGGACGCGCTGTTGCAAGGCTTACCGTTTCAACGGCTTGCCGCGGTAGATGGCACGCGCCTGCCCGAAACATCTTCGCCGCTATCTCCATTCGAGATTGCTTGTCTCGAAAGCCACCGGCAGGCCGCCCAATTGCTTGTGGACTCAGATGCAGCCCATGTCTGTATTCTTGAAGATGACGTGCATCTTGGCAATGAATTTGCTGAGTTCATCTGCGACGAGAGCTGGATTCCGAGTGGGGTTGACATCATCAAGCTGGAGACCATGCTTCAAAGCGTCCGGTTAGGCCAGCCTGTCGCCGCACGCAATCGCAACCTGCACCGTCTTTATACCCGTCATCACGGCACTGCAGGCTATATCTTGTCTCGGCGGGGGGCTCATCAGCTCCTGACTATGACACAAAATCCGCAAAAACCCCTCGATCACATCATATTCCCAGACATTGCCAAGCAGCTCATAATGCTGCAAATTAGCCCCGCTCTTGTAATTCAGGACGATGTTCTGGCC
>JAYVYB010000192.1:0-10638 GCA_043784625.1 Methylovirgula sp.
TGATTTTATCGGGCGTGGTGTTCTTTTCGTGGTTTGGCGGGCGCACCGGATACGAGTCCGGGTGGAGCATGTATTGGTTCGGGATGAATTACCCGTTGCGGTTTTTTGGCGCTGCGCTGGCGTTTTGCGCGGTTGGCTTGGGCCATATGCGGGCGGAGACCGGAATTTTGGCGCGCTATCGCGGCTTTGCCAAAATCTGGATTTCCATGGGTTTGTTCATGCTTGAAATGTCGTTGTGGCTCCTGTCGCTGTTTGGCAATTTCGGCGATATGATGAGTTTCCCGCTGGCACCTGCCGAAGAGCTGGTGCTGTTCAATGCCATTTGGCTGGTGTTGAACGTGGCGCTGGTGTTTTTTGGCACCAAATTGCGGTTCGGGATGCTCACCGGTTATGGCGTGACGTTTTTCATCATCCAGCTTTACACACTGTTTTTTGCCCATGTGGCGGAGAGCCTTGGCTGGGTGTTGAGCATGTTTGTCGCGGGCGGGTCCGCTTTGGCGCTGGCGATGGCGCTCGAATCGCGGCGCCGGGCGGCTGCAATAGCGAAGTGAGGTAAAACCGGCGGGTGAATTTGCAACGTGATGTTGAACCGCACCGATTTATGCTTACAATAGGGAAACAGCGTTAATCGGACCCCTCAATGACTTATATAGATGCTGCCGCAATGCCGGCGCGCAAAAGCGGTGTAATCAAAATTCACGGGCCGGAAGGCTTTGCCGCTATGCGCAAGGCCGGGCGTCTTACCGCAGAAGCGCTGGACGTTATGGTCGATGTGGTCAAGCCGGGCGTCACCACCGCACAAATCGACAAAATCGCGTTTGAATTTGCGATGGATCACAAGGCCTATCCGGCCACGCTGGGCTATCGCGGCTTCCGCCACTCGGTGTGTACATCCATCAACCATGTGGTGTGCCACGGCATTCCCGATGCCAAGCCATTGCGCGAGGGCGATATTATCAACCTCGACATCACGCTGATTGTTGACGGTTGGCACGGCGATTCCAGCCGGATGTATCTGGTGGGCGAAGTTCCGCGCCGCGCTGCGCGCCTGGTAGAAGTGACCTACGAGGCCTTGATGCTCGGCATCGCTGCGGTGAAACCCGGCGCAACAACCGGTGACATTGGTGCGGCTATTCAGGTTTTTGCCGAAGGTGAGCGTTGCTCAGTGGTGCGGGATTTCTGCGGCCACGGTTTGGGCCAATTGTTTCATGATGAGCCCAACATTCTGCACTATGGCCGCAAGGGCGAGGGCGTGAAACTAAAGGCGGGCATGATTTTTACCATCGAGCCGATGATAAACCTCGGCCGTCCACAAGTGAAAATTTTGGGTGACGGCTGGACCGCTGTAACGCGGGACCGTTCACTTTCTGCGCAGTTTGAGCACAGCGTCGGCGTGACCGAAACCGGCGTTGAGATTTTTACACTTTCGCCCAAAGGCATGAACCAGCCACCCTACGTGGACGTAGGCGGGACATGAGTTCAAACAAACCGGCAGGCGGATTTTCCGAGGCTCCGCATTTTCTGGGACATCGTCAGCGCCTGCGCGAGCGCTTTACCAAACATGGCGCGGACGCTTTTCCCGACTATGAATTGTTGGAGATGTTCCTGTTTCGCTCGGTGCCACGGCGCGACACCAAGAAGATGGCGAAAGACCTGATCCAGCGCTTTGGTTCTTTTGCAGAGGTGATCGGCGCGCCGCTGGAGCGCTTGACGGAGGTTTCTGGCATCGGTGAAAGCGTCGCAACAGACCTGAAACTGGTGGAGGCGGCTGTAAAGCGCGTTACCAAGCGGCGAATCACAGAGCGCAAGTCTTTGGGCTCTTGGAGCGAGGTGATTGATTATTGCCGCGCAGCGATGGCGTTTGATGACCGCGAGTCATTTCGCTGTTTGTTTCTAGACAAGAAAAATGGCCTCATTCTTGATGAGGTGCAGGGTAGGGGCACTGTGGATCACACACCGGTTTACCCGCGCGAGGTCATGCGGCGCGCGCTGGAACTGTCGGCGAGTGCGGTGGTTTTGGTGCATAATCACCCCTCGGGCGACCCGACCCCCTCAACGGCTGACGTCAAAATGACGCTGGATTTGATCGCCATTGGCCGGCCGATGGGCATCGCAATTCATGATCACATTATTGTTGGCCGCAATGGCCACGCCAGCCTCAAAGGGCTGGGCTTGATCTAAAGTGTGAGGGGTTGCAACGCGAGATTTCGCATTGGCCTTCAAACTTTATGAGCATTCACTTTAACAGTTTAAATAAATTGCAGAACGGGCTTTAACGCGCATCTGTTTCAATCGGCTCATGTTTAAACACGGCAGGATCAGCCCCGGCGCTGCACCTGCCAAAGCCGTTTGAGTTTTAAAATGACTGTTTGGTATGATTCGGCTGCGCTGCACGCGCAAACAACAAGCCTGCCACGGCATAGTGGCAAGGCGGCGCCTGCGCCGGGCCATGGCAGCTTGCACAGCAGAGAAAAGGTTTGCGCGCGGTGCCATTCGCCTGAACTCACGTTGCGCATGGGCTGTCCCCACTGCGGCGGAGCGGCTGTCGCGGGGCTGCGACAGTGCTTGAAATGTAACACCCCCGCTCGCGCGGTTTCGGTTTACGCGTGCTCGGCATGTGGCCACGCTTCGCCCTACGAGAAGTTGGCAGATGGCGGCTTGGCTGCGCAACCATCGCAGCGGGATCAGCTTATTGCCGGACTTCACCGGCTCAAGTCCATGTGCGGGGCGATGGAATGCGCGGTTTTGATGGTGCGGATTGACATAGACAAGGAAGCAACCGGGCTTTTGGCGAATGTCCCGACGCCCTTCAACGCTGTGTGCACGGCCTTGCAGCCGCTGGGCGATGTGTTCCGCTTTGGCCAATGCTTTCTGGTTTGCATTCAGGACTCCAAAGAGGCAGTCGAAGACTCGATTTTGCATATTCGTGCCTTGGTGCAGGCCACGCTTGATGAGCGGGTTGCGCTAAAACTGGATGTTTTTGCGCTCGAGCCGGTGTTAGCAACGCTTGAGCGTTGAAATGCGCCGTTAAAACGCCGCGATTCATGGTAATCAAAGGCGATACGCCGATGCCCGGTTGTCCGGGCGCGGGCAGGGAGCTTTTGGACACATGTTGGAATTTTTGCATCATCCGGCGCTGCATGATCTCATCGTCAATTACGGACCGTGGGCAGTATTCTTCATCGTGATGCTGGAAAGCGCCGGAATACCGCTGCCGGGGGAAACAATTGTGGTTTCGGCTGCGCTTTATGCCGGGGCCAGCGGCAGGGTTTCCATCTATTGGATCGTCTTGGCCGCAGCAGCTGGCGCAATCATCGGCGACAATATTGGCTATTGGGTCGGGCGTCGGCTTGGCCTGCCATTGCTGGTTAAATATGGCCCGCGCGTGAACCTCACCGAGCAGCGGCTTAAGCTGGGGCAATATCTGTTTCAGAAATTTGGCGGGGCGATTGTGTTCTTCGGGCGGTTCGCCGCGCTGTTGCGCACCTTTGCGGCTTTGCTTGCGGGCGCAAACCACTATCACTGGGAAAAGTTTCTGGCTTACAACGCGGCTGGCGGCGTGATCTGGGCAGCCATTTTCGGCTTCGGCGCGTTTTTCCTTGGCAAGAGTTTTGAGGCCATAAAAGGCCCGATCGGCTACATCGGATTGGCGGCGGCGATTATTGGTGCGGTGGGTATGGTGTGGTTTTTAAAGCACCATGAAGAGCGCTTGATGGCTGAGGCGGAAAAAGCCTTGCCGGGCCCGCTCAGAGTGAAGTGACCCTAGTCCTCGTCCGGCCTGGTATTGCGCATGGCCTTGACGTTGCCGCGCACCTTTTTGCCCTCTAACCGGCGGAGCTGCGAGCCGTAGGTTGGCTTGGTGATTTTGCGCGGCGGGGGCGGCGGCACCAGCGCTTTCAAGATCAACTCCTTCAAGCGTTCGCGCGCGTCGGACCGGTTTCGGTCTTGGGTGCGAAAGCGTTGGGCGCTGATGGTGATTGCGCCATCTTTGGACAGCTTGCTGCCTGCAAGCTTGAGCAAGCGGGCGCGCGCCGCCTCTGGCAATTGGGGGCAATAGGCGGCATTGAAGCGCAATTGCACTGCAGTTTCGAGTTTATTGACGTTTTGTCCGCCCGGCCCGGAGGCGCGGATGAACTTTTCGTCGAGGTCTGCTTCCTCTATTGTGAGCCAATCATTGATGCGCATGGCGTTGTATAGCGTGGACGCGCCGACTATTCCACAGGCTTTCAGGCTTTCAGGCTTTCAGGCTTCCGTTTGCTTTGCCGGCTCTACTTGCTTTCCGGACTCTACTTGCAGCCCGAATTCCGCTGCCGATGTTTCAAGCCAGTGCCAAAAGCTTCCGGCAAAAGAGCGCGGAATGGCAATGATAAAATCCTGATCGGCTTCGCGCCATATCAACGCGCTGATGTGCGAAATCACAGTCACGGCGGCCTGTCCCGCCGCAAACGCGTGCAAATCAAGCGTCGCGCCCTTGCGCAATGTTTCGCGCAATTTGGGTCCTGAAATGCAGATGATGGCGCGGCCGTGACTTTGATCGGTTAAGGCCGCGTGAGACCGCAGCGGCTTCAACCGCTCAAGCAGGTTTGGTGCTGCGCTGAAAGCCATCCATTGCCCGGGGCCGGATGAGATCAGAGTGAGCGCGCCAATGGTGATGAAGCGATTTGGCGCAGGCAAAGTCGCGCCGCACAGGTTTTCTAGCGCCTCTGTCAAATTGCTAATCTCGCCGTTAAAGGCAGTGATTGAAACGAGACTGACATTGGAAGTTTCGCGCATCGTCAGGCCTGCGCCCGCTGCGCCAAAATGGCCGGGTTGGACAAAAGCAAACGGAGAGACGGGAGACAGGTTAGCCACGTAAGCGGCTCCCTTCGGGATCAATAAAGTGCGGGGAGCAGACGATAACGGCGGTGTTGCGCCCGCGAATGGCATCATAGGCGAGCAGCTCTTGCCCAATCCGGCTCGCGCCGTTTTGCAGCAGAGCAAGGCCGATGTGATGGGTCAGGTTTGGCGAGAAACCCGCCGATGTGACATAGCCCAAGTCGTTTTTGGCTTCATGAGCCGCACCCGGGGCAAGCAGATGTGCTCCAGCTGAAAAGACTTCGGCGGGATTTTTCGGCTTGAGCCCCACCAGTGTCATCCTGTCTGGCGCAATCAGCGCCTCGCGCTGGCTGAGTGCGCGTCCGATAAAATCCTTTTTCATCGCCATCATTTTGCCGAGACCCAGATCAGCGGCGGTGGTGAGGCCGGAAAGCTCCGAGCCGCCGAGATGGCCCTTTTCGATGCGCATGACGTTCAGCGCTTCGATTCCGTAAGGTAAAATGCCGTAAGGCGCGCCGGCCTCCATAATGGCGCGTATGAGCGCTTCGCCATAATGGGCCGGAACGCCGATTTCATAGGCCAGTTCGCCCGAAAACGAGATGCGATAGAGCCGCGCCGGGACGTTGCCGATGGTGACCTCGGCATAGGCCATATAGGGGACAGCCTCGTTCGACACGTCTTCGGCCACCAACGCGGCCACTACCTTGCGGGCATCGGGCCCAGCGATAGAATATTGCGCCCAATGTTCAGTTTGCGAGATCATCTGCACGTCAAGTTCAGGCCAGAGCACTTGCGCACAAAAGTCGAGGTGGTTCATCACCTTGACCGCATTCACGGTGGTGGTGGTCATAAAGAAGTGGTTTTGTGCCAGCCTGGTGCAGGTGCCATCGTCCATGACAAAGCCGTCTTCACGCAACATCAGGCCATAGCGAACCCTCCCCACGGCCAGCGTGGAGAAGGTGTTGCAATAGACCCGATCTAAAAAGGCGGCAGCGTCTTTGCCCTGAATGTCGATTTTGCCCAATGTTGAAACGTCGGAGACGCCGACCGACTTGCGCACCTGTAAAACCTCACGGTTGCAGGCGGTGAGCCAGTCTTCTTGCGGCGTGGCGGGGAAATATTGTGCCCGCAGCCACAGTCCGGCTTCCATAAACACCGCGCCGCGCTGTTCGGCCCAGCTGTGCCCGGCGGTGCGCCGGGTGGGGCGGAAGTCTTTGCCGGTGTGAATTCCGGCCAAGGCTCCGAACGACACGGGCGAATAGGGCGGGCGAAAGCGGGTTGTGCCCGTTTCCGCAATGGTTTTGTGGGCAGCCTCCGCCATCAGGGCCAGCCCGTTGATGTTTGCGGTTTTGCCTTGGTCGGTGGCCATGCCCAGCGTGGTGTAGCGCTTGAGGTGTTCCACCGCGCGGAAGCCCTCTCGGTGGCTTAAAGCAATGTCGGACGCGGTGACATCGTTCTGAAAATCAACAAAGGCTTTTCCCGCAGTGTCCTTGACCTGCCAAAGCGGGAAGGGAGGGGAAGGCGTTGACGCGGGAGAGGCCACACCAATCCCGTCATCCTGAGGAGCGCGAATCGCATCTCGCAAGATAGGCAGGTTTTGCAAGGCACTTTTGGCGGCATTTGCGCCGGAGTTGAGGCATTGTGTCAGCGAAAATTCACCATTTGCCGCACCAACAACCTGCATATGCGCAGGCATTGTTCCGGGCACGAATGTGCTCAGCGCATCGCTCCAAACCGGCTTGCCGCCTTGATGCGAGGTGAGATGAAGCGCCGGATTCCAGCCGCCCGACATGGCGATGAGGTCGCAAGGCAGGTCAAAACTTTTGCCGGATGTGTCGCGCACTTGCGCCCCGGATACGCATGGGCTGCCCAGTGCGCGGGTGATAACGCCGCAAATAAGCCTTGCACCAGCGTTTTTTGCAGCCGATTGCATCTGCGGCGAGGCTGGACGCGGATCAATGTAGGCGGAAACTTCTACGCCGGCGGCGTGCAAGGAGGTTAGTGTGGAAAACGCATCATCATGCGTGCCAAACACAACAGCTGTGGTGCCTGCCTTGACACCGTAACGCTTGGCATAGCTGCGCGCCGCACCTGCCAGCATGACGTTTGGCTTGTCGTTATCGCCAAAGATCAATGGCCGCTCGATGGCCCCGGTCGCCAAAATGGTTTCTTTGGCGATAATCCGCCAAAGCCGTTGGCGTGGCTGAAATTCCGGTGGCATCGGCATGTGGTCATTGATGCGCTCGACGGCGGCAAAAGTTCCGTGGTCATAGGCACCAAATACACAGGTGCGCTTCAGCAGCGTAACCTTCGAACTTTGCTCGAGCTCGGCGAGTGTCGCCCTAAGCCATAGGCTGGCGGGCGCGGCGTCTATGGTTTCGTCGTCGGATAAAAGCCGTCCGCCAAAAGCGAAATCTTCTTCGGCCAAAATCACCCTTGCGCCTGCGCGCGACGCTTTAAGCGCAGCAGCAAATCCGGCCGGGCCTGAACCGATGACAAGAACATCGCAGTGCTCGGTGACTTTATCGTAGACGTCAGGGTCAGGCTGTTTTGAGGCGCGCCCGAGGCCCGCAGCGCGGCGAATGAGCGGCTCGTAAAGCTTTTCCCAGAAGCTGGCCGGCCACATGAAAGTTTTGTAGTAAAAACCCGCCCCGAAGAAGGGCGAAAGTAACGAGTTGACGGCCATCACGTCAAATTTCAGCGATGGCCAGCGGTTTTGGCTGGTAGCGGACAGGCCCTCGAAAATCTCAACAGTGGTGGCGCGGGTATTCGGCTCGCGGCGGGTGCCGTGGCGAAGCTCCACCAGCGCATTGGGCTCCTCAAAGCCGGAGGTGAGGACGCCGCGCGGGCGGTGATATTTGAACGAGCGGCCCATGAGCCGGACGCCATTGGCCAGCAGCGCCGAGGCGAGCGTATCGCCTTCAAAACCGGAATAGCTCTTACCGTCAAAGCTGAAATTAATCTGGCGGGCGCGGTTGATTTGGCCGCCAGACTTGGTGCGGAAGGGCTGGGTCAATTTGACTCTCCCACACGCTCAACTGCGAAAATCTCGTGGGTGGTCACATCACGCGTCACCACCATCCATGTGCGGCAGGGGCCGTGCTGCCACAATTCGCGGTGGGTGCCGTGGGGATTGGCGCGAAGATGGACGTAATCGTTCCACACTTTCAAGTCGAGAGTGCCTTGGGGGCGCTGCTTGGTTGCGTCGCCCAGATAGCTGAACTCTTCGGAGGTGTGGGGGCCGCAATGCGGACAGGTGATGCGCATGGGTCAGTGCAAATTCGGTTGGGGGCCAACGCCATGCTCATCGACGAGATAGCCCGTTTCAAATCGGTTGAGCTTGTGCGGCGCGTTGAGAGCGTGGGCCTCATCCTGCGCAATGGTGTGGGCAAAACACCAGCCGGACGCGGGCGTGGCTTTGAAGCCGCCGTAGCACCAGCCGCAATTGAGATAGAGACCCGAAATATCGGTTTTATCGATAATGGGCGAGCCATCCATCGACATATCCATGATGCCGCCCCAAGAGCGCAAAATTCTTAAGCGGCCAAGCATCGGAAACAGCGCGACACCTTCTTCCATCACCTCTTCCACCGTGGGCATGTTGCCGCGCGAGGCGTAGGAATTATAGCCGTCAATAGAGCCGCCCAGCACAAGGCCACCCTTGTCGCTTTGGCTGATGTAAAAATGACCGGCACCGAAGGTGATGACATGATCAATCAGAGGCTTTATGCCCTCGGTGACGAAGGCTTGCAGCACATGGCTTTCAATCGGTAGGCGCAACCCGGCGAGGCTGGCGACTTTGGTGGTGTTTCCGGCGCAGGCCAAGCCAACCTTGCGCGATTTTATCGGCCCGCGCGAGGTTTCAACGCCAAGCACCTGGCCGTTTTGAATGGTGAAGCCGGTGACTTCGCAATTCTGGATAATGTCGACGCCGCGCATGTCGGCGGCGCGGGCATAGCCCCACGCCACAGCATCATGGCGCACCGTTCCGCCGCGCTTTTGCAGCAGCGCGCCCTGAACCGGAAAGCGGGCATTGTCATAATCCATCTCCGGCACCATTTGCCGCAGCTTGTCACGCGGAACAAATTCGCCATCGACGCCGTTGAGGCGCATGGCATTTCCGCGGCGAATGGCGGCATCACGCTGCGAATCGGAATGGACAATGTTGAGCACGCCGCGCTGGCTGACCATGGCGTTATAATTGATGTCCTGCTCAAGCCCTTCCCATAGCTTGAGGGCGTGTTCATAAAACGGGATGTTGGTGTGTTCGCGGTAGTTTGAGCGTACGATGGTGGTGTTTCGCCCGACATTGCCCCCGCCAATCCAGCCTTTTTCCAGCACGGCAATATTGGTGAGGCCGTGATTTTTGGCGAGATAATAGGCCGTGGCTAAGCCGTGGCCGCCGCCGCCGACGATGATGGCGTCATATTCGGCCTTGGGGGCAGCGTCGCGCCACGCGGGCTTCCAGCCTTGATTGCCTTTAAAAGCCTGACCGATGACGGATAGAAGCGAATAGCGCACATGAATCTCCAGCCCCCACGATAGAGCGGAACCGGAGATTATTTCAACAGCTTCACCTATCTAATCGCGCGGGGCGCTAGGCAAGTTTGGGCATGGAGCTTGGCTTGCGGGATTTAAGCCAGCGGTTGAGTGCGGCGCGGACGGGTTCATCAAACAGCGCTGTGGCAAAATGTGCCACCAACACGATAAATCCGAGCGCGACTGCGACTCCGGTCAGGGGCGTATCGGCGATGGGCGCGCCAACAATGGCGCTCCACATCCAATTGACAAATTTCAAGCACGGCAAATGCACCACATAAAGCGCGTAGGACAGGCGGCCAAGCTGATGGTAAAGCCCGCGCAGCGCGGCACTTGGCTCAACCTGTGCGCCCATTGCCACAAGCAGCGGCGCGAATAAAAACACAAAACTGAAATCATAGCTGAGGCCAAGAGTCGTCACCGGAGCCAGCAGCGACAGCGCCAAAACGGATAAAAGCGCCGCACTGTTCAGGTTAAAGCGCGGAAACCAGCTTTGCTGCATAGCGTGAAACAGCATTTGCCCGAGCGTGAACGACACAAAAACCCGCGCCACCGCGCCGGGCAGGTCTTGTGTGAACGAGCCGAACATCAACGACCCGAAATCCGAGCCGAACTTTACCATAGCGATACTGGAAACTATGAAAACCAGCCCGACATAGCGCATCGGCAAGCGGATGAGCGCGATTGCCCAAACAATATTGACCAGCACTTCGCACCCGAGCGACCACGCCACGCCGTTAAACGGGTATAGCGGCGGCACGGATGCGTCCGGCAAAATCTGCGGCAGACCAGTGAGGCCAAGGGCGAGAAGATAGGCGTTGCCGACGATTTCGGGGTTAAGCCACAGCGCTCCGAGGATGCCAAACAAGGTGCCCAGCAAATAAAGCGGATAAAGCCGAATGCCGCGCAAGGCGAAAAACTGGCTGAGCGACATTCTGCCGGATATCAGCTTGTCTTCGTAGCACATGGTGATGACGAAACCGCTGAGCAGGAAGAAAAAATCCACGGCCAGATAGCCTTTGGAAAAGAAATCTGTTCCGGCAAATGTTTCAAACTTGATATGGCCGTAGGAGCGCATGTGGAAAACAATGACCAGCAAAGCGGCAACGCCGCGTGCGGCATCCAGCGTGGCCAGGCGTGCGTTTGAATTTTGACTCATGGCGTTTCCCGCGGTGAATTTTGCAAGACTAGCGGCAAAACTTTAAGCACTGGCTAAGAGGCGCGCTGTTTTGACGGTTGCGACCATCACGCCTTGGGTGCTATGACGACATAGCTTTAAACAGA
>JAYVYB010000193.1:0-1892 GCA_043784625.1 Methylovirgula sp.
TTTTTACATGCCTATACTTATGTCCAATTAAGATCAAATACTTGACAAATTCTAGCCACATTTGGTGGTTGTTATGTGCTCGCAGTGCAACAGACTTTAGTAACCTTTGCGCGTATAAGACATGTCATCCGGTGTTGGTCGCAACCAAAGTCAGTTGCAAGGTTGGCCACCCGATAGAGTTTGAAATCAGGAGTTAAGTATATGAAAAAAATTCTTTTTATCGGCGTTGCATTTGCAGCTCTCACAGCTGGCGTTTCCGCCCAAGCCGCTGACTTGCCAAGCCGCAAGAAGGCCCCTGCCCCCGCACAATCCTACGCACCTGCGCCAGCTGCATTCAGCTGGACCGGTTTCTATGCCGGCGCGAACGTTGGCTACGGCACAGGTTCTTTCACCAAGCAAGCAACCGCACCAGCAAACTTGGGTTCGCCTAAAGGCGCCATGATGGGCGTTCAGGCCGGTTACAACTATCAGGTTGGCCAGTTCGTTGCCGGTGTTGAAGCCGATTACGATTGGGCAAACCAAGCCAGCCATTCGCAGTTTACCACACTTGCTGACACCGGCTCGACCCGCCTGACTTCGGTTGGCACCGTGCGCGGCCGTCTCGGCTTTGCTGCTGATCGCGCCCTTGTCTACGCAACAGGCGGTTTGGCCTATGGCACAATTCATACCAACAACCCAGTTGCTGGCTTGAGCGACCGTAATGGCCGCGCCGGTTATGCGCTGGGTGCAGGTATCGAATATGCTTTCACCAACAACATTTCGGCCAAGGCTGAATATCTCTACACCTCACTCGGCAACAAGACCGCCTTTGCAGGCAATGCAGACGTTGCCCGCGTCGGCTTGAAGAGCTCGGCTGTCAAGGTTGGCTTGAACTACCACTTCTAGGACCTGGCAAAACGCCAATCGTCAAAAAGCCCGGCTGGCCTCCAGCCGGGTTTTATTTTACTTTTATGTCTTCAAAACCCGGAACCTGCGCCTCAAACCGCGCCAGCCATGCGGCAAGCTTTGGCTGCGCCGCCCGCCATGTACCGGAAAAGCGCAAATCGAGGTAACCGAGCGCGCAAGCTGTGGCCACCGCTGCCAAATCCGGCTTCTCTGACGGCAGGTTCTGTTCAAGATAGGCAAGCCCGCGCGTGACCTTTTCGGCCTGATGGCTCAGCCATTTTGGCTCCTGTTTGGCGGCATCGCGGAAACGCACCTCCATCACCTGCAACAGGGAAGCATCCTGAATGCCGTCGGCAAGCGCCTCACCGCGCAAAACCATAATACGCGCTAACCCCGCCTTGGGCAGCAGGGCCGCGCCGCCGGCAAGCTCTTGCAAATACTGCACAATCACCCTGCTGTCATACAGCGCGGTGCCGTCGTCCAAAACCAGCGTCGGAATTTTGCCCAGAGGATTTTGCGACCGCAACGGATCGGCGGGATCAAGCGTATCAGCGACAATAATCGTCAACCTGTCCCAAAGTCCGAGCAGTTTTGCCGCGATTTTAACCTTGCGGCCAAAGGGAGACGCGGGTGAGGAATAAAGAATCATCGGTAGAACTCCGCAGATTTAAAAATTATTTTGAAAAAACTAGAGCATCGTGCGGCAAAGTGTAAGCGGTTTTCCGCAGAAACGATGCGATGAACAAGGACTGGCAGCATCTTCGCCAAATCCGGGAGCAGTTTTTGTACCGTGTGCGCGCTGTGGGCAAGCCCCGCCTGCACAATCTCCGGCGGCACATGCAACGCCCCTTGTATCGCGCCACGCCTCATGCTAATTGCCGCGCAACCAATCGAAACAGCGTTTTTCAAAAAGCACGGTTCCGGTTCCATCGCGCAAGGAGAGGTGGCAGAGTGGTTGAACGTACCGCACTCGAAATGCGGCATAGGTGCAAGCCTATCGGGGGTTC
>JAYVYB010000194.1:0-9892 GCA_043784625.1 Methylovirgula sp.
TCGCCAAAAACATGGATGGTATGTCGCCCTATAAAAACGATCCGGACGCAGACAAGAAGGCCGACAAGGTGAGCCTGTGCATTGAAAATGTGGCGCGCAAAACGCTGAACATGCCGCTGGTTTCTCTGGATGAGACGCCGGAGCAGACCAAGGCCCGTAAAAAGAGCACAGGTCTCATGGACAAGCTTAATATGGCCAAAGCGACCATGAAGGCCGATTCTGATCTGGTGAATGGTTGCCGCCGTTATTATTTCGAAGGCTAGCGCGAGCGGTTTTGCCGCAGCGGCGTTAAAGCGACAATTCCTCTATCAGCCCGCTCACAAAGCGAAGCCCAGCTTCCAGCTCGGAAATTTCAATATATTCATCGGGCTGGTGTGCCTGATTGATTGAACCCGGGCCGCAGACCACCGTGGCAATTCCGGCGTTTTGAAAGCGTCCGGCTTCGGTGGCGTAGGGCACGGCAATGGTATGATTGCGCTTTGCCAGTTTGAGCGCCAGCGTTTCGGCCAATGAGCCGGATTGCGCATCGAGACCGGGAATTTCAACTTCAATTTCGGTGTCAATAAAAGCGCCGGGTGCGTGTTGTTGCAGGCGCGGGGTGATGCGGTCGCAAACCTGCAAAAAGTGATCATAAGCCAAGCGCTGATGCGCGCCGGGCAAGCCGCGAAACTCCCATAGAAACGTACATTCGCGCGCCAGAATGTTGCGGGCGGTGCCGCCCTTGATGGTGCCGACCGACAGTGTTGACATGGCTGGATCAAATCTAGCCGAACTGTCGCCAATTTTGGCAAGCTCGTCCTGAAATGCGTAAAGCGCGTTCACCAGTTCGCAGGCAAACGGAATGGCATTGACGCCCAAGTCCGGCTTGGCGGAGTGCGCTTCATGACCGTGAACGCGGGTACGGTAGGTGGCGATGCTTTTCTGGGCGGTGGCGACGTCCATGTTGGTGGGCTCACCGACGATGACGGCAGCTGGAACCGGCAAGTCCTGGCCAAACCGGGCGATGATGTCCATGGGGCCGAGGCAGGTGGTTTCCTCATCATAAGACAGCAGAATATGGATCGGGCGCTTGAGCGTTGCGGCTTTCATGGCCGGCACCAGCGCCAAGCAAACCGCGACAAAGCCCTTCATATCGCAAGCGCCGCGGCCATAGAGGCGACCACCGGCCTCGCGCAACTCGAATGGGTCCGTCGTCCAGCTTTGGCCCTTGACCGGCACCACATCGGTGTGGCCGGAGAGGACAATGCCGCCATCAATTTTAGGGCCGATGCTGGCATAGAGCGCCGCTTTATCGCCCGCCGCGTTTGGCGCGAGAACAAAATCAACACCGGCGCGCCAAAGCTCCCCTGCCACCCAATCTATCAGTGGCAGGTTGGATTTGCTGGTTTCAGTGTCAAAGCTCACCAGCGTGGTGAGAAGCTCTTTTACGCGCGAAATATCGGTCAATTCAGCACCCGCTTGACGAATGGACTGTCGAGAGAAAAGGCGGGAATTTCAACTTCAAACCCGACTCCCTCTTCGGTTACCATATGATACGAACCGTGCATGATGCCGGATGGTGTTTTGAGAGCGCAGCCGGAGGTGTAGCGAAAGGCCTCGCCATTTTGCAAAACCGGTTGCTCGCCCACCACGCCCGCACCGCGCACTTCCTCGGTATGGCCATTGGCGTCGGTAATCACCCAATGGCGCGAGACAAGCTGCACGGTTTCGGGGCCTTGGTTGACCACCTCGATGGTATAGGCCCAGAAAAAATGCCCGAGCTCCGGCTGAGACTGTTCGGCCACAAACTGCGGCAGAACAGTGACTTCGATGCCTCTGGTGTTTGAGCGATACATGGTTTGCATTTTGCGACAGCCGAAGCCTTTCGTCGAGCCTTGATTTTTGGCAGGCCGCAAAACAAAGGGGTTTTTACAGCCCCGATAGCGCTTCTTGCAGATCCGCGACCAAATCCCGCACGTCTTCCAAGCCCACAGAGAAACGCAGCAGGCCTTGGGTGATGCCAAGCTCCAGCCGCTGCGGCTCCGTGAGGCGCTGATGGGTGGTGGTGGACGGATGGGTGATCAGGCTTTTGGAGTCGCCAAGATTGTTAGAAATCAGGATCACCTGCAAGGCATTGGCCAACTTGAAGGCCGCCGCCTTGCCACCTGTCATTTCAAAGGCGATCATTTGGCCGCCGCCGCTCATCTGCTTTTTGACGATGGCGCGCTGCGGGTGATCATCCCGCCCGGGGTATATCACCTTGGCGATATGCGGGCTTTGGGCCAACATGTCGGCAATTTTTTCGGCGTTAGCCTGCTGCTGCATGACCCGAAGAGACAGAGTTTCCATGCCCTTCAGCATAACCCAAGCATTGAACGGCGACATGGCGGGGCCGGTCTGGCGCAAATAGTTGGCGATGTGGGTCTGGATAAACTCCTCAGACGCCAGAATGACGCCGCCCAGACAGCGTCCCTGCCCGTCTATGTGTTTCGTGGTGGAATAAACCACGCAATCTGCGCCCAGCTCGAACGGCGATTGCAGCAGCGGTGTGGCGAACACATTGTCTACCAGCAAAGTTGCGCCGCCTGCATGGGCGATTTTTGCGATTTCGGCGATGTCGTAAACTTCCAAAGTCGGGTTTGTCGGGCTTTCCAAAAACACGGTTTTGGTGTTCGGGCGCATGGCGGCTTTCCACGCGGCCAAATCCGCGCCGTCCACAAGAGTGGATTGCACCCCGAAACGCGGCAGCAATTCTTGTACAATGTAAAGGCAAGAGCCGAACAAGGCCCGCGAAGACACCACATGATCTCCGGCCTTCACCTGCCCCATCAACGCGGCGGCAACCGCCGCCATGCCTGTTGCGGTGGCGCGGGCGGCTTCTGCGCCTTCCAGCAGCGCCATGCGCTGTTCAAACATGGAGACAGTGGGATTGGCAAAGCGCGAATAGACGAAGCCGGGCTCTTCATTTTTAAAGCGACGCTCGGCAGCTTCCATGCTGTCATAAACATAGCCCTGCGTGAGGAAAAGCGCCTCGGAGGTTTCGCCAAACTGCGAGCGCATGGTGCCGCCATGAACCAGCCGCGTGGCGGGGTGCTGGGATCTCACATTCGTGGAAGGGCGGCTCGGCTTTGTCATCATATGCTCCAATAAAAAACCCGGACTTGGATACGCTTGTGAGCGTGCCAAAACCGGGTGCGACCCCGATCTTTTAGCCATTGTTTAACGTGGCGGCAAGCCGACCGGCTCAAGGGACCACGAATTCATATTTAACTGTGGCTTAGCGCGCGCAAGGCTTGGCGTCAAGTTTAGGTTAAGGTAGTGCTAGGGCAAAAGGACGCTCCTCTTGGCTAAATATACCCCACCGGTTGGAATTTTATGCGCGCAGCAAATTGCGGCGCTGAGCGCAGCGGGCGCTATCGTGCCAGCCACACCCTATGCGGAAGATCAGATACAGCCTGCCAGTCTGGATTTACGTTTGGGTCAGCGCGCTTGGCGGATGCGGGCGAGCTTTTTACCCGGGCCAAACCGGTTGGTGAAAACCGCTATCGAGCAATTCGCGCTGCATGAAATTGACCTGTCTCACGGTGCGGTACTGGAAACCGGCACAGTCTATATTGCCGAGATTCAAGAAGCGCTGCATCTGCCTCCCGAGATTGCCGCCAATGCCAATCCAAAAAGTTCCACCGGGCGGCTGGATGTTTTCACCCGCGTGATCACCGACAAGGCGCGGGCGTTTGATGTGATTGAAGCAGGCTATAAGGGCCCGCTTTATGCGGAGATTTCGCCGCGCACCTTCCCGATATTGGCGCGCACGGGATCGCGGCTCAGTCAAATTCGGTTTCGGCGCGGTGAGGCGCGGCTGGACAGCGCCGCGCATCTGGCGCTGCATGACCGCGAAACTTTGGTGACGTCTGCCAACCCTTCAATTTCCGCCGGGGTGGCGGTTTCGATTGATTTGCAAGGGTTTGACGGCTTGGTGGGTTACCGCGCCAAACGCCATACCGGATTGATTGATATTGACAAAAAGGGCGCGCAAGCCATCGCCGATTTTTGGGAGCCGATGCCCGCGCCAAAGAATGGCATTTTGGTGCTCGACCCCGGCGAATTTTATATTCTGGCCAGCAAAGAAGCAGTGCGGGTGCCGCCCGACCACGCCGCTGAAATGACGCCGTTTGACCCGCTTGTGGGGGAGTTTCGCGTGCACTATGCCGGGTTTTTCGACCCCGGCTTTGGCGCGCATGAGGCGGGCGGCACCGGCGCGCGCGCGGTTTTAGAGGTGCGCTCCTACGATGTGCCGTTTATTCTCGAAGACGGACAGATTGTCGGGCGGCTGGTGTATGAGCGCATGTCCGAGGTGCCAAAGGTGCTGTATGGCGCCATCGCAACCTCGAACTATCAAGCACAGGGCTTGAAGCTGTCAAAACACTTTAAATAGTCTGGTGCGCGGCGGGCTCGGCTGGATTTTGAACCGGAGGGTCTTGCCCCAGCGCGCGACCATCATCGCGCAGCCAGATATAAATGGCCGGGATCACCAACAAAGTGAGCGCGGTTGATGAGATGAGCCCAAACACCATCGAGATAGCCAGACCTTGAAAAATAGGGTCGGTGAGGATGAAGGCTGCACCAATAACCGCCGCCGCCGCAGTCAGGAAAATCGGTTTGAAGCGCGTGGCACCGGCTTCCAGCAACACAGCGCGCAACGGCAATCCGCTGTCTTGGCGGTGGCGGATGAAATCAACCAGCAAGATGGAATTTCGCACGATAATCCCTGCCAGCGCAATAAAACCGATCATTGACGTGGCGGTGAAGGCGGCGCTGAGCAGCCAATGGCCCAGCACAATGCCGATGAGTGTGAGCGGGACCGGCACCAAAATCACCAGCGGCAATTTGAACGAACCGAATTGCCCGACAACGAGGAGATAAATGCCCAAAATTGCAATGATGAACGCGGCTCCCATGTCGCGAAAGGTGACGAAGGTAACTTCCCACTCGCCATCCCAGAGAATGGCACGGGCTGAGTCCTGCACCGGCTGGCCGTGGAACAGGATTGCCGGCGGGCCAGCCTTGCCCCAATCGATATTGGCAAGCTTATCGTCCACGGCAAAAATACCATAGACCGGCGCTTCAAACTTTCCGGCAACCTCTGCGGTCACCATCTCGGCGTAGCGGCCATTGTGACGAAAAACCGGATAGGACGCTTGTTCGCGCACCAGCTTTACCACATCGCCAAGTTCGACATTGGCACCTTGCCTGACCGAGCCGCCAGCAGGCAGCGGCGTCGACAGAATGCTTTCGCTTAACACCTGCGCCGCGCGTGGCAACCCGACCCTGATGGCGATGGGTTTTAGGCCTTCACCCCGTTGCGAATATCCCACTTCGGTTCCGCCAATCAACGCGGCAATGGTGTCATAAACCGCCTGTTCTTCCACACCGTGAAACTCCAGCGCCTGCTGGTCAATTTCAAAGCGCACCCGCTGCGACGGCACGCCAAAGCTGTCGTCAATATCAACAACAAAATCCACGGCTGCGTAGGCTTTGCGCAATTGCCCCGCCAATGCGCGGCGGCTGGCAGCGTCGGGGCCGTAAACCTCGGCCAATAGTGTCGCCAAAACCGGCGGGCCGGGCGGCGCTTCCACAACCTTGATGGAGGTGTGCGGCGGCGCTGGCAATCCGGCCAAGCGCTGGCGAATGTCGAGGGCTATGGTGTGGCTGGCGCGCTTGCGCTGCGCTTTTGGCGTGAGATTGAGGCTCAAATCGCCAAGATTCGTTTGCTCGCGCATGTAGTAGTGACGAACCAAGCCGTTAAAATTGAACGGAGCGGCTGTTCCCACAAAGGACTGCATGGAAACCAGCTCCGGCAAATCCTTCAAGCGGTCCGCGGCGGCGCGCAAAATGCGGTCCGTCTCCTCCAACGAAGAGCCTTGGGGCAAATCCACCACCACTTGCACTTCGGATTTGTTATCGAAGGGGAGCAGCTTAACCCGCACGTCCTTGGTGTAAAACAGCACGCAGACTGCAAGTGTGGCAAAGCCAACAGTAAGCAAAAATACTTTTGACCGCAGCCGCCCGGTCAGCAGCGGCGTGGCAACCCGCAAATAAAACCGGCCCATAGCGCCGATGTCATGGCCATGCGCCGCCTCTGCCGGGGACATCGATTCAAATCGCTTACGGGCGATTTTCAGCAGCAGCCAAGGCGTGATGGTGACTGCGATAAAGAACGAAAACAGCATCGCCATAGATGCATTTGCCGGAATCGGGCTCATGTAAGGACCCATCAGGCCTGACACGAACATCATGGGCAGCAGGGCCGCGACAATGGTCAATGTGGCAACAATGGTCGGGTTTCCCACCTCTGCCACAGCCTCAACAGCTGTTTCGACCAAGCCGCGTTCGCCGCGCATATGCCAGTGGCGGACAATATTCTCAACCACAACAATCGCGTCATCGACGAGGATGCCTATCGAGAAAATAAGCGCAAACAAACTGACGCGGTTGATGGTGTAGCCCATCAACCAAGAAGCAAAAAGGGTGAGCAGAATTGTTGTCGGGATGATGATGGCAACCACGACGCCTTCACGCCAGCCGATGGTCACCAAAATCAGGATGACAATAGACACGGTTGCCAGACCAAGATGAAACAACAGTTCGTTGGCTTTTTCGTTGGCCGTTTCGCCGTAGTTGCGGGTGACGGCGATATCCACGCCTGCCGGTATTACCCGCTGTTTTATAATTTCCACACGCTTCAGGATGTCTTCGGCAACGACAACGGCATTGGCGCCTTTGCGCTTGGCGAGCGCCAGCGTTACTGCCGGACGCTGATCCAACGCGCCATCTTTGCCGCGCGTCAGCATCCAGCCGCGGTGTTCCGGCTCTGCCGCGCCCACCAGCACATCAGCCACATCTTTGATATAGACCGGTCTGCCATCCCGCGAGGTGAGCAAAAGCTGGCCAATATCCGGCACGCCCTGCAAGGTTTGTCCGGCAAGCACCGGCACCGAATGGCCGCCATCGCGAAAAGCGCCGACGCTGAAGGAGCGGTTGGCATTGGTGATTTTATCGACAAGCTGATTGAGCGTGATGCCATATAGTGACAACCTTGCCGGATCCGGCTGGACGCGGATTTGGTTTGGGTCGCCCCCGACAATGTAAGTGACGCCGATGTTGTCAACTTTTGCCAATTCATGTTGCAACTCCTGCGCAACCTGAAACAGGCCGTTGGCAGTAAAATCTGAGGCATGTTCGGGGCTGGCGGAAAGCGTCAACGCGACGGTTGCCACATCATTTATACCGCGTCCGATGATCAGCGGCTCGGGGATTCCTTTGGGTAAATCATTGATGGCGGCCCGGATTTTTTCATGCACACGCAAAACAGCAGTGTCTTCATCGGTGCCGACGAAAAACCGCGCCGTTACGACGACATGATCATCCTGTGTTTGTGAATAGACATGCTCGACGCTGTTGATGGAGCGGATAATGTCCTCCAGCGGGCGGGTGATGAGCTCAACTGCGCCATCGGCTTTGTAACCATTGGCGGTGACAATCAAATCCACCAGCGGCACTGAGATTTGCGGCTCTTCTTCGCGCGGTAAGCCCATGATGGCGATGAGTCCGGCGATGAGCGCGGCGATCAGCAGCAGCGGCGTCAACGGCGAGCGGATGAAGGTGCGGGTCAGCGCGCCGGAAAAACCGAGGGCGGGGCCGGAACTGTTTGGCAGAGTCATGGTGTCACGCTATCCGGCAAGCTACTATCCGGCTTGGAAAGAACGTCACCGGTGGTCAAACCCGACAGAATTTCGATATTTGCCTCACGGCTTTCGCCCGGCTGCACCACAACTTCGGCGCCGTTTTGCAGGCGCACGTAGTTCATTCCGGCGCGGTGCAGAAGATAGTCTTGCGGCACCAAAATCGCTTGGCGTTTTCCGGTTTCAACATAGACCCGGGTTCGTTCGCCGACGAAGTAATCGCCCAAACCTTCGACTGCCACGTCGGCAATCACCCGGCCGCCTTGAATTTGCGGGTAAATCAAGCGGATTTTACCCTGTAGCTTCGCATCTGAAGTTTCTGCCGTCAGGCCGCGTCCGCCGATCTGCACCACATCGCCGGCCCGCATGAATCGCGCATGCCGCTCCGGCAATTGCAGGCGCAGAATATACTTATCTTCTGCCAGAGTGGCGATTACCTCGCCGGGCATGACCACCCGCCCTTCTGAAACGGGGACGCTCAAAATCCGCCCTGCGCCGGGGGCAAGAACCGCGCCCTCAACAGTGTTTTGCGCCAGCACATTGCGGTCCGATTGGATGGCTTCCAGCGTGCGGTTGGCAACATCAAGATTGGTGCGGGCCTGATCAAGCTGGGTTAGCGTGCTGACGCCGCGCTTTTGCAACTCGGCAACGCGATCAAATTCGATTTTGGCCAGATTGCGCTGCGCCTGCACCGACAGGATTCGTGCATCTAACGCTTGCATTTGTAAGACCAGCTTTTGGTCGGCGACAACCGCCACTTCCTGGCCCGCAGCAATGGTATCGCCCTCTTTAACCGTCAAGCTGGAAATTGTCCCGCCGATACGGGCGCGCGCAACCAACTGGCGCACCGGCTCTACCGTGGCAATGACCGCCTTGGTGTCGGTGACCTCCTTCAGCTCGACATGAAAAACCTCGCCTGCAAACCCGCTGGCAGACAGGCAAAGGGCCAGCAAGGGCAGCGTGACGGGCGTTAGGAACAAAGGTCGCATAGACGGTCTCCAAATTACGATTGACTTTATATTTTGATTATCTACATTAGCAAGTACTAATTTAGATATTTATGAAAGGATACGTCATGAGTGTAGATCGCGCCGTTATGGCTTTTGCCGGAGTTTTAATTCTGCTCAGCCTGGCCCTGATTCAGTTTCACAGCCCGCACTGGTGGTGGCTCACCGCCTTTGTTGGCGCAAACCTTTTGCAGGCGTCGTTCACCGGATTTTGTCCGGCAGCCATGGCGTTCAAGGCTTTGGGATTTAAGGCGGGCGTAGCCTTCAAATAAGCAAACACGCGCCGCCAAAGGCGCGGACTATCTCTCGGGAGGAGACAAAATGGCTAAAATAGTGGTGATTGGCGCTGGCATTGGCGGTTGCCCCATGGCGTTTGAACTCAAGGAAAAGCTAGGTCGCGCCCATGACATTCATGTGGTTGCGACCTCAGACTGGTTTCAGTTTATCCCGTCCAATCCGTGGGTGGCGGTGAACTGGCGTAAGGCCTCAGACGTGAAGGTGCATCTGCCAAATGTGTTTCAAAAGCTGGGTATCCAGTTTTCGAATTGCGGCGTGAGGCGGGTGACGCCTGAGACAAATTCGATGGTTTTGGGTGACGGAACAACGCTCTCCTATGACTATCTGGTAATTGCGACCGGCCCAAAGCTGGCGTTTGACGAAGTGGAAGGTTTCGGCCCCGATGCCAATACGGTTGCCATTTGCGACACCGACGACGCTGGCAAAGCTGGCATCAAATGGGAAGAGTTTTGCAAAAACCCCGGCCCTATCGTGGTTGGTGCTGTGCACGGCGCGTCCTGTTTTGGCCCGGCCTACGAATATGCGCTTACCTTGGTTACCGATCTGCGCAAACGCAAAATCCGCAACAAAGTGCCGATTACCTTTGTCACGTCCGAACCCTACATCGGGCACCTTGTCCCTCGTCGTAACTGCGATACCGCTTTTTGACGAAATCGGCCAATAGGCCGTCCTTGCGGATCGCCGCGGCGATCTTCGTTCCACGGGCGAAGGCGTCCATACCGCCAATGTGGGCGTGGAACAGATCGATCGGCTCAAAACTCTCGCGGCGAACTTTGGCATCGAAATTCACGCCGCCGCGCGCCAGCCCCTTCTGCTCAAGAATCACCAGCATGCATTGCGTCGTCAGGTAAATGTCGGTCGGGAACT
>JAYVYB010000195.1:0-2721 GCA_043784625.1 Methylovirgula sp.
CGTATAAATAAGCGCGACAGCGCGGAACACGCTCAAAGTACCAAGCGTGGCGATGAACGGTTGCAATCCGGCATAGGCGATCAGCGAACCATTGATCAAGCCGCAAACAATACCAATCAGCAAAGCCGCACCAATCACCACGACCACCGGATAACCAGCGACGAGCAAGCTTGCTGACAAAACCGCCGCCAAGGCGGCAATCGGCCCGACAGACAAGTCAATGCCGCCCGAAATAATCACCAGAGTCATGCCAATGGCAATGCAGGCGTTGATGCTGGATTGTTGCAGAATATTGATGAGGTTGCGGTGAGTCATGAACACGTCTGTCATGCTGGCAAAAACCACGCAAAGGATAACCAGCCCGAGCAGAGTGCCCATATCGCGCAGGCCAAAGCGGAAAAGTTGCAAAGATTTTTTTTCGGCTGACATGACGTGTAAAGCTCCCAATGGGCGTGGCTTAAGCCGAAAGCGCCTCGTTTTGATTTCCGGAAATAGCGTTTTGCATGATGATTTCTTCTGAGAGATTGGCGCGTTCCAGCGTCGCTTCCACCGCGCCGCGCCGCATCACCAGAACCCTGTCGGCAAGCCGCAGAATTTCCGGCAATTCTGACGAAACCACAATAATGGCGTGCCCTTCAGCGGCGAGGCCGTCGATCAGTTTGTAAATTTCGCCCTTCGCACCGACATCAATACCGCGCGTTGGCTCATCAAAAATCAGGATTTCCGAACCCGCCATGATCCAGCGGCAAATGATGGCTTTTTGCTGATTGCCGCCGCTAAACAGCCGGATGGCGCGGTCAATATCGGCAGGGCGCAGGCTCACGGATTCGGTCAGGCGGTCAACAGTGTCGCGCACTTGTTTCTGCTTGATCAGGCCGAATCTGGAGAACAGTCCGAGGCGCGGCAAAGACACATTCGAGACAATCGAGCGCAGCGGGATAATGCCCTCTTTTTTGCGCTCCTCGGGAAGCAGCGCGATGCCGTTAGCGATGGCGTCGCGAGGTGTGTGGAAATGCGAAACAACGCCGCGCACAGAAATCGTGCCGGACGTCGGCTGATCAACGCCGGCGATCAGTTTGACCAGCTCGGTGCGGCCAGAACCGACCAACCCGGCAATACAAAGCACCTCGCCCTTGTGAAGTGAGAAGCTGGCGTCGCGCACGATGTCGCCGCGCGACAGGCCCTTAACCTCAAGCACAACTTCGCTTTTGACATGGCTTTGATGCGGATGCGCTTCCAGCTCGCGGCCGACCATCATGCCAACAAGCTCGCGCTCTTTGACAACGGAAAGATCAACCTCGCCAACCTTGCGCCCATCGCGAAGCACGGTCGCGCTGGTGGCAACGCGGTAAATTTCTTCGAATTTATGCGAGACATAAATGATCGCCACGCCGCGCTGGCGCAATGTTTCGATGATTTCGGCCAGCTTTTCAAATTCGCGCGGTGTCAGACTGGAGGTTGGCTCGTCCATAGCAATGACGGCAGCTTCAGACAACAACGCCTTGGCAATTTCGATAATCTGACGCTGCGCCACTCGCAGGTCGCGGATCTTGGCGGTAATTTCAATTGTCGGATCCAGCATGGCCAGAACCTCGCGTGCTTTTGTTTGTGCCGCTGCGCGATTGATGATGACGCCCATATGGGTCGGCGCGACGCCCAGAAACATGTTCTGAACCACATCAAGCTCAGGCACTTGCTGCAATTCCTGATGGATCATGGCAATGCCCGCCAGACGGGCTGCCTTGGGAGAGGTCAAGTTTACCAGTTTTCCGGCAATGAGAATTTCACCGGCATCGGCGCGGTAAACGCCGGAGAGAATTTTCAGCAGTGTTGATTTACCGGCGCCATTTTCGCCCACCAAGGCATGAACTTCGCCTGGGCGTACTGAAAAGCCGACATCATCCAATGCCCGCACGCCGGGGAAGGCTTTCGACAGGCCTTGAATGGTCAATGCTGCTTGCTGTTTATGCGGGGCGAATTCATGTGCCATCAGGCGACGTCTCAAAGGTGATGCTGTTGGCGGATTTTGTACCCGCCAACAGCTGAATATGATCAAGCCCTGTTTGCGCTCGTGACGATGCAGCCCGATTATTTCGCGGCTGCGTCTTCAATTAGGTTCTTGCGAACGGCAGCTGGATCGCCGCTGTAGCGCGCAACGTTATCCTTGGTCACCAAAGCCTGAGGAGTCGCGACAACGCGCGGGAGCTTCTGGCCAGCCTGCAAGCGCAGCGCCACTTCCATTGCCACTTCGCCGGTTAGAACCGGGAAGGAGTCAACAGTTGCCGTCAGCTCGCCGTCCTTGATTGACTTATAAGCGTCCGAAACGCCGTCGGTGCCGATAACCGCGATCTGCTTGAGCTTGCCAGCAGCCTTCACGGCTTCAACCACACCGAGCGCCATACCGTCGTTGTTGCAATAGAAGCCGACAATATCCGGATGCTGCTGGATGATGTTGGTCGCGGCATCGAAGGAGAGCTGACGATCCCAGTTGCCTGGAACGGAAGCGACAACTTTGAATTTGGCACCATCAGCAGCCATGGTTTCCTTGAAGCCAGCGGTGCGCTGCACAGCGGCATAAACACCAGCCATGCCTTCAATCACGGCAACCTTGCCACCTTCAGACTTGTTCTTGATGAACCAGCGGGCTGCGCGAACGCCGTTGTCCTTCTGGACGTTGCCGACATAGTTCTTCGCAGAAGGAATGACTGCGTCGTTAACATT
>JAYVYB010000196.1:0-6700 GCA_043784625.1 Methylovirgula sp.
GGGCAACTGAACGCTAAAGGTGTTCAACTCGCCGGGTTTTCTGACGAAAGCCTAAAGTCAGGCAAGGTCTCGCTGGTGAATATTTTTGCGTCCTGGTGCGCGCCATGCCAGCAGGAACATGAATTTTTGATGCAAATTGCCGGCGATCCGGTCTTGGCGGCAAAGGGCGTGGCGCTTTACGGGCTTGCCTACAAAGATAAAAACGAAAACACCAAAGCGTTTCTACAAAAAAGTGGAAACCCTTACACGTCAATCGGCGTGGACAGCAACGGCCGCACCGGCATCCATTTTGGCGTCTATGGCGTACCGGAAACTTTCGTTATTAAACGAGACGGCACCGTTGCCTTCAAATTCATCGGGCCTTTGAGTGCTGAAACCTTGAGCAACACGCTGCTTCCGGAAATCGAAAAAGCGCTGAAATAAAGCCCGTTTGAATACCCGCGTTGCGGCAACGCCCTAGGCGTCAGGCTTATCGTGGACTTCGTCCGCCTTAGCGTCATGCCGCAGTATCAATGGCATCTGCGTAAGAATGAACAGGAAGGTCAGCACCGGACTGCCATAAACTTTGAAATTCACCCACAGGTCCGTTGACCATTTTTCCGAAAGATTATGCGCCAGCTGATAGGCGTCCAGTGATCGCCAAACCAGCTCATTTGCGCCAGCCAAAACAAAGAAGAAAATCCCCCACCGCAGGGTGAGCTTGTGCCACCCTTCATCCGTCAGCTTGAACGCGGCGTCCATGACATGCGGCAAGAACGGCTTACCAAAGGCCAAGCCGCCCAGCAAAATGCCGCCAAATATCATATTCAAAAACGTTGGCTTCATTTTAATGAAGGTAACATCTTGAAAATACAGGGTAAGTGCCCCGAAAAACAGCACGGCCACTGCGGTCACCACCGGCATAACCGGCCAACGGCGCATCACCGAACGCGATACGATGAGCGCTACCAACACGCCAATCATCAGCATAATGGTCGCGGTAAAAATACCCGCCTTTTCGCCGGTAGCCAAATTTTCCGGCAAAATCAGCGCCGTTAGCGGCGCAAACAGCTGAGGGCGGGCATTGGCCAGCAGAAAAAGACCCAAAGGTCCAAGTTCCAGCGCCATTTTGAGAAGCGGATGCGGTTTTGCTACAATGTCAGTCATGAGCCATAACGTAAGATTTAACCTTGGGCACGGTTTACCTATCAGCCAGAAACCGCAAAAGCACGGCTTAAATTAGCCCGTACGCGCCTTCATTTTGACCCAAACAGGCAACATTTTAAAGCAATCTTTGCGTTTCGCAGGTGTAAATATCCTCTGAAGTGATAGATAGACACTTATATTTTGGCCAGACAAGGACGGCGCGTGAAATTTTATGACGCGGTAATTTTTAAAAAGCACGCCGCCGGGAATCGGGCAGGCCGCGGAAACCTCGCTGCCCATGCGCCCCTTGCTGCATATGCGACGCTCATTGCCGGGCTGTTGCTGTCGGGCTGTTCAACGTTGGAGCTTGATCAAAACAAACTGTCCAAAGCTCAGGCGCCAATCGCCGCGCCTGCCACCACCGGCACGGAAACAGCGGAAGAACAGGAGCATCGCCGGCTTGTGGCGCTTTATGGCGGCGAATATTTTCACGCCCCGGTCGAAACTCTGCTGACGGGCGTTTTGGCGCGTCTTGCCAAGACCGATGGTGCAACCCGTGAGCCATATCGCCTGACTTTGTTAAATTCGGCAGTTGTCAACGCTTTTGCCCTGCCTTCCGGCCGGATCTACGTCACACGCGGACTGCTTGCGCTGGCCAATGACACTGCAGAAGTTGCCGCGGTGATGGCACATGAGATTGCCCACGTTACTGCCAAACATGCCGCTCAGCGCGCCGAACTCGAAAAAGACTCCGCTGTGATCAGCAAAGCAGCGACCATCATCCAAACGCCGGAAAAAGGGCAGGAAGTTAAAGACTATCGCAAGCTTTCTCTCGCCAGCTTCTCGCGTGCGCAAGAGTTTGAAGCTGACCGGGTCGGCATTTCCACTGTTTCAAAGGCGGGCTATGAGGCCTATGGCGCTTCGCGGTTTTTGACATCGCTTGGCCGCTCCACCGCACTTCGCGCCTCGCTGATCGGGCAAAAAGGCAACTCGGAACGGCCGGATATTTTGTCGACGCACCCCTCCACGCCCGAGCGTATTCGCGAAGCCGTGTCTGCTGCGCGTCAAATCGCCGCGCCCGGCTTTGGCGAAACCGGACACGACGCCTACCTCGCGGCGCTCAACGGGTTGGTTTTTGGCGACGACCCGTCAGAGGGGGTTATCCGCACCAATCATTTTACCCATCCAAAGCTCGATTTCACCTTTACCGCTCCGAATGGCTTTGTCTTGGAAAATTCCCCGCAAGCTCTGTTAGGCTTGGGCAGCAACGGCGCTGAGTCTGTCCGGCTCGATTCTGTCCGGCTGCCTGCCAGCACGACACTGGAGGACTATCTCACATCTGGTTGGATCGAAGGCCTGGACAAAGCCAGCATAACGCCCGGCAGCATCAACTCATTTCCGGCCACCTTTGCCACCGCAAAAGATGGAGCATGGAGTTTCAAATTGGTGGTAATCCGGTTTGGCACCGACATTTACCGATTGATTTTTGCCACCAAAACACTCAACGCCGACGCTGATCAGCGGTTTTTGGCTTCGATGAACAGTTTTCGCCGTATTTCGACGCAAGAGGCCGCCAAAGTGCAGCCGTTGAAAATATCGATCCACGTAGCTTCGTCCGGCGACAGCTTTGCCTCTATGGCCGCGCAGATGAGCTTTACCGATAGACCCGAAGAACACTTCCGGCTGCTGAACGGCCTAGAACCCAATGAAGCGCTGATCCCCGGACAAAGCTATAAAATTGTCTTGGAGTAACATCCTGTCATTTTTTGGACAGTATGCTTGATCTAATCTTATCGGATCCGCGTAAGTTTGATCAGAGGTGCCGCTATGAAAGCTTCGCTCATAGATCTAGACCGCCAATTCGTTAAGTCCGCCATGAACGCTCCCTATTTGGAGCGCGACCACGAGCTGCAACTGGCTCTGCGCTGGAAAAACAGCCGGGATCAGGCAGCGCTCCATCAGATGACCGCAGCGCACATGCGCCTGTCGATTTCAGTTGCCGCAAGATATCGCAACTACGGTCTCTCAATGGCAGACCTGGTGCAGGAGGCCAACATTGGCCTGATGGAAGCGGCAATGCGCTTTGAGCCTAGCCGGGACGTTCGCTTCTCGACCTATGCCAATTGGTGGATCCGGGCCTCTATTCAGGACTATGTCTTGCGCAATTGGTCTATCGTGCGCGGTGGCACCAGCTCAAATCAGAAAGCTTTATTTTTTAATTTGCGCCGTCTGAGGGCGAAACTAGAAGGCAAGGAGCCCGAAAAACAGCGTTCAGCCTTTGAGACCATTGCAGCAGCTCTGCGTGTGCCAAGGCGCGATGTTGATACCATGAACGCCAGACTTTCCGGGTCTGACGTGTCGCTGAATGCGCCGGTTTCTGATGAAGAAGGCGCGTCAGAGCGCGGTGATTTTCTGGTTGATCAATCCCCCTTGCAAGACGAAGTCATCGGATCGGCAATGGAGGCGGATTATCGCCATAAGGCGCTGTATTCGGCCATGAAAACCCTTAACCCGCGCGAGATCACCATTCTAAACCAGCGCCGTTTGAGTGAAAACGCGCCGACTCTGGAAGTGTTGGGCGAGCGGCTTGGCATATCCAAAGAACGGGTGCGCCAGATTGAAAATCGCGCCATAGAAAAGCTGCGGGCGGCATTGGCCCCGCTGATGATCGCAAAATCAACCTAGTAGGTTCGGGTTGGCTATATCAGCGCGGGCAAAGTATTCTTGGCAGGCGCATTGTTGCTCTTGGCTTCAATCTAAGCTTTGCTCTGGCAATTAAGAGCGTGTAAGTGTGTGTCCATGAGTTGTGGAACCACTTGGCGCGATTTAGCGTTGATTTCCGCCAATGCGACATTAAACGTGGATTTAGCGCAATGACCATGAGCGCACCTATTGGCCGCCTTTTGGCTGGCCTGGCACTCTTAAGCTTTTCAAATTATCCTGCCTCGGCCACGCCCTCTTTGGTGATTGATGCCGATTCAGGCGCAATCTTGAGCCAGCAAGAGGCCACTGCACCGTGGTATCCTGCCTCCCTCACCAAATTGATGACGGTCTATGTGGCTTTAAAGACCATCCAAGATGGCCGCCTGACCCTCGACACCCCTCTGAAAGTGTCGGCGCGCGCCACACATATGCCACCGTCTAAAATGGGGTTTCGTGTTGGCAGCGAAGTCACGATGGACAATGCGCTGAAGATGCTCATGGTCAAATCCGCCAATGACATTGCCGTCACCATTGCCGAGGGCATCTCGGGCTCTGTCGAATCCTTCGCCGATGCAATGAACGAGCAGGCGGCACGGCTCGGTATGCAGGAGAGTCATTTCGTCAATCCAAATGGCCTGCCCAGCGCGCGTCACGTGTCCTCTGCACGCGACTTTGCCTTGCTGGCGCGGGCGCTTTTACGCGATTTTCCTGAACATTCGGACCTCTACGGCATCGGTGCCTTGTCTTTGAACGGGCGCACAATTCCAACCCATAATGGCATGTTGGGCCGCTATCCGGGAGCCGATGGCATGAAAACCGGCTTTACTTGTGCTGCCGGATTTAACATTGTTGCCAGCGCCACCCAGCGGGGTCGGCGTCTGATCGCGGTTGTTATGGGCGAACCCTCGGCCAGAGCCCGCACCAAACATGCTGCGGAATTGTTAGACGCGGCCTTTGGCAGCTCCGGCGGCTCCGGCTCTTTAGCCAGTCTGGAGCGCGGCACCGGCTCCGCACCCGATATGCGAGCCACCGCCTGTTCCCGCAAAACCAAAGGCGGAACCTGGGTTGGAGAAATCGAGGATTTTGCCACCCCTATCGAGCAAGTCCGGATGCCGTGGGACACTGCTCCGGCACAAACATCGTCAAGCATCGCCTCCCTGCCACGGCCAAGCTTTGACCCGATACCGGTTTATCTGGGCCGGGCGGCAAGCTGGACAGGAACAGTGCTTTCCGCCAGCAATCCTGCTGTAAAACAAATGCCAGCTTCTGCCACGGCCTTCGCGCCGCTGCCCAAACTTGCGCCTTCTGCAGCCGCCCCGGGTGAGGTTAAAGGCTTCGAGCCGCTTGAAAATGATGCAGCCTCGCCGTTAAAACCAGACCCTAACGCCAACCCGATGTCGTTGGTGGGTGCAATTCCGGATGACGCTGCAAATGCAAAATCTGTAAAAGCAAAGCCGGCGCAGAAAAAGCAAGCAGCATCGAAAGCCAAAACCGCGCCGAGTAAACTGGCTTTGGTGTCCAACAAGGCTGCCAAACCTGTTTCAACCAAGCCTGTTTTGACCAAGCCCGCTGTAAAAAAGCCAGCCAAAACCAAAATCATTGATGAGTGAACCGCGACAGATGACGCCGCAAAGCAGCGACGCCGAGGCTTTTGCCCATCCATTGGCGCAGGCTCAAGCGCGCGAAGCGATGCTCCCGCAAAACTGGCGCCTGATCGGCATCTTCACGGTGATGCTGGGCGCGGTGTGCTATGGCCTGAATGTTCCCGTTGCCGGGCTGGCAAACCGCGCTGGCGTTTCCGGCTCCGAGATTGTGCTGATCCGCATTGCGATGCTGTTAGCGATCATCTTGGGATATTGCAGCTTTCGAGGGGTCTCTCTTTCGGTTTCCCGCCAGTCGCGCCCGGCAATTTTGAGTTTGGGCGTAGTGTCGGCGCTGGTCAGCTTGGCCTATGTCTCATCCATTGCCTTCATTCCCGTCGGCATAGCCGCAATGGTGTTTTACACGTTCCCGATTGTGGTGTTGCTAGCCAGCCCGTTTGTTGATCGCGTGCGGCTCACGGTTTTTATGTTGGCTGCCGCAGCCCTCACCTTTTCCGGCATCGCGCTTGCCATCGGTCCGGGGTTCAACAGTCTGGACTGGCGCGGCGTGTTGCTGGCGGCCGTAGCCAGTATCGGCGCCGCGACACAATTTTTTATCGGAGCACGCGCGCCGGGCGGTGGTGGCCTTGCCATGATTTTCTGGTTGCAAGTCATCATGCTGCCCTTTGCACTGGTGTCCACATTTGTGTTTTCAACCGAGCCGTTCACCCATTTGCAAGCTGGACTATGGCCGGTTTTGCTGTCAGCGCTTGGCGCAATCATCGGCATTTTCTGCCAGTATTTCGGCCTTGCCCGCGTCGGTGCCAGCTTGGCCAGCTTGATTTTTTGCCTCGAACCGATTGTCTCGACACTGTTCTCGGGCTGGCTGCTCGGTGAAATATTGGCTCCCGCACAATATGTCGGCGGCGTTTTGGTGATATGCGGGATTTTGCTCAGCTGCCTTATTCCGCAACAGAAAGTGCTTGCATGACCCTTCCCGTCACTCTGCTCACCGGCTTTCTGGGATCTGGCAAAACCACCCTGCTCAATAGGCTGCTGCGCGACCCGAGCCTGTCCAACACATTGGTGATTATCAATGAGTTTGGCGAGATCGGCCTTGATCATCTGTTTGTTGAAACGCTGCCGGGCGACATGATGATGCTTTCCTCCGGGTGTTTATGCTGCACCATTCGCGGGGATTTGGCCAATACGCTGGAAGATATTATTGAACGCCGGATGGATGGCAAATTGCCAAACATTGACCGCATAATTCTGGAAACCACCGGCCTTGC
>JAYVYB010000197.1:0-5448 GCA_043784625.1 Methylovirgula sp.
TAGGCACCCAACCTCTCCATATATTGAGACGCTGGTGAAGTTTGGAAAATAGTTTTCCGTCACGATCAAAACGAATTTATTCTCAGGTCGAAAATTCGCAAGGGAACCCGTCCTATTTGGAAATTTATGACTGCGAGTTGAAATTTTATCGATGTTTTATGTTTCTTAAAAACCGCTTGCCTCTCCCGAGATGTCATACAATACTCCTTTCATGCGAACGGTAAAGTTCGCGGCGACGCGGGTTGCATGGTTGCTTCATACCCATGCGATTATTGATGAGAATTGCTCTGCGTCACGAAGATCCTTCCCGACGGGTTGGCGGTTTATAAAGACCAGCCGGGGATTAAATTTGTCTCAATGTCTAGACACGAGGAAACAAAATGAACAGACGAGAAACACTCAAGCTTATCGGCGCGACCGCGATTACTGGGGTATTCAGCCTACCTGGCCATGCCTTTGCCGCTGACGCAAAAGAAATGGTAGTGGTCGTCAAGATTGCAGGCATTCCATGGTTTAATGCGCTCGAAATTGGCGTAAAGAAGGCTGGTGCGGAATTCGGCATCAATGCTTCAATGGTCGGCCCCTCTGCGGTTGACCCTGCCCAGCAGGTCAAGCTGATCGAAGATTTGATAGCGAAGAAAGTTGCAGTCATCGGCCTCGTGCCACTTGACGTCAAAGTGACAGAACCGGTTCTTAAGCGTGCTCAGGAAGCCGGGATCAAAGTTATTACACATGAAGGCCCCGAGCAAGCTGGCCGTGACTGGAATGTCGAGTTGATCGACTCGGTTGTGTTTGGCGAAGTGCAGATGCAGCGTCTCGCAAAGGAAATGGGAGAAGAGGGCGAGTATGTTGTATATGTCGGCACCCTGACGACGCCACTCCACAATATCTGGGCGGATGCTGCGATTGCCTATCAGAAAAAGAACTATCCGAAGATGAAGCTTGCAACGGATCGATTTCCCGGCGCAGACGTCACGGATGACGCCTACAAGACAACGCTCGATGTGATCAAGGCCTATCCGAACCTGAAGGGCATCCTCGGTTTCGGCTCGCAGGGCCCAATTGGCGCCGGCAATGCTGTGCGTGAGAAAAAGCTTGGCAAGAAAATTGCCGTTGTCGGTACTGTTTTGCCGTCGCAAGCCAAGTCCCTCATCATGGATGGCACAATCCGCGAAGGTTTCCTCTGGAATCCGACAGACGCGGGCTACGCAATGGTGGCGGTCGCAAAGCTTGTCCTCGAAGGCAAGGAGATCAAGGACGGCATTGAAATTCCTGGCCTCGGCAAGGCCACAGTCGACGTCGCGAACAAGCAGATCAAGGTCGATAAAATTATGAAGATAAACAAAGAGACAACTGATGGCCTTATCGCCGGCGGTCTCTGATCTGCTGATCCATCACGTTCGGGCGACATCGCCCGGACGTGACTATTTCTTCTTTTGAAGGCACCGATCCTTGGCGAGCTTTCTTGAATTGACCCATATTTCGAAACGTTTTGGCGGCGTGCAGGCGCTTGTTGACGTCGACCTGACTTTGGAAGCAGGCGAGGTTCATTGCCTTGTCGGCGAGAACGGCTCTGGAAAATCGACGCTGATCAAGATCATTTCCGGCGTGCAGGCTCCCGAGGTCGGCGGCCATCTCGTGATCGAGGGGCGTGAATACGCGCATCTCACCCCGGTTGAGAGTAGGCGTTGCGGAATTCAGGTGATCTATCAGGACCTCTCGCTGTTTCCCAACCTCACCGTCGCCGAAAACATCGCCATCGGCCAGCATCTCGGCGGGTTCCACGGCATTAAATGGTCGGTAATCCGGAACGTCGCAACCCGGGCCATGGACCGCATTGGCGTCACACTTGATCTCGACGCCAAAGTCGAGGATTTGTCGATCGCAAACCGTCAACTTGTCGCCATCTGCCGCGCAATGGCAGCGGATGCGAAACTCGTGATCATGGATGAGCCAACAGCCTCTCTCACTCGCCATGAAGTGGACTCGCTTCTTTCGCTGGTGCGTGAACTCAAGCGCAAGAATATCTGCATTGTCTTCGTGAGCCACCGCCTGGACGAAGTGCTTGAGGTCGCCGAGCGCGTCACCGTGCTGCGCGACGGTAAGAAGGTCGGTACTTTCGATGCGAGCGAGATGAACAATCGCAAACTCGGTCTCCTTATGACTGGCAAGGAATTCGATTACGATCTGGCAGAGACGGATCTCTCATCCCGGCCAACGTTGCTTTCGGTACGCAATTTAAGTCGCAGCGGCGATTATGCCGATATTAGCCTCAATGTGCGCGCTGGGGAGATCCTCGGCATTACGGGTTTGCTTGGATCTGGACGAACGGAACTAGCTCTATCGCTCTTTGGTATGAATACACCTGAATCAGGCGAAATACAAGTTGGCGGCAAGCTTTTGGCGCTCAAAAGCAACCGTGAGGCGATCGACAATGGCATAGCCTATGTCTCCGAGGATCGGCTAACGCTGGGCTTGGTGCTTGAGCAGTCAATTTCGTCGAATGCAATTGTCACCATTCTCGACAAACTGGCGGGGCGCTTCAACCTTATCAATCCCGATGAACGAGAAGGAGCGGTTGGGCGCTGGGTGCGGGATCTTTCCATCAAGGTTTCGAATATTGCCAATCCGGTAAAGACGCTCTCGGGTGGCAATCAGCAGCGTGTTGTGCTTGCCAAATGGATGGCGACGACACCACGGCTTCTGATCCTCGACAGCCCAACCGTTGGTGTGGACATCAGCGCCAAGGACGGCATCTACGAGATTGTTCGAGGGCTTGCGGCAAAGGGTGTCGCCGTCATCCTGATTTCGGACGAAATCCCGGAGGTGCTCTATCACAGCCATCGCATTCTCATCATGCGGAATGGCAGGATCACGGGAGAATTTGATGCTCATCGCAGCTCCGAAGACGAATTGAAGGTTGCCGTCAATGCCTGAGAGTTTTGCCCGTTTTCGGCGCAGTCACGAATTCTGGCTGCTCATCGTCATTGTCGTGCTGGTTCTTTTGTTATCCTTGGCCACTGACAGCTTTCTCACATTCCAGAACCTGTTTGATCTCCTGACGTCTTACGCTTTCCTCGGCATTCTCGCGGCAGGTCTTCTTGTCGTTCTAATTTCCGGCGGGATCGACATCTCGTTTACCGCAACAGCGTCGATTGCGCAATATATCACGATGTTGCTGGCAAATCGCTACGGGCTTGACTGGTTTTCCGTGTTTGCGCTTGCGATAACGATTGGCGTCATTTGCGGTGCTATCAATGCCATTCTGATTGATCGGCTCAATATTTCGAGCATCATCGTGTCGATCGCAACATTAAACATTTTTTATGGATTGCTCGTTTTCATCACGGGTGGCAAATACATTTATTCGCTTCCGGACTGGTTTTCAAAAGGCATCTACTGGTTCGAATATATCGATCCCAACGAAATTTCTTACGGGATAAACCTGCAAATCCTAGCGCTTGTCGTCATGCTCGTCGTCACCTGGGGGATCCTCAACCGCACCAATATCGGCCGACAGATTTATGCGCTCGGCGGCAATCGCGAAGCGGCCCAGCGTTTGGGCTTCAATGTGTTTCGCCTCAATCTGCTGGTTTATTGTTATATCGGCCTCACAGCTGGCGTTGCCTCTCTGACCCAGGCCCAGCTTGCGCAATCTGTGGCCCCAACCGTTCTGGTCGGCAAGGAACTTGATGTGCTTGCGGCGGTCGTGCTTGGCGGCGCGAGCCTTTCTGGTGGCGTTGGTACAGTCTTTGGGACAATTTTGGGCCTGACGCTGCTCGCTGTGATGCAGAACGGTCTCGTGCTCATCGGCGTGTCATCATATTGGTCGCAGTTTTTCGTTGGTCTTGTCATCCTGATTTCCGTTAGCGCCACCGCGCTATCTTCGAGGCGCCAGCGCAAAGGGAGCGTGACAGCATGACATCGCAAGCCGCACGAACGCCCTTGCTGCGCCTCTTCGGAAATATGACTAGTGATGTGATCAATCGGCGCCTGACAATCCTGCTGGCAGCGCTCGTCCTTGTCTTCGGTCTCATTGTCGGGGAGAATTTCTTCGCCAAGTCGACCATGCAGTCCATGGCATTCCAGCTGCCAGAACTTGGCATCCTGTCGCTCGCCATGATGATCTCGCTGATCTCGGGCGGACTCAATCTGGCCATTATCGCGACAGCCAATTTATGTGCCCTCGCAATGGCCTATATCCTCACGAAATTTGTTCCCGGTAGCGAGGGCTTCGCTTGGGTTGCGTGGCAAATCATTGCCGTGCTGGCAGGGCTGGCCGTTGCCATGGTTATCGGGCTCGTGAATGGGTTTGTAATCGCCTATCTGGGTGTTTCTCCTATACTTGCGACACTTGGCACCATGACGTTCGTCAAGGGCATCGCTATCGGAATGACACGGGGCAATGTCATTTCGGGCCTGCCGGATTCAATTGTCTTTTTGGGCAACGGTACGGTTTTTGGTGTGCCGACCGCTATGCTAGTCTTCGCCGCAGTTGCCGTACCCATGGCTGTAATGCTGGCTAGAACACCGCTCGGCACGGCAATCTACATGGTCGGTTCGAACGAAAAAGCGACACGCTTCTCCGGCATCGACACCAAACGTGTGATCCTGAAGGTCTACCTGATTTCCAGTCTCCTCGCAGCGGTCGCAGGGCTGGTGATGATGGCAAGGTTCAACTCCGCCAACGCCTCCTATGCCGAAAGCTACCTTCTGGTGACTATTCTGGCTGCGGTGCTTGGGGGCGTAAACCCTGCGGGCGGTTTTGGGAAAATCACCGGGCTTATCCTTTCACTCGTTATCCTCCAAGTGATTTCCTCTGCGTTCAATCTGCTTAATTTTAGCCAGTTCTTGACGCTGGCGATTTGGGGCGCAATCTTGATTGCCGTCACGGCTGTCCCCAATATCCGCAACCGGTTGGGGCTGTAAGAACATGTTGCAGGGGATGGACAGTGTCGCGGGTGCGGCTGGCTTGGACGAGAGCGAGGATCGGGTTGCCATCCTTGATGTCGGAAAAACCAATATCAAGATCGTCGTCGCGACGGCGGGCGGCACGCCCGTCGAAATCCTCTCCTTTCCCAACTCGGCGCTTGTAACCGGCCAGTATCTCGCTATCGATCTCCCGCGCATTCAAGAGATCGTGCTCGAAGCGCTCACGCAGCTTGGACTGCGTCATGCCATTCGTGCCATCGTCGCCACCGCACATGGTTGCGGCGGTGTTCTTGTCGACGAGGCAGGTCCAGTGCTCCCCGCTATGGATTATGAGGCGCAGGCACCTGACTGGCTCGCCGATGCTTACTCGGCAACCGCGCCTTCGTATTTTGAAGTTTTTTGCTCGATCAGCAGTGGCGCGATCCGTCCTGCCCAGCAGATGCTTTGGCAAAGCATTGCTTTTCCGAAGGAATTTTCGCGCGCTAAATATTTCCTTATGACGCAACAATATCTTGC
>JAYVYB010000198.1:0-10751 GCA_043784625.1 Methylovirgula sp.
GTTTGTCCATCAGCACCAGATCAGCCTGCTTGACCAACGCCCGCGCTATTGCGGTGCGCTGTTGCTGCCCGCCGGAAAGCTGCAACGGCAAACGGTCACGCATCTGCTCCAGCCGGAGCAGCTGCGCCGCTTCTCAAACCTTTTTGTCAATTTCGCTGGAGGCGAGTCCCTTGACCCGCAGCGGCGATGCGATGTTTTCATAAACCGTCATCGCCGGATAATTGATGAATTGCTGATACACCATGGCGACATTGCGCTTACGGATATCGAGGCCGGTGACGTCAACATCATTAAGCAAAATACGCCCGCTGGAAGGCTTATCCAGCCCCGCCATCAGCCGCATCAGTGAGGTTTTGCCCGCCAGAGTTGCTCCGAGCAGCACATTTAAACTGCCGCTCTCAAGCACCATGGAAACATTATCGATATGCACTGACGCGCCCTGAATTATCGCCGCGACGCACCATATAGGCATCGAGGTTTTGCGCCTGCTCCGCGCTGACCCGAAGCCCAAGCTTGCTGCGCCGCCACAACACATCTTCGGCGCGCATGGCCCATTCCTGATCCATCACGTAATCAACTTCCGCAAGCGTCAGGTCGGAGCCGAAATTCTGGCCCATATCAGCCAGGCTTGTGGCACCGCCAACAATTTCAAACGCAAATGTGCCATAGGCTCGCACCAGACGGGTGGCGTGGGCAAGCGTGAGAAACGGGGCCTGATTTTGTAACTTCGCAACCTGATCCGCAAAACCGTTCGTGGCAAAATCGCCGCCGGGCAAGCCCGCCGAACCGGTCCAGCCGCTTTTGGCCGTGACAGCGGGCGGCACGAACGCCGACAGCTTTTCCATCGCCGCTTCGGCCAAACGCCGGAAGGTGGTGATCTTGCCGCCGAAAATCGACAACAGCGGCGCGGCACCAGCCTCACCATCCAAGTTTAGTACGTAATCACGCGTGGCTTCCTGCGCCTTCGATGCACCATCATCATAGAGCGGCCTCACGCCGGAGTAAGTCCAGATTACATCACTAGGGGTGACGGCCTGTGTAAAATATTCGCTGGCGGCGTCACAGAGATAAGCAATCTCGCTCGGTGTGGCCTCAACCTTGCCCGGCTTGCCCGTAAAGTCGAGGTCGGTTGTGCCAATCAGAGTAAAATCGCGCTCATAGGGAATAGCAAAGATGATCCGATTGTCGGCGTTCTGGAAAATATAGCAGCGGTCGTGTTCAAACATCCGCTTTACAACAATATGTGACCCCTGAACCAACCGCACCCGCGCGCTGGACGCCACAGCAACACGCTCAGCCAACATTTCCCCCGCCCATGGACCGGCGGCATTCACCAAAATCCGCGCCTTGACCTGATGCGGCGCGCCGCTGACGGTGTTGCGTAAGTTCAAATTCCAAATCGCCTGTTCTCGCTGGGCGGAAACCAGCTCGGTGCGGGTTTCGATGCGGGCGCCGCGACTGCGGGCGTCCATCGCGTTCAAAACCACCAGCCGCGAGTCCTCAACCCAACAATCAGAATATTCGAACGCCTTGCCATAGCCCGGCTTAAGCGGCTTCCCGGCAATATGGGTTTTAAGATCGATTGTTTGCGTGGCCGGCAACAATTTGCGACCGCCCAGATGGTCATACATAAACAAGCCGAGGCGCAGCAGCCAAGCCGGGCGCAGGCCATTGTGATGCGGCAAAACAAACCGCAACGGCCAGACGATATGTGGAGCCAATTTCCAAAGAACTTCGCGCTCGATCAGCGCTTCGCGTACCAGCCGGAATTCATAATGTTCAAGATAGCGCAAGCCGCCGTGAATAAGCTTGGTGGAGGCTGAAGATGTGCCGCTGGCCAGATCATCTTTTTCGCACAAATAGACTGACAAGCCCCTGCCCGCAGCATCGCGCGCGATGCCACATCCATTGATGCCGCCGCCAACAATGGCAATATCGTAAGTCTGATTGTGATCAGATGCCTGCACGTTCGCTATCTCTCCCCGCCCGTCTGCTCATCAAATATCATGAATGGCAGAGGGTCATACTTATGGAGAGAAAGTTCATATGAAACAAAACGAATGTCAAGTGAATATATTAATGCTGGTTTCAAGCGGCGTCAGAGTCAATATCGCCGCGCGCTCCGGTCTCAACCACTTTGACTCCGGCACTTTCGCAAATGTCGGCAAAAGCTTTTGACGGCAGCTGATCGGTGACAAAAACGTCAATTTCGGAGATATGGCCGATGCGGATCGGAGCGCTGCGTTCAAATTTAGTGCGGTCCGCCACCAAAATTACTTTGCGGGCATTCTCGATAATGGCGCGGGCAACCTTGACTTCCAGATAGTCAAAATCCAGCAGCGAGCCTTCCTCATCCAGCGCCGAACCGCCGATGACCGCATAATCGACTTTGAACTGTTTGACGAACTCAACTGTCGCGGTGCCGATGATGCCGCCGTCGGCGTGGCGCACCGGCCCGCCTGCAATAATAACCTCAAAACGCGGCACATTATGCAGTTGCAATGCCACGTTTAAGTTATTGGTAATAATCAACAAATCCTGATGACCACGCAGCGCGCGCGCCACCTCTTCTGTTGTGGTGCCAAGGTTGATAAACAGCGAGGCCTTATCCGGTATCAACGCCGCAGCGGCAATGCCGATCGCGCGTTTTTCCGAATGGGCGATCACCCGCCGCGCATCATAAGACAGGTTTTCGATGCCCGAAGTCACCACCGCGCCGCCATGAACCCGCATCAGCAAACGCCGTTCGCACAGGTCGTTGATATCTTTGCGAATGGTCTGCGGTGTGACATCATAGCGCCCCGCAAGCTCATCCACGCTGACGCGCCCGGCGGCACGCGCGGTCTCGAGAATTTCAACCTGACGTTGGGTGAGAGGATCAATCACAGCATGGCTTTCTTGGGGACAGAACAAATCTTCGCTTATTGTTCACATGCGTACAATGTGAAGATTTTTGCAATTGCTTCGTTTATACCACAGCGGCGGCACGGTTCAAAATCCCGCCGTCTCAGTGCCTATGCGCGCACTTCGCGGGCACAGACCCAGATGCACTGACGTCGCGCCGCTCAAGCTTGCTGAAACGCTGAACACGTTCGCGGCCAAGCGGCCCTCAAGCCACAGCTGCGGCAATGGCGCATCGAGGGTAAAGCCAACCTCTGCTAACCGCTTTTGCAGACGCGGCTCCGAACCAAAAATCCGCCGCGCCACGCCGATGAATGTTATCGCTTCCATCTCGCCGCTGTGGTTGAGGCTAACACTCAACCCTACGCCCTGCCCTTGTAAACTCACATCCGGCAGGCGGCCAAAAATGCGCGTTAGCTCGCCCATCAGCGCCGACCCTGCGGGCCCCATATGCCGGGCAGGAGCATAAAAATCCCCGGCATCGAAGGCTGGGATACGAAAATACAGCTCGCTGCGCTGTGTCATCGGCTCATGGCCGATAAGACGCAGGCGACTGGCCCCAGGCAGCGTTTGCGCCCAGTCTTGCGCAGCAGGAAACAACGCCAAGCCGTCGCGTTTACGACCCGGCGGAATTTCGGCATAAAGCTTGAAACTGTCGCCTGTTTGCGTGTGCCGGCCGCCAAGCCACGCGCCCCAGTTCAGCGGCGCGCCGCTTTGCAACCCTTTCAGACGCAGCAGCAGGTCCGGCGCTATCGGCGTAGAGCCGAGCTCAGCCAACAGAGTTGCGGCGCGATCAAGCTTTACGCGTTCCGGCAGCTCCGGCCCGGCAACTTCAGCGCTCCAAAAAGTGCCGGAGCGCTCTGGCCGCCAGATAAATTCCACTGGAAATCCGCCCGGACACAACCGGCTGTTGTTCCACGCCACTTCCGGCCAACTGGACTGGCGAACTCCTGCCAAAACCATGTCCAAAGCCTCTCGCGCGCGGCAAGCGGCCTCAGGGCCTGGCGCGGCACAGGCCATCAACATCGCATCAAGCGCCGCCTCTGCGCTCACACCCCCAGCTCAATCAAAGTATTGGTAGCGTCCTGAACCAAGTTTCGCGCCACACCATTACCGATGGTGACAATGGTGGTTTGATAGCTGAACGTCTTTTTATGCGCGTCCAAAATCGATATGCGCAATGGCACCGGCATGGTTTGCGTTCCGGCAATTTGCACCCGCTCATCCCGGGTATAATTGATGGCCACATCTTCATAGTGCACATCGACAAAGGCCGTTTGCACCTGCCCCGCCGCCCACAGCGGGATGAATTCCAAATTCAACGCCGCAGCAAAAGGATCGTCTATCAGCAGCATGGTCGAAGCGCTCGTGGTCTCCGCCACCAGCTTTTGCGTACCATCTTTGAGATGATGCACAAGGTGATAGCTCCAGCTTTTAAACGCCGGATTGGACAGCCTCAACCGCCAATATTGGGTGGGGCTATCGGGGCGCACCAGCAGGCTGGTGCTGGTTTTCCAGCCGCCAACCGCCGGATCGGCATAGGACAAAAACACCTCGGTATAATCCACCGCGCCTTTATCGATCCGGTTTGGAAATATCGCGATTTCCAAAAAGCCGACAAGGTCATGCGGGGCTAAAACCAGCGTCCGGTCTGTCACCTCGCGCGTCGGAATTTCATAGCTGAGATGTTCGCCCACCCAATCGGACTGCGCATCAAAATGATATTGGATACCAACATTATAGCCCGATGCCATGTCCGGGCTGACAAAAGTGGTGAAGGTTTGCCGGTCATGTTTGTTGCGATCAAACGTCATGTCGTTGTGTTTGATACTGGCGCGGTCATCCGGATCACCATAATCAATTGCAACCTGCGCTGAAATCAGCCCGATGCGGGCAAAATCTATCGGCGCATCCACCGAAACTTCAAAGTGCCGGAAGAACGGATCGTCCAGATCAACCTCGATAAAATGGCTGCTCTTGTCCGCAAGCTCATCTAACATCAGCCCGATAAACCCTTGCGGCGCATAGGAGCGCTGCACAGCCTCGGTGCGATCATAGACCAGTTTGACCGTTTTCTTCTCTTCCTGATGCAGGAATTTCAGTTTGAGTGAGACCGCAGCGGGCATCGACATCATCGAGGAACCGCCGCCGGTCGGCGTATCCGGCTTTTTCGGGTCCGGCTTCACCGGATCGGGTTTCACTGGGTCTGGTTTGACCGGATCTGGCTTAACCGGCGGAACCGGCGCTTTCTCCGATTTTGGCCGCGCGATGCTGGCTTTAAGGGAAACAGCGCTCCCTTGCGCGCCGCCAGCTTTGTTTCCGGTGATGCGGACAACCCGGTCATCCTGATTGCCACTACGCGCCGCCGCTTGCGCCTCGGATTGGCCGCGCGCCAATGCCGATGTGATTGTGGCATGGCTGCCGACAATGCCTCTGGCAATATCGAGACGGCGCTGGGAGAGCGCCACATTGTAAGCGACTTTCGCCGCGCTTGAATCGCCTTCAAAACTGGCATGGCCGGTCATGGAAACAATTTTGGGGCTGGCCAATTGATCGAGCCACGCTTGCAGCGCCGGTGCGCCGCCGGGAGGGGCGGTTTGCCCCTGCGCCGTGCTGCCGGTAAAACGCGGATCATCCGGCTGCGGCGCGTTGGCCACATAGGCTTTATACACCGGATGCGTCGGGCCCCAGCCAACAGCAGGCTCGGGATGTTCAAAAGAAAAATACAGGTTGAAAATGTCCTGAACCGGCGCGGCTGCGGCAGGCGCGGGCCAATTTACCTCAATGGCGTGGGTGGACTCTGGTGCAACATCAAGGGTGAACTTGCCAGCCACCAACGGCTTTGGCTGGCCATCCACGGTGACAACCGCGCCGGCGGGGCCGGAAACCGTCACAGTTTCGCTGGTGCCGGACGCGGAAGGCGTGTGCGATAGGCCATACCCGCCCGCAGGCAGCGGATCGGGTGATTTGGCGGTGACCTGCAATGCGGCAGGCTTGCGAATATCGGGAGCGGCTACGGGAGCCGTTTTAACGGTGGCATCGGCGGTCGCGTCTTTTGCGGCAGTTGCAGTTTTATCCGGCGCGGATTTTTTAGTGGCATCCTCAGGGCCGGACGCGACCGATTTTACCGCATCCTTGACCTGATCGGCCAAGTCTTTGGCCCGCTTCATTACGGCATCCAGCCCCTCAGGCTGCGCTTCGCCGCCAATTTCCTTGCCCGGGGTGAGCGTTGGCTCAAACCAATCCTTCAGCAGGTTCTCTTTGAAAAAATCCAGCGCCCACTTTTCCTTATCGGATTTGTCACTCGCTCCGGTAAAATCAATCACCTTGATTTGAATGGCACCTTCCTGAACCAGTTTCTCAAATCCGGCTTCGATACCGAGCCGGAACCAGGCATATTGCCCCTCCAGCCCGACGCTGAAATGGTTGTATATCCGCTCGTAATCAGCCGTGATTTCAACATGCAAGGCCGGGCGCAATCCGGTGTATTTCAGCTCATAGATCACGCCGACAGGGGTTGCGCCCTGCTCAAACGCCTTCTCGACAATGATCGCGCCTTCTTGACTGAGGGAAAGCGAAAACGCTGCAACATTGTCACCGCCCAAAGAGGGAATCGTGGCCCCGTGAATGGCCTCGACAACCCGGAAAGAACCCTCTGGCGCAGGCGCGGCAACTGTACCGCCTGCGCCCTCTAAATCCAGCGCGATGCAATGCACCTTGCCTTCATCATAGAGAACCGGCGTGATGCGCGGTTCGCCGCCCGTGACCATGCCCGCCAATTCGCCCAGGATTTTATTCTCGGTTTGCTTTGGCAGCCGCAGCGACGACTGGAACATTAAAAATCCACCGCCCTTGGCCCCTGATGAGGCGGCAGCGGGCTTGAACTTGATGAAAGTAAAGTCCACCCGATCATCCGGCGGCCTATGCGCCAAAGACACCGGCGCGGGCAAATACCAGAACTGCAACGGGTCGGCATGATCGCCAAACACGGTGACGCCATCAACGGTGATGGTGCGGCTGCCAAATTGAAGCATGGTCAAATTCCCTTATTTTTGACTAAACCGCAGGTTTCAACACCAACTCCGTGCCGTCGGCATCTGCCCAATCGGTCGAGGTGGTGAGGCCGGAACTGTAGAGAAAAACCGCGCGCCAACTGTACCCGGTGTGATCAGGATCAATCAGATCAAACGCAAATTTGCGCACCACATCCGGCGCGGCAAACTCGAACTTGCCGCCAAACGTCAGGCCATTGGCATCGTCGGCATAGCGCAGTTCTGCCGAGATTTTTTCCAGACCGGATTTGACAAAATCATGGGTCGAGCGAACCGCAATAATGCGTTTGCCCTTCATGTCTGGCCGTATCAGCAACCGCGCATCTTCTGTGATGCTGGGCGGCACCTGCAAAACCGTGCCGCCTTTCAAAATCGTGGTGGCAACAAAAGACACCGCCCGGCGCGTATTGTCTTTGATATCAACGATAAAGCTCTTGGTTGCGTGGTCCGCCGCGGTGAAGGTGAGCGAGCCATCCACATGCACACCGTTGGCAGCATCCTCATAGGTCAGCTCAACAAACATGCTCTCGATATCCTCCCAGCGCGCCACCACCGGAATCACGTCAAGCCGAAGGCGGTTGCCTGCCGGAACCGGATCACGCACATCGACCATATCGCGCGTGCTGTCACTCCACGCGTTTTCAATGTCGCGGTTGTCATTGGCGCGGTGGGTCAGCTTAAACTGGAAAATGCTTTTGGCCGGATCCAGCATAAAGATTTGCCATTCGGACGCGGGCTTTCCCTTATCCAGCAGAATAACATTTTCCATCTGGATGCCGTTTGCCGGATCCTGATAGCGTAAATCCACCTGAACCTGATTGTAGCGATCCCACGGATAATTGGCGGAAGCGAGCACCGGGATTTTCACCAGCGAATACAGCTCGCGCGGGTGGATTTCCCATTTTTCAACGACAATCGGCGCGGGCTTGGAGCGGATGGAGGTCGGGCGCTCGCGCCGGTCTGCATTCTTAAAATTCACCACATATTCAGCGGTGACGTCCGGCTTTACAGCGCCATTTTCGATGATACTGGCCCAATCGAGCTTGGCCTCGCCATCTTGCTTATCGAGCAGCGCATCTTTGGGCTGGCCGCCATAGCGCAACAGGGCCTGCACCGAGCTGATGCTGTCGGCCTCCATGTCGCCGCGATTGGTGACAGTGACGCGGCGGCGGTCAAACCACGGATCGTCAGCATTGACCTTTAAAATGTAGCGCTGCGGATCATCCCCGTCGCGCAATGTCTTAAACAGGCCGGTGAGATGCCCCTGCGGATAAATCGAGCGCCGGACAGCGGTGCGCTCGCTGATGGTCACATCCAGACGCTTGTGGTCCATGCGTTGATAGTTTTCTTTTTTGTAGGAAATCTTGCCGATCATGCCGCCGATGCCGCCCGTCCCGGCATTGCGGCCAATGTCGTTGACAACCGAATTGGCCTTGTCCCAACCATCCGGACGGTCTTGCATCGGTGGCAAGCTGGATTGAAAAAACGCGTCGGTGATCATGTTCATCACCCGCGCTTGCGCCGCCTTGAAGCGCTCCGCCGTCGCGCCCTGGTCTTCCGCATCGGGCACAAAATCATCGGCTTCCATTACGATAACTTTGGTCTCGACCAGCTTATTGACCGAATTCTCGATTTGCACCGAGTCAAACCAGCCTTCATGGCCGTAGCTTTCGTCCATAAAGGTTTGCACGCGGTCCCAATCAATGTGCAATTTGACTGAAAACGCCGGACGCAGCGCCAAATAGTCCAGTTGATACACCACCGCCACAGGTGCCATCTCGGACTTTGTCAACGCTTCGTCCAGAATTGTCGCGCCATATTGATCAAGCTGCACCGAAAAGGCCGCAACATTGTCGCCATATAGCGAAGGCTTGGCGGCGTGATCCATCTTGAGCACAAATCGCGCTTGATCGGGCGCGGCTGGCGTTGTGGTGGTGGACACCACGATCGGCGGCGGTTGCGCCGCACCCGTCCCCGCCCCGGTTTTTGGCGGAACTGTCGCCCCGCCGCCACTTTCCTGCCCGAATAGCATCAGCCGGACGCTGCCATCGATCACCGGAACCGGCACCAGCTTCGGCTTATCGGACAGCTGAGCCATGCGTTTTAACTCGCTGGCGATGTCATCGAGCTCAGAGTCTTCCAGCCCGAGCGTAACGTCAAAATTGAGGAACCCGCCGGTGCCCGCCGTCACCGATTTATATTCGATCAACTGAATTTGCGGAACCTTGCGCCCCGTTGCGGTATCTAAAACCCGCCGCAGCCGTGGGGCCATCGGCATGAAATAGAATTGCAACGGGTCAGCATGGTCGCGCAAAATCGACACGCCATTGATGAAATAAAACGGGGCCTCAAGGTATAACATGAGCTGTCTCCACAAAGTGCAAAGGGTGGCCTGATTGCCTGCCGGTGTTAGACGGGCGGTTCAAGCACCAGCTCGGTTTCGCTTGTTGTGACCTCGGGCAAGGCTTTGCGGCTGCCATCCGTCATGAAAAACTTGGCGGACCAGACAAAACTCTTTTTGTTTTTGTCTTTGATATTGACCACCCACGGATCAATTTTGGCGCCTTTGGCCACTTTTGTGCTGTGGCTGAGCGAGACATTATTGGCCGCGTCAGTGTAGGCCATATCAACAATCACCAGCTTAACCTTGTCCCAATCAAGCAAATCGGTGATCAGATCGACGCTGAACTGGCCAACGGGGTCCCGCCCGACCATGATTGTGGCGGAGGTTACATCTGTGACTGCGATCGGCATCGAGGTGCCGTCTTTGCCCAGAATATTGCCTGAATAGGTTAGCTTTCCTGCTTTGTCGTCAATGGCCGGGAAGGTCCAATCATCAAAGCGCTTGCCGTTTTTGCTGAAGGCGAAGGATTTGGCCTGACGATAGTCGTTGGCGCTGTCCTCATAAGCCAGATCGAGAAAGATCGTGTCGATATCGGTATCAAAATCACCGCGGGTGCGAATGCCCACAGTGCGCATCGAACTGAACGGATCGTTGATATAGAGATGTTTGCTGTTGGCATCCTTGAACGCCACTTTGATTTCGCGGCCGCCCTTCATCAGATATTTGACGGCATACCGGTACGGCTTGCCGCGCGGCACATAGATCAGCTCGCGGATTTGCGCCGAACGGTGATCCTTATCCAGTGAGAACTGCTTTTCGATCAACGGAACTGCGGCACCGTCCTCATATTGCAAAGTAACCTGGGCGCTGTCGATCTGCTCGTAATTCATGTCTCCGGTTTCAATATCGACCATCCAGATTCCAAGATCGTCGATATTAACCGTGAGGGTTTTGACATCGGTTTCCACCCACGGATGTTCGTAGGTTTTGGCCTGACCCTTGTAATTGACCGTGTATTTATACTTATATTTTTTCACGCCATCATCAATGAAGGCAGAAAACTTGCCGGTATCATCCGGCTTTTTAAAGCTGAAGGTTTCTGCGCCGCTTTTGGCCGTGCGCGGCGGATAATCGATGGTGACATCAACGCTGAAAATTGGCAGCGTTGCAAAATCGGCATTAACCTGAAGGTTGACATTAATCGCCTTGAAGAACGGATCGTCGGCATCAATAACCCGGGCATAATCGGTCCAGACAATCGGCTTGCCGCCCACGGTTAGCGCGCAAATGGCCGGCAGGTTGCCTTGTGGCAAATATTCCTGATCCATCGCCATGTGCATTTTATATTCAACCGACACATCCGAAATCTTGGTGCTGGTCATGGTTTTTTTGATGTGTTCATAGCCTTGATCGCGCAGCTTGCTCACATCGCGGTCTTGGGCCGGAATGCTCTC
>JAYVYB010000199.1:0-2333 GCA_043784625.1 Methylovirgula sp.
TGCTCCGGCTGGAGCAGATGCTTGACCGTTTGCCGTTGCAGCTTTCCGGCGGGCAGCAACAGCGCACCGCAATAGCGCGGGCGTTGGTCAAGCAGGCTGATCTGGTGCTGATGGACAAACCTCTTGCCAATCTCGATTATAAGTTGCGCGAAGAACTGCCGCGCATTTTTGAAGCTACCGGCGCGATTTTTGTCTATGCCACCACAGAACCCTCTGAGGAGCTGATGTTGGGCGGCTCCACCGCGGCGCTCTCCAAGGGCCGCGTCACCCAATTCGGGCCTGCAAGCGCGGATTATCTCAACCCGCATGACATTGTTACAGCGGGCGTGGTTTCAGACCCGCCGTCGAACACGGGCCAAGCCTCGATCCGTGGCGTTGTGGCACAAATCTCGAACGCTGCAAATTCCGGTGCAGAGTTGTTCGCGCATTTGGCAGACGGCGACTACACCTTGGGGTTCCGCGCGCACCAACTTTATCTCGAGCGCCCCGCCGTCTATGGCCTTACCTTTCCCGCAGTTATTCGCGTTGCCGTTCTTCAACATGGGTCAAGCCGTGCGCCTTTTTGACGTACCGTTGGCGGTGGCACTAGCGCATTGCCTATTCAGCAATCCGCTGGCTGTTTAGATTTTGGATGGCTTCATTTTTGGCGTTCCAAAGGAAATCGATTAAACCGCGTTCATGGATGGCTATTCATTTCCCAAGTTCTTCGTCAAAATTTTCAGGCCGCCGTTACGCACCGGAGTTGGTGTGGCAACATTGGTGGATGTGATGAGGGACGGGTCTACCGAAGCGCCATATCGGAGCAGGGATTCATCCAAGGTAATTGAACTTGAATTGCGTTGATCTTCCAACATCGTCACCCTCTTGTCTACAATTGATGAGATTGAGTCGCTTTGCGCTCGAATCAGCCTCCCGCAAGGTTATGCGGCAAACAATACAAACGGGTTAAAATATTTGTAAAAATAAACGACTTTTCCCGAGCTTTGCGTTTTGAATATTTTGACGTCCGACGCTGCACCGCCTTCTATCTGAACCAAACTTGCGTGTAGCCTCAAGACACTGATGCGTCGCCCACCTTAGAGATGCGTCCACTCAGCCTTTTGCAACTGAGTGCAACTTGTTGAATATCGGTGCTCTTGACCGTCAGCCCGCAAGAGCGGCTTGTTCAAAGCTGTAATTGTAAAACATATCCGCTCCAAGCCGGTTGTGTAAATTCGTGTTCAACCCCAGCAAGTCCATTAATTCCTATAGCTATCGTATGAGGTGTTTTAGCGGCTGGAAAATAATTTATGTCGCTTCGGCTTTCATCACCTTTGCCACCATCTTCATCAGGGCGAGCTCCTTGTTGGCGTGGCCGTGTCCTGAGGGAGACGCGCCATGTTTAAGGAGAGCTTCAAACAGCATCTTATGGTCTTTAAGGGAGAGTGACAGCAAAACCGTCTTGGTCTTTTCCATGGGCTTGATGCCTTGCATCAACAGCTTCAGGTCCCGCACAGTATGGGCGCTGGCCAGCTCGAGCAGAGCCTCCCAATTATCAGTATTAAGATGGCGGGCAATGATCTGAACTTTGGTCCAGCCAATGTCGTGCAAGGCGCTCGGCGGTATGGCAACACGGTCGAGGTGTCCGCCAATCTCGGACATGTAATAGGCCTTGCGCTTGTCAATGTCGGGCGAAAGAATGACGGCCTGGAAGCGGAGCGGGTCTTTCAGGCGAAGCTGATAAAACAGCTCTGATAGCTTGACGAAATTCTGGCCGATATTCTTCGAGAAGCTGAGGATCGTGTTGATTAGCTTTGCAATATCTTGTGACATGTTTTGTTCCTTTTGAGCATGGCAAGGCGAGGCGTGATCGCTGCCTTGTTTTGATTGGGTTAGGGCAAGGGTTACAGGCCGCGCGGGCTCAAGAAGCCGCGAGGGTCGTGGGATGGAGGACGGGCAAAGCCTAAGCCCACTCGCAGCGCTTTTGGATTTTGTGCACCTCGGACTTTAGGGCGTCTGAAGCATTTCGCCTTTGTGGCCTTGGGGACTGCCCTTCAACCGGCTTAGCCTCAAGTCACACTGACCTTCGGTCTTGTCAGGTCTCTGGCGTATGCAGACGGATTTGCGTTCCGGCTCTCGCTTTGACCAGAAGATCACGCCTGATGGCGTTCAGATGATCAAGGTTGTCCCGGATCGTATCCACCAAGGTCATGGCTTGCGTGCTCGCTATGTTAATACCGGCAAAGTCACCAGAGATACCGCGCGTTTGAACCTCACGTTGATGCTGCCAGTTTAATGCGGGGTAGGTGACGGAACTGTCGGCATAGAACACTGCCAGCCGCATCGCCGCCGCC
>JAYVYB010000200.1:0-3546 GCA_043784625.1 Methylovirgula sp.
CCGCGCTGCCGACGACTTTAGCGCGCTCGGTGAAATTGCCGCCAAGCGCAACCTTCGGGTTGGCTATGAAGCTTTGGCCTGGGGCAAGCATGTCAGCGATTATCGGGACGCGTGGGAGATTGTCCGCCGGGCCAATCATCCAAATATCGGCTTAATTCTCGACAGTTTTCACTTGTTTTCACGCGGTCTCTCGGTGGATGCCATCCGCTCCATTCCGGGAGATCGTATTTTCCTTGTTCAATTGGCAGACGCGCCCAAACTGCATCTGGACGCATTGTCATGGAGCCGCCATTTCCGCTGTTTCCCAGGGCAGGGTGATCTTGATGCGAAAGGATTTTCCGAAGCGGTTGCGGCCACTGGCTATGCGGGTCCGCAGTCGTTGGAAATATTTAACGACCAGTTTCGGGCGGGCTTGCCTAAAAGGGTTGCGGAAGACGCAAAGCGTTCCATGATCTTGCTTGAAGATCAGATGGCGCACAGCACCACAATTTCTACGACCGAGTATGCCGCATTGCCGGATAAAGCGTCATGTCACGGTGTGGCTTGGGTTGAGTTTTCTCTGAATCATGCTGGTGCTACGCACCTAAAAGCTTTGTTTGAATGCATGGGCTTCTCCAAAACCGGAATTCATATTACCAAATCAGTCGAGCGATGGACGCAGGGTGATATCAACCTGATTATCAATACCGAACCGAATGGCTTCGCCCACTCGCATCAAATAACGCACGGTCCGGGTGTTTGCGCTATCGGCCTGCAGGTCGGTGATGTACAAACAGCGATGGCACGCGCCACGCGGCTCAGGGCTCATACGTTTACTCAGCAAGTCGGCCCCGGAGAGCTGGAAATACCGGCCATTCGCGGAGTAGGGGGCAGCTTAATTTATTTTGTGTCGCCGAAGAGCGAAGTCGCCGATATTTGGAGGCGTGAATTCAAAACTGTTTCTGCCCCCTCGCCGTCAAAAAATCTGACGCGGATCGATCACATTTCCCAGAGCATGCCTTATGATGAAATATTGTCATGGGATTTGTTCTATCGGTCTATTTTCGACCTTTCGCGCACACAGCAGGTCGACATTGCTGATCCGAGCGGATTGGTTCAAAGCCATGCATTGATCTCTGCTGACTCAAGTCTGCGGGTTGCGTTAAACGGCTCGATGGCGGCGCGCACCTCATCCTCAAGGTTTTTGAGCGAATTTTTTGGCGCAGGCGTTCAGCATATTGCATTTGAAACCAGTAATCTGCTCGAAACTGTCGAGGCCATGCGGGCGCGGGGATTGGATTTCTTGGAGATTCCTGACAACTATTATGACGATTTGCAGGCTAAATTCGATCTGGATGCCGCTTTATTTGCCAAGCTGCGAGCCAATCGGATTTTGTATGACCGCGATGCAAACGGCGAATTTTTCCAGATTTACACTCATGCGATTGGCGACAGGTTCTTTTTTGAGCTGGTCGAACGGCGCAATTACGATGGTTTTGGAGCAGCAAACGCTCCGGTGCGTTTGGCAGCGCAGTCGCGCGACAGCCGCCCGGCAAGTGTGCCGCGAGACTGATCTACTGTGCCGCGAGACTGATCCACCGTTCCATTTGGGGAAAGTTATTTGGAGACCCTGTATTTCCTAAATTTGGGCCGCGATTTCGGCCGCCAGAACTGATTTCGCCATTCGAAATGCTCCATTGGCGGCAGGAACTCCGGCATAAATCGCCGTGTGCATTAGAAGCGCCTGAAGTTCGAGAAGGGTTACGCCATTCTTCAAGGCGGGACCGAGATGCAACTTGAATTCTTCTTCATGTCCCAAACAAACCATCATTGCCAATGTCAGCATTGATCTGGCTTTGCGCGGCAGCGTTGCATCGCCCCACACATCACCCCACGCCGTACGCGTGATGAATTCTTGCCAAGGCATGTCGAACCAAGTGGCGTTGGACAGCGAATTGGCGACATGGGTATCACCCAGTACAGCCTTGCGATTGGTCAACCCGCGAACAAAGCGGACGTCTGAAGCCGCAACCGCAGTGTGTTGCGCAACGAAATTTTCCAGATGGAAATTGACCTTTTCCGGCTGTTCAATGTTGACCAGATGCGCAGCATTTGGAAGCACAATAAGCTCGCAACCCTCAATATGTCTCTGAATTTCCAGCATTTTTTCTGGTGGTGTGGCGGGATCATCTGCACCGGCAATGATCAGGGTTGGCACTTTGATTGCAGCGATGTCGCCACGCAAATCCATGTCACGCACAACGAAACAGGTTGCGGCGTAGCCTTCGGGGCTCAGCTTGCTAAAACTGGCCGCCACGGAGGCAACCTGTGCCGGCTGCGCGGCGCGAAACGCCGGTGTAAACCAGCGTTCCATAATGGCATTTGTCAATGAATCCATGCCCTTAGAGCGCACAATTACCGCGCGCTCATCCCAGTTGGAGGGCATGTAGGCGGCAGTGGCCATCAAGGTCATGCTGATGAGGCGCGCGGGGTGTGAAATGGCGAAGGCTTGCGCAGTCATGCCGCCGAGCGAGAGCCCGACCAGATGCACGCGGGTGATGTTCAGCGCATCCAACAGGCCCGCCAAATCATCGGCCAGATCGTAAATTGTTGCTGCCTTTTCAATTACTTGGCTGCGGCCGTGGCCGCGTGTATCATACCGCAGGCAACGATAGCTTTTGCTGAAATGTGCCGCCTGCAAGTCCCACATTTCAAGATTGGTGCCGAGCGAATTTGAAAATACCACGACCGGTGCTGTCTCCGGCCCCGAAAATTCATAATATAAATCAACACCATGAGCTGAAACTACCGGCACGCGCTGCTCCTAAAGTTGTGAAAGAATGGCGCGTATCGCCGAGGCGGCGCGCTCTGTGGCACCGTTTCCCGACATTATCGCCGCATTTAAATCAAAAGCCGATGCCCAGGCGGCCTGCAAATCGGGCTGTGCAATTTCTGGCGCAGTCAGGCCAAACGCTCGCAAATGTTGGCCAGAGCGGCGAACCTCCATAGAAGCGTGCTCCACCAAATCATGCGCCTTGCCGCGCCCCATCAAAGGAGCCAATTTTCCGGCCAAAGCATCAGAAAATAACAGGCCGTTGGTGGCATCCAAATTTTTCAACATCCGCTCCGGAGAGACTTCAAGCCCCTCCGCCAACGCCTTTGCCTCACGCAAAGCCCCTGAGGCAAGTCCAAACAACTGCGGCAACGCGTGCCACTCTGCATGCCACAAACCTACAGGCCGCTCATGCGCGCCCGCCATCGCGTCGAGCAATGCAACCACGTGTCCTTTTGCCGCCGTATGTGCAGCCAGAATGATGGCGCACGACACCGGATTGCGCTTGTGCGGCATGGCGGACGACCCGCCGCGCCCGGCTATGTAGGGTTCAGCAACTTCTCCGACTTCGGTTGAAGTGAGAAAGGCAATATCTGTCGCCATTTTCGCCAAAGTGCCGATCAGTTCCGCCAGCCAAAACCCGGTCTCCGCCATGCGGGTTCGAATGGTATGCCAACTGACGGGGAAGCTGGATAAGCCCAGCGCGCGCGCAAAGCCCGTCTGCACCTGCGGGG
>JAYVYB010000201.1:0-1977 GCA_043784625.1 Methylovirgula sp.
TGGGTTGGCTCGTATCTGGCCTTCCCTGGGCGCATTGACCGCGAAGCTTGGATTGCTCAAGCCAAGGAATTGGCAGCGGGCAAGATGACGGACTTTGCCGAGCGCGCCGCCGCCGGAGAAGTGCCAACGTCCAAGGACGATGGCAGCAAGGGCACAAAGAACGTCGATAAGGTGTGATTAGGGTTTTAGCCGAATAGTTTACTCAGTTGAAAAAGCCCGGAGCGATCCGGGCTTTTTTTTAATTTCGCAACTTGGTTGCGGCGACCAGCATGAGGCTCAGCAGATAAAACGCCACCATCATGGCCAATGCGTTTAACAGTGTTTGGCCATATCCGAGCGTAGTTACATCAATGAACGGATAGGGATAGTTGTTGACCAAGGGCCCCCGGGCAAGCGCATAGGCGAAATAGGCGGCGGGATACAGGCACCAAAGTAGGGGGTCTGTCCAGCTCAGCGGCGTTTTCGGGCGGGTAAGGCCCCAATAGAGACTGTAAATGGCGGGGGTTGCATAGTGCAACAGCATGTCGGCGAGCCATTGCCAACCCTGAGGCTGCCAAATGTGGCGCAGCAACAGATGATAAGCGATGCCCACAAACAGGATATTGGCTGCCACTCCGGCGCGCACTGACGCGTGTGCGAAAAACTGGCCTAATCTGGAGTGCGGCGCGGCCAGCGGCCAAGTCAGGGTTAAGCTTACCAAGATATTGGTCAGCACGGTGAAAAACCCGAAATAGACGATGAGCCCCTGACCGATGGATTTGCCATTGGCAGCCGCCAATTGCAGGGACAGGACCAATTGCAGCACCACGCCAAACCAAACCAGAAGCGCGATTGCGCTGGTGAGGCGGGCTTTGCCTTGTGAGACAGGCTCCGGTTTTGTCACAGTCACGTTGCGCGCTCCGTTTTAATCCTGTTTCGCGATAAATTTGGCAATGCGGTTGCAGGTGAGGTCGTCCAGCAGGAGCGGCGCGTGGCCTTGGCCGTCAACCTCAAAAAATTCGGCGTGTTCGTTGCGCAACATCATTTCTCCGGCGGTTTGGCGGGTGAACAAATCCGAGTTAGAGCCGCGAAGGATCAGCATTGGGGTTTGTTTGAGCAGGTCAAACAGGCTCCAGGCGGGCGGTATCGGTTTGGACAGGTCAAAAGTTTTTAGCGCCTCGGTCAATGCCGGATCATAGCGCATGGTGATATTGCCGTCTTTTTCGACAAAGCTGAGATGCGCATAGGTTTCAAATTCGGCATCGGTGACAGAGGGAAATTGCGGCTCCATGCCTATTTTCAGAATATCGATGATCTCGCGCCAGGTTTTGACGGGCGGAAATTTCCCGACATAGGCCTGAATGCGCGCGAGGCCTTCATTTTCAATTACCGGGCCAATATCATTGAGGATGCAGGCTGCGATTAGAGCGGGATTCAGGCTGGCGGTGAACATGGTTTGCAGGCCGCCGCGTGAGGTGCCGAGGAATATTGCTTTGGTAATGCCAAGATGATCGAGCACCTGCATCATGTCGGCATGCTCTTGCGGCAATGTGTAGTTTTTCGGGTTTTTGTCCCAGTCCGACAGCCCGCGCCCGCGATAATCGATCTGGATGACGCGGCGCGGCGCGCCCACGTTTCCGCTGGCCAGTATCGCGGCTATTTTGTCAAAGTCTGCGGCTGGGCGGCTCAAGCCCGGCAGGCACACCACTGGCAGCGAGGCGTTACGCGCGCCGGATTCCGAATAATGCAGCTTTAGGCCGTCTTTGCTCTGGATAAAATGATGTTGCATGCGTTTGATCTCTTTGCTGGCAAATTGTACCGCCGGACAGGCTTACTGCTTTGTTGCGGCTTGCACCTTAACCGTCCTATCGGTATGTCTAGTGCAGATTTTAGCTATGGACGCCATCATGTCACAAGGAAATAAGTTCAAGGGTTCGATGACCGCTTTGGTCACGCCGTTTAAAAATGGCGATGTCGATGAGGCCGCGTTCCGGGCCT
>JAYVYB010000202.1:0-5200 GCA_043784625.1 Methylovirgula sp.
AGCCTGAGGCCAAGATATAAGCGTGTTGACCAATCTCGCCATCCTGGATCATATCGTGGGCCACGGCAAAATTGCGCTTTCTGCGATAGATATCAGACAGAACCGACAAATCGTTTTGCGTCAGGCTGACAAACGTCGACAACTTGCGCGCAAAGGGACTATCCAGTATCGCATTTTCAGTTGCCATGCGGCACACCGCGACGGGCTATGATCACGAACGCCTTTCTTTCCGATTCTGTAAATAATTGCACCTCATGCTGACGCATATCAGCTCGCATACAAAATTCTGCCTGTAGTCTGCGTTCATGACAGCTTATGTTTTTCTTCAGTCTATCTCCACAATGAGCTGCAAAAGGTTGAAACCAGATGCTTGATATTGCCGGACATGCCGCCCTTGCGATTTGTGAGTCACTGCTACTAGCGCTCAATGACCGCAACATTTTACCCGAGAAGGAGATTATGGGTGTGTTGAAAGATGCCGCCGCCGCACATGAAGGCGAACTTAACGACAATGGTGCAGACGGAATGCACGAGGCCGTGGCTGCGCTGATCAATTCCATAATCGAAGGTGGAAATTCAGTCCGCCGCCTATAGGCGCTTTGGCCAAAGAGGTCGGCACCCAAATTCCTTGCTTCAATCAGCATGGGCGCGTCTATTTCTTGGGACGCAGAGAATCTATATCGCCACCAAACGTCCCCCATCGTGGAATGCTGAGTATGGGTCTTGATCGGCGATTTGGCAGGCTGCGATCTCCAGCCGTTTCCGAGGAGTTATCGCCAAGTCCAAGTCCCGTCCCGGCAGTTGTGTCACTACTTGAACCACCTAGATCAAAGCCAGGCCGATCTACCTGAACGATATTCTTTTGCGGTTTCGAACTCAGATGATTGAGCTTTTTCCGTTCTTGATCTGCTTTCAAGTTCGGTTGCGCCAAGATTGGTTCATGATGATCGTCTTTCTTCATTTTGCAATTCCTTTGATTGGCGCAAAATTTTGTCTGCGCTGACACAAAATCGGACTGGTCATGATTGATGGTTGTGTAGAGGTGTTCCGCTTGACGACATGCCATGTGGCTTCGAGGCACCATAGTGTCCTTGGAAGTTTCGCTCGTAAAGTCGATCAATGCGCTTTGACGCATCATATGCGGGCGCATCCTTCACCCTTTGGCGTTCAACATTCACACTCAAGCGCCTGTGCTCCCAACTGATCTCTTCTACTGATCCTGGCGAGATCAGAACCTTCTTGCCTGGCCACCAGTTTTTCGTGTCGACGACTAGATAATGGATGCTCCAGTCGACGTCTTCAATGATGATGTCCTGGACGTGGCCCACTTCGCCATCGGTTGCCCGAATATGATAGCCGACGATTTCAGCAATGCTGCGGAGGTGTGGATCGTCAGCTTCTCTTTGCTCTGCGGCAAGTTGCTGTTCCCTTCGTATAGTCTCCGGAGGTGTCGTGCCCACCAAGAGGCCACCATAGTAACCATATCCTCCGAAGTAAGGCCCCCAATACGGGGGTCCAGCCATAGTAGTCATAAAGGTTTGTTTCCATTTGACGGGACACCGGCCTGTCAGTGCTGATGCTAGGACTATCCTCGACTTCCTTCATGGTTAGTCTCACCGCGAATTGCCGAAGAGTGGGATCGGGGTGTCCTAGGACTGACAAAGGCAAAAGGACCTTTCGGCCAGACAGCCAATTGCCAGTGTCTAAAACAAGCCATCGGAGTGACCATGAAGCGTCATCAAACAGAAAATCACTGACTTTGCCGATAGTGCCATCACTGGCTGCAATGGTGTAGTCATTAAACTCTGAAATGTTCTCTAGCATTGGGATTTCCTTTCTCATTGGTCAGGCCAACTATTGATACACATGGACGGTCACACCAGTTTCGACTAGTTGCCACTCTTCTTGGTGATATGCGTAGCCCAGTAAGCATCGATTTTCTTTGCCTCCTGATCATATTCGCCAGCGGCTGCGAACTTATTGTCGCTCACCTTGGGGGCGTCATCCATGGCGGCTTTGGTTGCATCGAGCACCAGCAAGTTGCCATTGGGCGCGATCTTGAAGTTTTCCCATGTGACGGGCACGTGTTTCTCGCCGAAACCAAAAATTCCGCCCCGGGCGATGATCAGATAGGCAATCGCTCCTGTCTTCGGACTCATCACAATGTCGTCAACGCTACCGAGGGCATCGTTCTGAGGAGTGCGCACATCTATGCCAATCAACTGGTCAGACCGCCAAGACTTCGATTCGTCGGCAACTGGTCTTGCCTCTGCGATCTGTTGCATGCGCCAGCCCGGAACATCCATGGCCGGAACCTTTCCACTGTTCAGGTCAGCTAAATATTGATTATAAATGATCTTGGTCGTGGAAAGCACATCCTCGCACTGCTGCTGCTGCCCGTGCTGGGCGAGAATATTGGCTGATGCGGCGAGCATACGGAGTTCATAGCCAGGGCGGGCGTTCTGGTAACCGTTCAAAGTTCCCACAGGGTAGCTTCCCATAGGGTAGCCATAGCCAAGCCCTCCCATTGGATAACCATAGCCATAACCCGATGACCCGAGCCAATGGCCATCCTTCTGCATCACGTCATCGAAGGTGCGGAGATCGGTAAGGCATAGCTCGGCTGGTTTTGTTATAGAGGCAGCTGTTGCGACATCGACTGTAACAACTGGCAAGCTGGCCTTGCCCGCCTGCACTGTGGTTGCTGCGAAGAGTGGAACAGCAAGGGCAAGATAGGAAGACGCTGCCAAGCAACGAAGAATTGTTGCACTTTTCATGTTGGTGACCTCAATGCTCATGTTCCAACCCGTATTCGAATTGGCAAACAGCGACGTGGTCCTTGATAAACGGGTGATGAAGCCTTTAGTTCCACCTGACATTTTGTGAGTACCAGACAGGATGCCCAATAAAATCGCCAAGAGAACAGTAAATGATTGAACCTCCTCATCATCGTGGGAGGCCTGTTAATTTGAGTTACACCGTGCTGGTGGATTGTAGCGGCATCCCTGTGCATCGGGCAGGTGGGGCGTTGCGACTGAACTCCGTGATCCGCTGAATGTTTAAGCGGTCCGCCCATTACAAATGGGCATACTGTTTAAGCTCTCTATAACATAGATCGAGATATAAATTACAGTGATGAAGCATCAATCACCCTTTTTGTGAAGATAGATATCTCGCCACAGAAAACCTAATTTGTCATGATCAGGCAAAAATATATGAGGCGGCGCGCACCACTATTGCACTTCTGATTCTCATGTGTCTGGGTTCTATGTCATTCCTGCCATTCAAGTCTAACCGTCTGAAGGCTAAGGTGGCGTTGCGAATTTCTTCGATGGCACGAAGGTGTTTTTTCAAAAGCACTTGCTAAAGATGAGAAAACAATTTGAAACTGCAATGCAAATGGACAAGCTGTCATTTGATTTACATGTGGTTGATCCAAGGCTAGCCTGATCGCCAATGAATTGATTGATAACTGCCACAAAGCAGATTTGGTTGAGCAACGCGACAGATGATCCGTAATTTGGATCGTCCCGTCCTCATGCCCATTGAAATGCAGCAAGTTTCACCCGCTGCACTCAAAGCAACGGGTGTTTGGTTTTGCAATCAAGGTGTCGTTGTGGTTGCCGGTGGTGTCGCCGAAGGTGCTGGAGCAACTGGGGGCGTCGCTGGAGGAGTAACCGGCGTTGCGGTTTGATTTGTTGTCGTCGGCGCAACGGGTGTTGTGGGATAATAATATGCAAATGCAAAATAGCCGACGACAATAAATGCAAGAACAGTGAGGGCATAGAAAATGCCATTGCTGGATCTGCTTTCCAATTGGTCTTGGCGCAACTCTGCGGCGGCAGAACCCCGCGGTGCCAGATCATATTCAGAATTTGCTGATACAGTGACCCGAGGTCTAATTTCAGGAGTGATAGCCATATTGTTAGTTCCTTCTGTAAAGTTGGTTTAAATCATTAAGGACTCTTGCACCGGTAATGTTTGCCGCTGTTGCCTAGCCATAAGTCCGTGCGTGGATTGTATGACCGATAGCGCGATAGGCACCACCGCACATGCGAATTGCCACTGTTTTGTCTTTGAATCTGATTGCCCAGAATCAAGGGTAAGGTCCACCACGGCGTTTGATAAAAGTAGCCCTGATGAAAATAGCGACAATTGCCAAGTCTCGTGCGGCACCGATTTCCATGCCGTTGGAATTGCCAGTTCTTCGTCATACCTAGCCTTCGATGCTTGGTATACTGCACCGACAAAATTTCGTTGGCTTGCAGTTTTGCAAGTGGAGTGACAGGCTGAAAGGGAAGCGCATTTGCCACTCCAACTTCCGGCACAAGAGTGGCCACGACAAGAGCTGCCGTTAGAGTAAACTGACGTAGTCTGTTGAACATCTTGAAATTTCCTTTGTTCGTTGAAATTTCTGAAACGGGACATTACACCTGCGATCCAATCTCCGTTCAACAACGCCTCAAATCTCAACTTGTTCCATGTTTGCATGTGGAGCGATTTCGAGTTCAATGGCGCAGGTTAGACCATGTGCTTCATAATTGTTGAACACCTGTGCGCCCGCTAAGCTTTTTTCCATCAGAACAATGTCTAAGCTTAGCTGGTGTCAATGGTGGAAACAAATGGTGCTGGGTGGATGCGTAAAAGTGTACCAGTCTGGTTGATTAAAAAAAGCGGTGGTGCCCTTGGCGCAAACTTTATTGATATTAAGCAAAAATAGCATTTGAGTTTCTAATTCCGAAATCCAAGTATTAAGTTTCCGTTTTGTGATCGGGCAGATGGTCGGTTTTTACAGTTGCCAATTCGTCCAACTGCTTTTCTGTCATGGATTCAAACATATCTCGCGATGCCCCGATGAGTTTTGATTTTGGTGTATCACCGCGCTTGGCGGCAAGTGCTGCGCCTGCTGCTTTTTGTTGGGCCTTTGATTTTGCTGGCATTGGATGCTCCTTTTTATTTATTATTTACTAACGCCGAAGAAAGGCAGTTGTTCCAGATTGCTAGAATTTGGAACTTTTCGTGAGTAAAGTAGTTCAATGTTACTCAATAGGTAACAAAATGAAAAACAATTCAAGCAATGGCAAAGTTGATGGCGGTGTTGGTGTTAAATTGCCACCCCTTCCTGCCGACGCAGAATATCGCAAACAAAGTCAACAGGAAGCTGCGCTTGTCGATCCGACCGGTGAGCGGAATATTGGAA
>JAYVYB010000203.1:0-2780 GCA_043784625.1 Methylovirgula sp.
AATGTTTTCAAGGAATTGTCCGGCTATTCGGGCTGGGTGGTTCTGGAAGCTGAACAAGACCCGAAAAAGGCCAATCCGCTGGAAAACGCCATCGAAGGCGTTGCCAATCTCAAGCGCTTTTTAGCTGAAGCAGGACTGAAATAGGATCAAACCCATGGCAAAATCTCCGCTGCTGCGTCGCGCTTCCGCCCCCAATGCGCAAGGCCGGGTCCATCATGTCACGCCAAAGTCGGCAGGCTGGACCTATGTCGGTTTTGAGGTTTTTCACCTGAAAAAAGGTGAAACCCTCGCAAAATCCAGCGCAAACAACGAGATTTGCGCAGTTTTGCTCTCCGGTAAGGCTTTGGCCAGCGTTGTGCAGGGCGGCAAAAGCCACAGCTTTGGCGAGATCGGCGAGCGCAAAAATGAGTTTGAAGGCTCGCCGTGGTCGCTCTATGCGCCGAGCCACGCCAAATGGAGTTTGCAGGCGACAACCGATGTGGAAGTCGCGGTTTGTGCCGCGCCCGCCACCGGAAAGCTGCCGCCACGGGTGATTTCACCGCAGGAGTGCGGGCAGGAAACCCGCGGCAAAGGCTCAAACACCCGCTATGTGCGCAATATTTTGCCCGACTCCGGCGTGGCCGAAAGCCTGCTGGTGGTGGAGGTGATTACCCCGGGGGGCAACTGGTCCAGCTACCCGCCGCACAAGCATGATCAGGACAATCTGCCCCACGAGAGCCTGCTGGAAGAGACGTATTATCATAGGTTTAACCCGCCTCAGGGCTATGGCGTCCAGCGGGTCTACACCGACGACCGCAGCCTGAACGAGACCATTCTGATACAGGATCGTGACGTGGTTCTGGTGCCAAAAGGCTATCATCCGGTGGGTGCCGCTCATGGCTATGACCTGTTTTATCTCAACGTGATGGCGGGGCCGAAAAAGGTTTGGAAATTTCATAACGACCCCGACCATGAATGGCTGATGGCGAAATAAACCCCAAAATCCGGCGGGACAAAAATCCCGCCCAAAAAGCTGCGCAAGTCATGGCGCAAGCTGGCCAAAAGTCGGTCAAATGCGGCCAAGCGAATTTGGGCGATTTTTAACGCCAAATCATTTTTTCGGCAGGCAGCCCGTCCTGTCTTTTTGCAAATTGAGTTCCGTCATGCGCGCATCTTGCCGCGTATCCACGGGACTGTTTTTGCCCGACGGGCTTTTGACAAACTGAAATAAAATGCTTTCGTGGATACGCGGGTCAAGCCCGCGCATGACGGCTAGCGAGCATTGACAGGCAAGCCCCCCTCACCCCAGTTCCGTAACAATCATGTCCAGCCGCTCGTCGTGGCTTTCAAACGGCACGTGCCGCACCTGTTGGCAGGAGAAGGCGAGGCCGATTTTGCGCTTGGGGTTGAGCGCGGCGATGGCGCGGTCATAAAAGCCTTTGCCATAGCCAATGCGGTGCAAATCTGTGTCAAACGCCGCCAGCGGAATCAACATGGTGGCGGGGCGGGTGAGCGGCGCGCTGGTTAAGGGTTCAGACAGGCCGAATTTTCCAACGCTCAAAGCCGCGCCGGACTGCCAAAGCCGGAATTCAAGGCTTGAACCCTCCACGCGGGGCAGGGCGACCGGAAATCCAAGCGCCGCCAGCCCCGACATCAGCGGCCTTGTGTCTATTTCGGAGCGGATCGGCCAAAAAATCGAAACCGGCCCGGCCGGCAGTGAGGCGGCGAGATCGAGGATGCGCTGGCATATTTTGGCGCTGAAAGCGGCGCGGTCTTCGGCGCTGAGGGCATCGCGTTTTGCTAAAGCCGCCGCGCGAATTTCAGCTTTTGCTGCGGCGCTCATTATCTTGCCTCAAAAAATGTAAAGTACGGAGCCACAAAAGCCGTGGGACATCGAAACCGGGAACCTAACTAGTTAGGTGGGCGCCATATGCTCAAGCCCACGAGCCTGAACAGGGACAGCTCCCTTGGTGTCGATAAGGCCCCGGGTATACTATCCAACACGCACCCAGCAGCACCGCATTTGCAAGATAAGCGCTTTAGTGCACGATTGCTAGGGTCTTTTGTTTAAAGCTTGCCCGCGCCGTTCAGGCCCGCTGCGGCGGTTTCGATGCGCTGCGCCACCACGGTCAGCGTTTCAGCCACGGAATTCACCCAGTCTTCCTGATGGCTTTGGGAGAGCTGCTCATTGTGCTGTTGAGCGCTGGCTTCCGCCTGCAAAATCTCGATTTTGCGCTGCGCCTCCACCAGCTCGTCCGCTAGCGAAATGGCCGCCATCACCGCAATGCGCTGATCGCCGATTTCGCCAAAAGAGCCGCGATAGGCTTCGATCTTGCTTTCCACAATGCCAGCCAGATGCTCCAGATGGCGCTCTTCGCCTTCTTCGCAGGCTAGGCGGTAGGGCCGCCCGCCGATGTTTACGGTGACGTGGGGCATAGCAACTGCGTCCTTAATTGGCTTCGTGGGCGCTGAGCAGCGCTTTGATGGTGGCGCTGGCGCGTTCAAGCCGCTTTCCGGCCTCTTTGGCGGCGGTTTCCAGGCGTTTGGATTTTACCAAGGTGCCATCAAGCTCCACCGCGAGGCGGGCGCGGTCATCTTGCATGACAGCAAATTCCTGAGTTTGGTCGCCCGAATGCTGGTCTTGAATCACGCGCCGCTCGACGGCGGCGTCCAGATGGTCGAGCGCTTTCAAGATGCGCTTGAGGGCCACATCAAGGCGGTGCGGCAAAGGGGTCATGGGCGCGGCACTCCGATAAAACTCGGCCAAAAACTCGGGCAAAGATCGCAAATACCATTATGCC
>JAYVYB010000204.1:0-5419 GCA_043784625.1 Methylovirgula sp.
GCAATCGGATGATTTGCCGCGTCAAGCACGGCGCAGCCATAGCAAATCATGCCTTCGCTAACTTCCTGATTGTCGAGCGAATAGCCCTCATTGCGGCAGCGGCGGATATCCGCCATCAGCCGTTCCAGCGTTTGTGCCGAGTTGCGTGTGAGCGGCTCGGGGAAGCCATTCTCGAACATGCGGTGAATTTCAAAGTCGGACAAATGGCTCAAGAAGGCTTTTCCGGTTGCCGTGAACGGGGCTGGCAGATGCATGCCAATGCGGAAATCGAGGCTCGGTGTTCTGCCCGAATTACGTGCCGCCACATAAACCACCTCTGCGCCTTCGCGCACAGAAAGCGTGATGGTCGCGCCCGGCAAGCCCGTGCTCTCGTCCCAGATATTGGCGAATTCAGCAGTTACGTCTGTGCGCTGCTTGAACACATTGGCCCAGCGCATCACATGCGGCCCGATCGTATAGGTGAGGTCGGCCTTGCGGAAAATCAGATTGAGATGGATCAGCGTATTGCACAGATTGTGGACGCTGCTTTTTGGCAATTTCAGCGAATCTGAAATTCGCTGCGCCGTCACCGGCTGCGATGTTTCAGAAATGAAATCCAGTATGGCCGCGCCGCGCGTCAAAGCCGGAACTTGTGTGCCGATTGCAGCTTTTTTAGGCAGTATTTTCGTCGGCATTTCGGACTTACGCATGCTTGACCCCTCCCGGCCCTTTTGCCACGTTGTTTTTGCGCATGCGCCTTACAACTTGTTGACACGCGTTATTATATCACTTACCGTTCAACTAACAAGACAAAGTTCAACCTAATGAACTAAAAACAATGGGCGGAAACTAAGATCAACTCACACCGAGAGTTTGATGCAGGCCTCGCGTCATTGCAGGTATGCTGGTTTGCGCCTGAAGGGATCAGGGAGACGCGAGCCATGCGCATGAATGAATGGGCCGTCAGATTTGGCGAGGCCTCGGACAGTGATCCGGCTATCGCTGCGATGGCGAAGAGTTTCACCTGCAAATATCTTTATGACATGGGATCTGAGAAGGCCATCATCGAAATGGTCGACGGCAAGGTCTACAGCATCAACATCAGCCCCGGGCCGATGGATGCCTATGATTTTGCGTTGCGTGCCAGCTCCGCCACATGGCGTGAATTTGCAAGGCCGATCCCGAAGCCGATGTATCACGGCATATGGTCTGCCAGCTTCCGCAAAGATCTGAAGCTGGAGGGAAACACGCTTGTCCTGATGCAGAACCTCAGAAACTTCACATTGCAATTTGAACTGCTGCGCAAGGTTGGCGTCCCGGTGTGAAAACCGCGCGAGATAAGGACATTCCCGATGGTTAAGCATTCTCCGGTGATTGGCAGATACGTCACAATTGACGTCGATGGTTGCGAATACAAGGTGTTCTATTTGCGCAATGGCAGAGGCCAGCCGCTGGTGTGCCAGCACACCGCCGGTTGTCACAATCACCAGTGGCGCGACCTGCTGGAAGATACGCAGATAACCGCCAATTATGACGTTATCGCCTATGATCTGGCCCGCCACGGCAAGTCTGATCCACCTCTCAACAAAGAGTGGTGGAAAGAAGAGTATAAGCTGACCGCCGATCATTTCATGAAATTCATCGTGAAATTCTGTGATGCTCTCGAGCTGGATTCGCCGATCTTCATGGGGTCTTCTTTTGGTGGCAATGTCGCGCTGCAACTGGCGCTGCATTATCCGAACCGTTTCCGCGCGGTGATCCCGGTTGAAGCCGCCGCTCACGCGCCGGGCTTCTTTCTGGAGTGGTGGCGGCATCCGCATGCAAATGCCGCGCAGGTTTGCGCCAGCGGCGTCTGGGATTTGATGGCCCCGCAAAGTCCCGATCAGGACCGTTGGCTGACATGGCACTATTATACTCAGGGCTCGGAAACGTTTCGCGGCGACCTGTATTTCTATTCGGTCGATCATGACCTGCGCAACGAATTGCAGAACATCGATACCAAGCGCTGTCCCGTGGTGATGATGACCGGTACCTACGATTATTTGACGCCTCCCGAAGTCACTGCAGAAACGGCGAGCAAGATTCCCGGCGGGATTTACATCGAGATGGAAGACATCGGCCATTTCCCGATGAGTGAGAACCATGCCGTGTTCCGAACTTACTTGATTGAAGCGCTGAAAATCATCGAACAGAAAACGGCGCGCTAAACTGCAACTTGGCACCATTGGGAGCGAAGCGAGATACGACTTGAAGCGAGAAATGTCATGAAGATTGTGAGTTTTAACGAGAAGGGCCAGCAGGTTGAAACCGACAGCAAATCTGTGGCGGCTGTTGGCACTCAGAGCCATCTTGCACCGCGCCCCTCTATGCTGGCGGCCGAGCGTCCACGCCCCGCGTCACGCCGGCCTTCGGATATACAGCTCTTCATGTTCCAAACCGGAACATTAAAGACCAAGCTTAAATATATAAAAATGAACCAGAGTGAGGAAGCCTTCGAAATTCCGGTGCCATGGTTCTTGATCAAGCATCCCATGGGCAATGTGGTGATTGACGGGGGCAATGCCGTCGAGGTTGCCATAGACAAACACGCGCATTGGGGCGGCGTTCTCGCCGCATATGACCCCGTGATGAATTTGCGCGACAATTGTGTTGACCAGTGCCGTCTGGTAGGCGTGGAACCGCACAATGTCCGCTACGTTTTGCAGTCGCACCTGCATCTTGACCATACCGGCGCAATCGGTCGTTTCCCGAAAGCGCAATATGTGGTGCAGCGCATCGAGCATGAATATGCTTTCAAGCCCGACTGGTTTTCAGAAGGGGCCTATATCCGCGCCGACTTTGACCGACCTGGCCTCGATTGGAAGTTTTTGGCCGGCGAATATACCGACAATTTCGATCTCTACGGCGACGGCGTCATCAGGATGATTTTTACGCCCGGCCACTCGCCCGGGCATCAGTCTTTTCTGCTCACCTTGCCCAACACTGGGCCAATGCTTCTGACGATTGATGCGGCCTATACGCTCGACCACTGGAACAACAAGGCCCTCCCGGGTCTGGTCTGCTCGTCGGTTGATGCGGCGCATTCGGTGGCCAAATTACGCCGAATTGCCGAAGAAACCGGCGCACAAGTGGTCACGGGACATGATCCGGTGCTGTGGAAGACTCTGCGCCATGCGCCGGAGAATTTCTACGACTGATAAAAATACGGGGCGCGAAGCCCGGCAAAAAGCTTCCTGGTTCACAACGAAGAGCCAGGCAAGGGGAAACGAACGAGGAGTGAAACATGAAACACATGCTCAAGAAAATAGCCCTTACCTGTGCTGTCGGTATGACCGCTCTGGCAACAAATGCGCGCGCTGAAGGCCTTGCGGACATCAACCCGGATGTCGCCAAGGCACTTTACAGCAAAGACATGCTTGATCCGGCACAGCCAGTCGGCCCGAGCCCCTATCGGACCTGGAAGTCGAAGAACAAGGGTCCGTTCACCATCGGTTATGCAAGCTCCTATGCCGGCAACACCTGGCGCGCCAATGCCATGGACGAACTCCAGAAGGTGATCATTCCGAAGTGGAAGGGCCTCGGCCTGCTCAAGGACGTAATCATCACCCAGTCCAACCTGAACGATTCAACCCAGATTCAGCAGATGCGCCAGCTGGTTGATCAGGGCGTCGATGCGATCATCGTTTGCTGCTCGAACCCGACAGCCCTCAACCAGACCGTCAAATATGCCTATGACAAGGGCGTTCCGGTGTTCTCGCTGACCGGCTATCTGACCTCCGAATATACCATGAACTCCTCGGTCAACTATCAGGTTGCCGGCTTCCAGATCGGCAAGTCGATGGCTGATGATCTCGGCGGCAAGGGCAATGTTCTGGTTGTTGAAGGCATTCCAGGCACCTCCGGTTCGGACAGTCAGGATCGCGGCGTCAAGGCTGGCCTCGCCAGCGCGCCGGGCATCAAGGTTGTCGGCTCTGTTGCCGGCATGTGGACCGACCAGGTTGCTCAGGGCGAAGTGCAGAAGTGGCTCGCAACCCATCCGGGCAAGCTCGACGGTGTTGTGGTGCAGTCCGCCGCTGAAATGGGCGTTTTGCGCGCATTGGCACAGTCCGGGCGCAAGGGTGTCAAGGTTGCCGTTGGCGGTGAACTTGGCGCGCTTTGCACATGGCGCAAGAACAAGGACCTGATCTCTTCCGCCGTCCAGACATGGCCGCCAGCAGATGAAATGGAACTGATCTGGAACATCATGATGCGCACCCTGCAGGGTCAAGGCCCGAAGGTTCAGTCTGTCATGGTTGCTCCTGTCACCCTGACCTATGACGATGTTGCCAAGGCTTTGCCTGAAAACTGCGACGAGAACAGCCAGAACTGGCTCTCCGTCGGCGCTGACAAGTGGGGCGCCAGCCCTTCCTATCTCGACAAGTTCTTCGACAAGCCAGCTGATCCAGCAGCTTACAAGCCATAAGCGATAAATCTTGCCGCCCGTGATGAGCGGGCGGCATTTCATAAAGGACCCATTCGTGACGCGCGCTTCCGCCAATAGCATTACTTCCACATCAAGGCCGGTGACCATCACCGTTGCCAATGTGAAGAAGTATTTTGGCCCAACCCGCGCGTTGGATGGTTGCTCGTTTTCCGCTGTGGCCGGAGAAATTCACGCGATTGTCGGCGGCAATGGCTGCGGCAAAAGCACAATGGCCAAAGTGGTTTCCGGCATTCTCGAAGTGGATTCCGGCACTGTCTCGATTTTGGGCGAAACCCCGACCACACCAGCGGAATCCCGCGCTATCGGTATTTCCACCGTGTTTCAGGAAGTGCTGGTTGCCGATGAATGCACCGTTGTCGATAACCTGTTCATGGGCGCGGATGCTCTGTTTTCCAATGTCATTCCCTATGACGACAAGGTTGAGCGCGCCGCCAAGATGATGCACGAGCTTTCCGGCGAAGATGTTGATCCGCTGGCTGCTGTGGGGTCGTTGCCGCTGCACCTCAAGCAATGGATCACTATCGGCCGCGCCATGCTATCCAATCCGAAAATTCTGATTTTGGATGAATCCTCTGCGGCGCTGGATCTCGACAGCACCAAGCGCCTGTTCGACAAAATGCGCGCCTTGCGGGACAATGGCGTAACCATCCTCATCGTCACCCACCGCATTGCCGAGCTGATCACCATTTCCGACCGCGCCACGGTGCTGCGTGATGGCCGCGACGTTGGTGTGCTCGAAAAGGAGCAAATCACCGAGGCCAATCTGCTGTCTTTGATGACCGGCACCGATCACTCGAAAAAATCGCATGACCAGAAGCCGACAAAACCAACAGGCCGCGACGTCATTCTCCGAGGGCACGATCTGATTGTCTGGCCGGAGGGTGAAGCCTTCAATTTTGAGCTGCTCAAGGGCGAAATTGTCGGCGTGGTTGGTCTTGATGGACAGGGCCAGAGCGA
>JAYVYB010000205.1:0-10110 GCA_043784625.1 Methylovirgula sp.
GCGGTCTGCATATCTCCCACCAACATATAGGGAATCAGCGGGATTGCTCCGCCAATCAGGTAGGAAATGGCAATTGTTGCCGCGCTGATGGGTGCGCGGCGCGGATTTGGGCGCTCCAGACCAAGCTCGAAACGCATCATAAAATCGACCCAGCGCTGCTTGTCCGAGCTTATTGCCCCGACAACGTCATCGAGCGCCTTATCTTTAAGACCGTAGGTTGCAAAGATTTCGCGGGTTTCGGCGATTTCTCGATCATGGAGATTCTCCACCTCGTAAAATTCGTTCTTCTCTTCCGAATTGTAATGTTCTGTGTCGGTTCGAGCGGCAAGATAGCCGCCAAGGCCCATGGCAATTGCACCTGCGACAATTTCGGCAAGCCCGGCGGTGACAACGACGTGGGTGGATGAAACAGCAGCAGAAAGACCAGCCGCCAGCGCGAAAGGCACCGTAAGGCCGTCAGCCATACCAATGACAACATCGCGGACGGATTCTGAACCGGTAAAATGTTTTTCAACGTGAGGTGTCGCAGGCATAGTTCTCTCCTTGTTTAGAATTATTCTAAACTATGAAACGATGATTTCAAAGCGATAAATTCACGCCAATCTCACGAGAGCCAATCCGCAGCAGACCAGTGCCGCGCAAGTGTAGCGCGCCATACCGAATTTCTCGTGCAGAAAAACCGCTCCCAGAACTGCGGCGAATAAGGCCGACGTCTCACGCAACGCTGACACAAGCCCGATCGGCGCTTGAGACATGGCCCAGATTACAATTGCATATGCGCCCGTTGAGGCCGCGCCGCCGCCCAGCGCCATTGGCCAATGCGTTCTTGCCGCGGCGAAAAAATGCGGCCCGCGCAAGACCAGCGCGACAGGCAAAAACGCCAATCCGGCAGTTACCATAAGCCATAGTGTGTAAGAGACGGGCTGCCCGGACAGGCGACCACCCTGCCCGTCCGACAGGGTGTAACAGGCAATGACAACCGCATTCGTGCTCACCGCAATTAGTGTGGTGCGGTCGAGGCCGCCCTTTTTGAAAGCGTCGCGGCCAAGAAAGAGTATGCCGGCCAGCACCACGATTGCTCCAAGTATACTCAAAGCCTTGGGCGCTTCGTTTAGCAGCAGAAACGCCAGTATCATGGAGACAAGCGGGGCAGCGCCGCGCATCAAGGGATAAGCGGTGGAAAGGTCCGCAGTGCGATAGGCCCGGTTTATCAGCAGAAAATATGCGACGTGGCAGGCGGTGGAGAAGATTAAATTCGGATAGGCTGCCGGGGAAATGGCAGGCAACGCCAAAGCGAAAGGCAGCGCTACCGCCGCGCCGCCAAAACAAATGAGCGATGCTCCCAAGAACTTATCCGGCGTGGACTTCACCGAGGTATTCCAGGCCGCATTCAAAAATGCCGCAACCAGAACGGCAAGCATGATGTTAACGGACATGGTCAAAACTCAACGGAGGTGCAACAACCCTAATAGAACAAGCGCCGCACCGCAAAGCTTGCCCTCAAGGATTTGTTGTTTTACAGGTCTGCTTCAACATTGAGGCCACGATGAGCGACGCTTTTATCCCCAAATCCGATTTTTTACGCATTCTGACAGAGCGCGGGTTTATTCATCAATGCTCGGATTATGCCGGGCTGGATGAAAAGGCGCTGGCAGGCGACCTAACGGCCTATATCGGATTTGATTGCACTGCGGCCTCGCTACACGTGGGTTCGCTTTTGCAAATCATGATGCTGCATTGGTTGCAGAAAACCGGCGGCAAGGCCATTGCGCTGATGGGCGGAGGCACCACGCGTGTGGGTGACCCCAGCGGCAAAGATGCCAGCCGACAGCTTTTAACACCTGCGCAGATCGAGGCCAATAAAGATGGCATCAAAAGCGTGTTTGAAAAGTTTCTCACCTTTGAGAGCGGGCCAAAGCCTGCGCTGATGGTGGATAATGATGAATGGCTGGCGAAACTGAACTACATCGACTTTTTGCGCGATGTGGGGCGACACTTTAGCGTCAACCGGATGTTGTCGATGGATTCGGTCAAGATGCGGTTGGAACGTGACCAAGAGCTGTCGTTTCTTGAATTCAATTACATGTGCCTGCAAGCCTATGATTTTGTTGAATTGAACCGACGTTACGGCTGCGTTTTGCAGATGGGCGGCTCCGACCAATGGGGCAATATTGTTACCGGAACAGACCTTGGCCGCCGCTTGGGGACAGGCCAGCTTTATGCGCTGACATCGCCGCTGCTCACCACAGCCTCAGGCGCTAAAATGGGGAAAACCGCAGCAGGCGCGGTGTGGCTTAACGCTGACATGCTCAGCGCCTATGATTATTGGCAATTTTGGCGCAACACCGAAGACCGTGATGTGGGGCGGTTTTTGAAGCTGTTCACGCTGTTGCCAATAGAGGATATCGCGCGGCTTGAAGCGCTGGACGGAGCCGATATCAACGAGGCCAAGAAGATACTCGCAAATGAAGCCACCGCCTTGCTGCACGGGCGCACTGCAGCAGATGCGGCGGCGGAAACCGCACGCAAGACCTTTGAGGAAGGCGCATTGGCGACGAGCCTGCCAACAGTTGAAATCGACAAGCACGAATTGAGCGAGGGACTGAGCGTTGCCGTCGCTTTTGTGAAGGCCGGGTTGGTGGCCTCAAACGGCGAAGCGCGGCGGCAAATCAAGGGCGGCGGGTTGCGCGTGAATGATGCGGTGGTGGTCGACGAACAGGCTAAGCTCACGGATAAGGATGTTGGTGTTGACGGTGTGATCAAGCTGTCTTTTGGCAAGAAAAAGCACGTTTTGCTCAAGCCTGTTTGAACCAGGTTACTTTTTAGGCTTGCCGAGTTGCAAAGGCGCCGTGTCTTGGGGCACAGCGCTTTGCGGGTTTTCGGCTGGCGCGGACTCGGGCACGTCAACGATGAAATTGTCCGGATTGTTTGCGGTGCCGTCGGCAACGCCGAGAATCTTTCGGAAAATGCCCGGAGCTACGGCTGAGAGCGGATCAACCCGTAGCGTCGGCGCGCTGGCTTTGCCGACAATGCGGAAATTGATGGCAAACAAGCCCTCGTTTTTGCCGCCGCCCAATATGGGCCCGACGATGGGAATTTTTGCAAAGAAGTTATTGATTTCATAGGCGGGTATAAGGTTTCCGGCCAGATCAACCCGGTCTTTGCCATAATCGATCATTCCGCCGAGCGTCGCGCCCACCTGCTGGCCGGACATTGCAGCGTCCGTGATGTCGATGCGGCCATCGGTACGCACGAACGCGCCTTGCAAGCGTTTAAAATTCACATGGGTCGGGCTGATTTGCGCATTGGCATCGTTTGAACTGACGAGCGAGCGTAACGCGGGTTCGTCATTAAGATAAAAATCCCGGATCATAACGCCTCCGGTAAGCCGCTCCGGCTGCGGGTGGATGTTCAGCGTCATTGAGCCGCCCTCCATGCGGCGGTAGACATCCAAAAACGCCAGCAATGCACCGGCATTTTCCGCGGTGATCACATATCCGCCGATGGTCTCGCTGTCCTTGGAGACAATTTTGAGCGCGCCGCCAGACAGTCTTGAATTGAGCTGTACCTTTTGCAAAACGCCGCCGCGCCGCTTCAGCTTTACATCAACACCTTCAACACGTTCCTTGTTAAAGCCGATGATGTTGTTGGCCTTCAGCTCAAGATCGAAATCCTGACCATTCGCCGCTTTGGCGCGCGAGTGGGCGAGCAAATCTGTAATATAGGGCCGGGCATCGATGCTGGCGGCGCTGCCCGACAGCTTGAAAAGATTGCCGTCTTTTTGCACATCGAGCTTCAACTCGTCCGCTGTTGAGAGCCGGAACGAGCTAAACTTGGCGCTTTCAAACCCACCCTCTGTGTCAAGCGTCACCGCCCCGCGAAAACTGGCATTGCCCGCGTCAAGCTGGAACTGGTCGAGCTGAATCGAGTCTGCCCGTTTGGTGGCGACAAATGTCGCCTTGCCGGACTTGCCCGCGGCCTTTAACCAGCCCGGCAGAAAGCCATCGATGTTTGCACGTGTCAGGTCCAGCTCAACCGTGGCGCGGGTTTCGCCTTTGGGAAGATCAGCCTTTGGACGATCGCCATCGCTGAGCTGGGTGGTGACCTTTGCCGACACCGGGCCGGAAAATCCGGGGCCGGTTTCAATACCGCGTTTGGCACGGGCGGCGTCATCCAGCACAAATGTGAGGCTGGCATCGGTGGGAGCAGAACCATTCTTTTTTAGCTCAATGCTCACCGGAGCATTGAACATGCGTCCGTCGCCCTTAACCAAGAGGCTGGTTTTGGTGGTGACAATTGTTAAATTGGCGTTGTCCAGCTTTTCGGTATCGACAACTTTTTCCACTGAAACATTTGATGCGGTCAGATTTGTTTTAACGGAAACATCGTCTGGAGTGGCGGTTTTGCCAATTTTAAAAGCAATTTCGACTTGTCCTTCCAGCTGCCCCTTATATTGGGCCGGTTCACCGGGGACGTTATTATATTTTTTTAACGCGTCCCGAGACAGCAGGTCCACTGCCGCATCCAGCGTGCTCTGCGTGTGACCGGTGAGCGTTGCATTAAACAGTTTCGGTCGATGATCCGGAATCGAGAGTTTGATATCGGTAAAATTGAGCTTGCGCGGGCTTAAATCGAGTGTGGCGCGGGCGGCGTTAAACGCGGCGGTGGTTCCGGTGAAATGACCCGAACCATCAATGTTTGAAAGCGGCGGCATGCCCGGCAGAGCAGCCAGAACGCCATTGGAAACGGTTACGTCAGCGGTGAGGCTGGTATCCGGGATGGGGAGCTTTTTACGGGCATCCGCAAAAGCCGCGGCGTCTAAATCAAAGGTCAGCGTGGCTTTTTCCGCGAAGCCGGACGTGACATGCGCCACCATCCATTTACGCACCTCAAAGGCAGTAAAGCCGGGCCAAAGATGGAAAATTGACCGCAATCGGGTTTTGGTGATGGCTATGGTGCCCGATACAGCCGGACCGGTGTCGGTGTTGCGCACAGCCAAGCTGATGGTGCTATCGAGATCAGGCCCCTTGAGGGTAAGTTGATTGATGCGAAAACTTTGCTCGCCGGGTTTGACCGTCGCATCGAAAGTAAGCGTATCTACAGAAACAGTTTTGTCCGAGCCGGTATCTCCGGCAAATACGGCGTGATCACCGGCGAGCTTGATGCGAATTTCACTATTCGGTTCTGGCGTTAAATCGATTTTTCCGGTCAGTTTGAGGTGGGTCAATCCCGCAAACAATTCCAAATTGGTGAGATCGGCATGTTTTTGCGCCGCATCATAGGCAAAATCTGTGGTGAGTTCGTCCAGCAGAATCGGTTCAGCATCCGGATCGTCGATTTTGAGGATGCCCGCTCCTAGCGCAAACTTACCCTGCGCACCCGCAAGTGTGCCATTGGCATCGATGTTAAATGTGCCTTTGGCGCTGACAGGTGCCAAGGCATCAAACGGCATTTTTGACAGACCAAAGGGTGCCAAAAGCTCACTTACCGGAATATCAGCGGCAACAAAATCCAACACATGACCGGATTTGGCATCCGACGCCGCCCCCTGCCGCGCCAGCAGGCTCAACGAAAACGGCCCACCCTGCCCTGCGGCGCCCAAGCGCACATTGACACCGCCCGAGGCTGACCGATCAACCACGAAATTCACCTTCGAATAGGTTGACGACACACCGCTACGCCTGTCGTCCAAAACCAGCCGGGCGTCTGTGAGGCTGATGCGTTTGATGTCCCCAAAAATGGGCTTGTCTGCTGCCGCTGTTGTAAACAAAGCTGCGGTCAGCTCAGCCGCGCCGAATTTGCCCTGAACACCGTCTTGGGGCGCAATTTCGATGGATTCGCCATCGCCGGCTGAAACCGCCACCGTTCCGCCCGGCAGAATCGCCATTCGCACATCAAGTCCCGTGAACTCCAGACCGGAGACGGAAAGCCGGCCCCGCAGCAAATCCAGCGTGTTGACGTTCACATCGGCGGAGGGAGCGGCAATTAAAGTCCGGTTTTGGCTGTCTTTAAGCACAAATTGTTCGATGCGCACGGTGGGCCCGCGCTCGTTGCGCACGAGAAAAGTTTTGCCGATCGTGGCCTTGATTGAAGGCGGCACCGAGGCTTGCAGCGTATCGATAATTTTGTCGCGAAGCATGTCAACTTCCAGCGGCCCTTGCGAAACACGCACTGCGAGCACTGCAACCGCGATCAAGCCAAGCAGGAAAAGTCCGCTGCTGATACCAAGAAACACGTAAACCATGCGCCGCACGCTCAGGCGTATCGGCGCGGAAAGGCGAACTCCGGCTTCTGTCCGGTTGGAGGTGTATTTTGAAAACCAATGCAGCAGAAGCACATTCCTTGTGTTACTGAAAACCACTCTACAAAATGTCGGTCACAACGTCCGGTTCAAATATTTGTTAATGCCGAATCGAAATTAGACGTAGCAAATTAACCAGCCCTGCTGCAAAAATGAGCACAAATACGCCCGTTTTGTACGCTGCCCGGAATTTTTTGCGCGGAACTCCTTAAGACTAATGCTGCAAAGCCCGATTGGTTCCATGGCACTCATCCGGAGCCGTCACAAAGACGTAAACTCCGAAATGATCAATTTGAAAAGGTAGAAGCAATGACGACTCTCAAAATTGGTGACGTTGCCCCCGAGTTTAGCTTGCCGAAGGACGACGCAAGTGTTTTATCGCTGTCGGCACTGCGCGGCAAAAAAGTAGTGCTGTATTTCTATCCGAAAGACGATACCAGCGGGTGCACACAGGAAGCCATTGAATTCAATCAGTTGCGTGCCAAGTTTGATGCTGCCAACACCACCATCATCGGCGTCTCCCCCGACACCAGCAAAAGCCACACAAAATTCAAAACCAAACATGCGCTGGACCTGACGCTCATTTCGGATGAGTCCAAAACCATGCTTGAGGCTTACGGCGTCTGGGCTGAGAAAAGCATGTATGGCCGCAAATACATGGGCGTTGAACGCACGACCTATCTGATTGATGCCAATGGCCACATCAGCCACATTTGGCCCAAAGTGAAAGTTCCCGGCCACGCCGCCGAAGTTCTTGAAATGGCTCAAAAATAGGCACTTTTTTGGACGCAAAACCGGGTTTTGCGGTTTGTTAACCATATTCGGTTTTAATCACACTCAGTTTTTCTGAATTTCTCAGATTGAATTGAGCGACCCATGTCCACATTGCGTGACAAGTATCCGCGTGCCCGTTTGCCGCATTCCCACATTTTTCTAACGCTTTCACGCGGGGAGAAAATTGCAACATGGGCGGTGCGTCCAGCAGTGCTTTATGTTGCTGCCACGCTCGGCCCGCTGCTGGGGCTGACGGGCCTGTCCGGCGCTGCCTATATGGCGCTGCGCGAGCCACATGGGGATATGATTGCTTCTCCTTCGGAACAGATTGCGTTTTACGAAGGCAAGTTAAAAAATCTCTCTGTTCAGCTTGAAGAAGCTCAAAGCCGTTCTCTGATGGCAAAAACCGCACTAGAGGGCAAGATCAACGATTTGCTCAGCCGCCAGGCGCAGGTGGAAGCGCGGCAGAGCATTGTTGCGACCCTGACCGATGCGGCTTTGCCGGTACGAGATGGCCGCTCGATTCGGGTACAGAACAAGGTCAACGAAACCAATATTCAGGCGACGCAACCGTCTCCGGTCGCGGAAATGCCCAAATCGGTGTCCGGATTTGCCGCTGTGCCCGCTGCTGCGCGCCCGATGCCTTTACTTGAGGGGGACAAGCCCGGCAAGGTGGACGCAGACGCCAACCGCAGCATCGGGCCTCAGGGCGCGTTGGAACCACTGGAGTCGCCCCGGCAGCAAGTGGCTGGTTTTGGCGCGATGGATGGTGACGTTTCGCCCTTTAGAACGCTGGAAAGTTCCGCTGCCAAAATCGAACTCGCGGAACATGAACAAATTAAGCAGCTCGACGCTTTGAGCTCTGCAACCGACAAGACCATCGCCGTTCAGAAACTTGCTTTAAACAACGCGGGGCTTTCGCTCGACCGGCTGGTTGCCGGAAAAACGGGGCAAGGCGGGCCGTTTGTGCCGATGAAAGTGAACCCGGATGGAACAGCCTTTGAACGCGCCGTGTTCAGGGCGCAATCGTTGATTGCCGAAGCAAGCAAGCTCAAGAAAGTTATGCCCTATGTGCCGTTGCGGCGTCCGCTGGCCAGCGGGGCGGAAATAACCTCGGGGTTTGGCGGGCGGGTAGACCCGTTCAATGGCCAGATGGCGATGCATACCGGCCTTGATTTTCGTCTGGAATATGGCGCGCCGGTGCACCCCACGGCGACCGGCACGGTTGTTTCCGCAGGTCCTGACGGCGGCTATGGGATTGCGATTGATGTCGACCACGGCAACGGATTGGTGACCCGCTACGGTCACCTCTCTGCGGTTTTGGTCAAGGAGGGCGATGTTGTCACCCCCCTCACCACGATTGGCCGCCTTGGCTCCACCGGACGCAGCACTGGCCCGCATTTGCACTACGAAGTGCGGGTCAATGATGAGCCGGTGAACCCGCTACGGTTTTTAAAGGCGGGGGACCCTCTGTTTTCAAAGGGGTAAACTTGGTTTTCAAAGGCGGATATTGCCTCAGTTTGTCGCGCCCATGCCCTTTACAATGAACTCCACCTCCAGCTTGCCAGCCTTCTGAAAAGTCAGACTGCCTTTGATGTGGTCGCCCTCTTTCAAGGCCGCTTTTAAGTCCATCAGCATCAGATGGAATTTGCCCGGCTCCAAAGAAAGCGTTCCGTACGGAGCAATTTCAACTCCGGTGTTCATCTCACCCATTTTCATGACGTCGCCCTCCATCTTCATTTCATGAAGGGAGGTTGATCCGGCTCGTTCGAAGGTCGCGGAAATCAACCGGTCTGGGTGGTGGTCGTTGTTGGTGATTTTAACATATCCGCCCCCAACTTTCGCGCCGTTTGGCGTGGCCCTTGCCCACGGATTTGAAACCACAAGCTCGCCGACAGTATACTCCTTCGCTGCGCTGCCCGCCGCCTGTTGAACGTCGACTATTTTGACGGATGGGGCAGTCTCTGTGCCCGCCTTTGCGGTTTCACCCTCGCTGGCGATACTTGTCCAGTGATTGACACCCTTCTCGCAGGTTTGCTCTACGGGGAAAAACACGTTCGTTCCCGCCGAGATCGCATCGGTGAAGTACACGGAGACTGTGAACTCGTCATATAGATCGTCGGGCAGTGTGCCGCCGGACCAGGTGATTTGCTTCGGGCCCTCGTTCAGTTGCGACGAGTAATATTTGTAGGATTTCGCATATGCCCCTTTGGCAATTTCGAGTTTCCAGCCAGCCTTAGGCATCGGCTTGGCAGCGACCACACCTTCAGGAATGGTGACAGTGATGGCAGTTGTTGCGGATTGTCCGCAGCCATGCGGCACGCGGAACACCGCCTTGTAGGTTGATTTTGGCGGTGCTTCCGCCTTTTCTAACGTAACGTGCGCGGAGGCGGCGGTGACAGATAAAAGCGATACGGCAAATGCCGCTTGAATAAGCGTTTTCATGGGAACTCTTTGTTGATTTGGGAATGGGACGGGAGTGCGAGGCTCAAACCGTGACGGGTGGCCCACGGGCGCGGACGCCCTTCCAAACATGCACGTGGTGAGTTTCAGCGCCACGGAAGGCAAAAACAACCCGCTTGGCGTGAAACAGCACCACAAGTTCAAATGATGGCTCAGGCTTGGCATCTGTGGTGAGCGCCGCGCAGTGAGACTGGCACAGTCCATCACCATGATGTTTTAGCGGCGCATCGGGCGCATTTGAAGTGACAGGGGAAAGGCAGATGGCTGCATCTGTCCACTGCGCCGCAGCGGCTATAGCAGGCGGCAAAAGCAGTTGCAAAATCAGCGCATAAGCAAGCGCAAGTGCGGTTAAAAACCGACCGCCCTCCCGCTGTTGAAATCTCCACATCTCCATCACGCAATAATTACATTCCGCCCGGGGGCGTCAAGGTGCCGCCAGGGTTCGGGCGCTATTACGCCCGGCGAATTGTCGCAGCAGGGGATAAAAATTTGGCATCGAACGTGCACACCACAAATAAAGACATAATTCGCTGCAATGTACAGGTTTGCATCCGGCTACCGGAATTTGAGGA
>JAYVYB010000206.1:0-9950 GCA_043784625.1 Methylovirgula sp.
AGGCCACGCGCAGTGTTGGGCTTCCAAACGCCAGAGGAAGTCTTTATGGAAGAGCTATCAAAACTTGGTGGTGCACTTCAGATTTGAGACCGCCATGTGTTTTGCGGCTTCCCAACACATGTCTAAGTGCCCTTTGATAGCCCCAAGCTGATCCGATTTAGGCAACAGCGCTGTAAATTGTCCGGAAGACGAGGGAGTCGTTAAATCTTGAGTCATCCTTTCATAAATCTCAGCTCCAAACTTATTGGCTGGCACGTAGCCGAACTCTAGTGCGCCATAAATGTGCTTCACTCGATCATTATTTAAGAAAGTCTCAACGTCCGCAGCGGTGAAAAAATCGTACTGGCTGAGCGCGCCCCTCAATCTGTTTTCAAGCGATGTATCGTAGTTAAAAGTTATGAAACGGACTCTGTTTTTCAATAAATCGGACGAAACTTCGCATCCGACAGTCAGTTTATGCACCAAATGCCTGATCCAGCCATCGCGAAGCAGCGAGCGTTTTTCACTACTATTCATCGGTTCTTTCGACGAAACCGGTTCTTTCGACGAAATCGGCTCTTTCAACGAAACCGGTTCTTTCAACAAAAAATTTGGCATTCCCTGCATCGCTTGAAAAATACTAAGGGAAATTGCCAGATTGCCGTAGTCTTTCAATGAGAAATTCTTTGACAAGAAATAGTCGATAACAAGCGGGTTACTAAGGGTAATTCTTGTCCGTAGATCATGTAAATTCTTGTGTACAATATTCCATTTCTGTTCAATGCCTTCTGCCTGAACTTTCAAAATGAAATCTGGTGTGAACTTTCTATAACTGGAATCATTGCATCCTCTGAGCGTATAACGCCAAAGCTTTTCCAGGGCATCCTTGACGGCTTCAATCAGCTCTTCCCCAGTCGGGTAACCGTAATGCCAGCTTGCGCCTGCGCCGAGAATGAACACAGTATCTTTATAAATCATCGCAGCACCTGTAGCGGAGAATCGGAAAGCTGCTACCAGCTTATCAAGGTTATTGCGCTATCGGGAAATGAGATAAAGCCCGCGCGCGCCGTCTCCATTGCCGCAGTGCTTTAAGTGGACTAGCCTGTCGCAAAACCAGAAACAGGAGGCTTCGGTGCTCGACATTGATCTGGATTCAAACACCGGCATCGCCACCCTCAGCCCGCACGGTGCCCTCAGCGCAGAAGATTTTGCCGCCGCCGTCAAAACCCTTGATCCCTATATCGAAAGCCACGGCAAAATCGCGGGCGTGATTATCCGCGCGCAGCATTTCCCCGGCTGGAACTCATTTGCGGCCTTACTGGCACATTTCAAATTCGTCAAAAACCATCACCGTGAAGTCGCGCGCGTCGCGCTTTGCTGTGATGATAAAATGCTCACACAAGTCGCCGAAACGCTCGCGCCGCATTTCGTCAAGGCTGACATACGCACTTTTGCTTTCGATGAACTGGCGCAAGCCAAATCCTGGGCGGCGGGATAGCCCCTACGCCTTCGCCTTAAACCGATATCTGAAATCGCAATGCGAGGCGCCCTGCATCAGAGTTTGGCTGCGCTTGAGGGTGATGTCGGGATTGTAGCCCTGACAAAACACGCCGTCGCGGTTGCAGGAGAGCAAATGGCCAATTTCTCCAAGGCCCATCTCCTTATACATTTCAGAATATTTACAGCGCAGCACATTGTAATCAAAGGCTTGTTCGCTTGCTTGCGTCACTTCAATCACCAGCGCCTCCTCCTGCGTCCACAGGCTTTGCAAGTCTTGAAAGCTTAGCAGATCTGCCCCGTCGGGTGTGCGGGCGGCAAAATGCGCGCCAGCCGCGATGGCCGCTGTTTTGATAACCTTGTCGATGATCGCTTGCGCTTTTGGCGCGCCAAGCTCGGCTTTCATCTCTTCATAAAGCGGCTTGATGATTTCCGCTTCGATTTTGCGACGTTGCAAAATGCCGATTTCGCCAGAGGTCGGGCTTGGTGTTTTGGACATGATCAATCCTGAAATTTTAGTCTCACATCAGGATGAAATCAAAGCTGCGATAACGCAAGTCCTACTCCACCACCCATTGGCAAAAGTGCGAACCATTGTTCCGGTGTTGCAAGTCCAGGTGCAAATGATCTTGATGGTAGCCGTCCGAGCCGGGGCCAAGGTCGGTGCTGAACTGTGCGCAGGCGGAGATTTTCAGCGCCTGAAAAAATGCAAGATCATCGCTTTGTTTGGTAATTTCAAAACGCCGCCCGCTAAAGGTGATGAAGGCGCGAATATCGAGCGCGTTTCCGGTGGCGTGCTCGCTCAGCTTTGCACCCGCCACGCGGTTTCGCCCGCGGCACTCATAGGCTCCGGCAATTTCCAGCTTGACCAATTGCAGATTGTCCTTGGCCAATTGCGGCTGCACGGAACTGCGCAACCAGCGCGCCACGGCGGCAGCCATCGGGCAATTTACCAGCGCGGGCGGAGAAATCTCTACCCGCGCGCCGCTTTCCAGCAGCAGCGCTTTCAGCAAAATCGGCGATTCGATGCCACATAAGGGCGACTCCGGCTTGTCCGGTTGCGGCTCGCCTTCAACCAGTCCTTGCGCGGCAACCTGCGCGCAGACATCATCGGGAGAGGATAGCGGCAGCTGTTGGGAAAATGTAGCCGTGGCGCAAGCCATCGCGGCCAACAGGCCAAAACATAGCGATTTTGTGTAAGGCAAAACAAACCCTCAGGCGTTGAACTGTTCAACCCCTGAACCGCGCTTTGGTTGCATTTTGGCGCTAAAAACCCTCGAAAAACCTGTGGCCGGAAATGTCGGCTTTTTGGCTGGGTTGCGCCTTGATTTGCTGAGGTTTTAAACCGCTCTTTTTCGGTTGCTCAGCACCATCACAATCGCTTCGCCATCAAGCACTATCTTGCCATCCACCTCGCAGATGCAAGCCAATTTGCAGCGCCGCCCCTGCTCAACCAGTTCCACCACTTGCGCCGAAACCGTCACCACATCGCCGATCTTAACCGGGCCTTTGAAATTCAGCGTCTGCGACAGGTAAACCGCGCCCGGCCCTGGCAATTTCATCCCCAAAACTGCTGAAATCAGGCTGGCAGTGTAGAGTCCGTGGGCAATGCGCTCACCGAAACGGGTGTGTTTGGCAAAATGATCGGACAAGTGAATTGGATTATGATCGCCGGAAAGCATGGCAAAACCGACAATATCGTCGGCCATGACGGTCTTCATGAAGCTTTCGCGCATCCCCAACGAAAGTTCTTCGAAAAAATAGCTCTTAAATTCCGGCTGCATCGATTTTCCCTGCATGAGCGCGCAACGTGGCAGGCTTAATGGTGCGCCGCAATACGTCTTTCGGTGCTACCAGCGCAAAGATTTCATAACGTAGGTGGGCCAGAGCGCGTGCCCGTGTAAAAACGCCTCGCTGCGGGCGATGTCGAGAGCAGAGTCCTCATCGTGCATTTCGTCGCGGTGCAGACCATTCGAGATCATCAAAATATCGAGGTTTTGGGCAATCGCTCCGGCAACATCGGTGCGCAACGCGTCGCCAATGGTCAGAACGCGCGAATGTGCAAACTCTTTTCCACATATTTTCAGTGCCTTACGCAAACACTCTTCATAAATCGGTGCATAGGGTTTGCCGGCATAGATAGTCTCGCCGCCCTGCTGCGCATAACGCTCGCCCAGCGCGCCGCCGCAATAAATCAGAGCTTCACCGCGATGCACCACAATATCCGGGTTGGCACAAATCATGGTAAGGCCGCGCGCTTTGGCAATGGCCAAACTGGCGTCATAATCCGAAGGCACCTCGGTTTCATCGTGAAACAACCCAGTGCACAGCACATAATCCGCCTGTTCAAGCGGCACCAGGCGCGGCGCGGCAGGCATCAGCAATGCGGCTTTTTCCACCAGCGCCAGATCATAGGTCGGGCCGATATGATAAAGCGATTGCCCCGGGCGTGCCGCAATCAAAGCCGTGGTCACATCGCCCGAGGTCACCACATGGTCATAACAGCTGGCGGGAGCGCCAAGCTGTTGTAATTGTTGAATGATGGGGCCAGAGGGGCGCGGCGCATTGGTGATCAGCACCACCGTGCCGCCACCCTTTCGAAACTGCTCCAACGCATGGCAGGCGTCGTTAGAGGCTATCAGTCCGTTATGAACCACGCCCCAGATGTCGCTCAATATCACGTCATATTTGGCGGATATATCGGCCAGTCCTACGGGCGAGAGAAAAGATTGTGCGGCGTGTGGTTTGGTCATCATGGCGGGATAAAGCTATGATGGCTCGCGGTCAAGTTATCTGGCACAACGCACTTGCCATTGTGATGCGCTAGACTAGATTACGCCTCTGAAAAGGAGAGCATAATGTCTGCAAATTCGATCAAAACCTTGATGACTGTTTCTGCCACAAACACCGGCGGTCGCAATGGCCATTCTGAAACCGATGACCATTCTGTCAGCGTCAATCTTGGAACACCGAAGGAGCTTGGCGGCCCCGGCGCAGCTGGCACAACAACTCCGGAGCACCTGTTTGCTGCAGGCTATGCAGCATGTTTTGGCGGCGCATTTGATCTGGTCGGCAAGATGCACAAAAAGGACGCCTCGGGCACAGTGACCAAATGCGATGTCGGTTTTGGACCGCGCGAAGGCGGCGGATACGGCATTAGCGTCAAGATGCACCTCACAGCGCCGCACCTTACACAGGCCGAGGCCGAGGCGATTGCTAAAGAAACTCACGAAAAGATCTGTCCTTACAGCCATGCAACGCGCGGCAATATTGATTTCGATCTGGTTGTCGTCGGCAACTAAAGTCCGGAACGCAGCTTAAAAAGGCGTCCTTCGCTCAGCGTTGGATGCCTTTTGCGTTTCTAGAGCGGGAACAAGGGCAGAGCCATTTTTGCCTGTATCAAAGCCGCCAGAGTGAGGCCAACATAGAGCAGCGCGAACAGTGCCACGGCCAAACGCCCGGCCCCTGCAAACACCGCCGCGACCAGAGCGCCAAATGCCGGAATAACCTGCTCGGCATGAATCGCCAAGAAATGCGAGACGCGCAAATCTCCGATGGTGCGGGACCAGCCCAGCACCGGCACCATCACATCGTTTGCCACTGCGGTGCCGACACTATGCCCCGGTGAGCCGCCCAAAATCAGACCCTGCACAATGCCGAGCACAGCCGTCAATGCCAGCCCCGTGATGGCCGCAAATCGATAGGTCGGGTTTGCGTCGCCGTTTTTTGCCCGGTAAACGCCCCAGGCCAAAGCCGCCGAGGCAGAGGTCAGTATAATTGCGCCGACGCCCATCAGCGCATAAAGCGCCGCGGCAGTCGGCGTGGCGGCATTAAAGTGTGAGGCTTGGCCCTGCGCCGCGCGAAATACGATATAGGCGAGTTCGCCGCTGCTGGGAATAATCGCGCCCCAGACCACGAACCGGCCCAGCCGTGAGGCACGAAAAGCGGGGTCTGTGAGCGGAAAAAACCACGCTAAAGTCAGAAAATACAGGCTCAGCGAAGCCTCAAATTTGAGCGGCTTGAGCCAGACATTGACACCCGCCAAGATGCGATCATCCAAAGCATAGGCAAGCAGTGTCGGGATCATCAAGGCCAGAAACAGCGCTGCACTGGCAACCAGATCGGGTTCCCGCGCGATGAGCGCTTTGAAAACGTCCGGCGCGCGCCAAGCTGGCCTGCGCAATTGCACAAAAAGGCGCTGCGCCCAGAATGTCAGCAGGCCAATCGGTCCGAACATAAAAGTCAAAACCAGAGCAGGAACTATGCTCCAATGTCTCATCTGCGCCGCATGTGCCTGCGCGACGATATATCTGCCGACAAACAGATCAAAGGCGAGATAATGCAGCCAACCGGCGAGCAATGCGCCGCGCGTTTGAAACAGCACCGCCACATCGTCCAGGCTGTTAAACCCGCCCTGGGCCTGGCTCCACCACACAGCGATCAAACCTAAATATGCCACCGCCAACAAAGCGATGATGCAAAACGTAATCGCATCAGCAAGCCCGCGCCAACGGGGCACAAAAATCAACCCGATCCACCCGATAAGCGCGGCGCCGCCGGACAGCTGAAATATCAAATCGAGCATTATTCCCTCCCTATCTTAACAGTGTTAACACTTAGAGAGGTTTTTGAGTTTGTCAATTTATATCTGAACATTGTTTAGATTTGAATTTGTATCCGTCCGATGGTAACGTCGGCTATGGAACAACACTCAAACAGGCAATCCCCTGCTCCCTATCATCATGGCGATTTGCGTCGCTCACTGCTGAACGCGGCAGAAGCGATTTTGGCTGAAAAAGGTGTTGGCGGCTTCACGTTGAGAGAATGCGCGCGCCGCGCCGGAGTTTCGCCAGCGGCCCCGTCGCATCATTTTGGCAATGTTAAGGGCTTGCTCAGCGTCATCGCCACCGACGGCTATGACGCCCTATCTGCGGCAATGACCAGCGCGGCAGACGCAAGCGACGGCTCGCCAAACGACCGGTTGCGCGCCATCGGCCGCGCCTATATTGCCCAGGCGCTGCACTTTCCCGGGCGGTTCCGTGTCACGTTCGGGCAAAGCAACCTTGATGATCAAGATGCGAATTTACACCGCGCGGCGGCAGCCTGTTTTCAAATTTTGGTGGATACCGTGACGGCAGCCACGCAGCGCGATCCTATGGAAAGCACGATGATGGTTTGGTCGGTTGTGCACGGTTTTGTGAGCTTGATTCTGGACCGCCATACGCCATTTTTGAACGACTGCACGCCGCCGCGTGAAACAATCGACCAAATGGTGGAGGCCCTTTTAGATCAGTGCCTCCGCGCTTTGTAGTAACCCAAGCTATTGTTTGAAAACACCTTTGAGCGTGCCGCGGTCTTTACCCGCCCAGATAATATCATCAATCCGCCAGCCGTCTTTTTCCTTGAGCAACTGCATTTTCAGTTTGGTGGGTTTTTTAAAGTTCAGAAACGACACCGCCGCTGTGGCGTGGCTCGAATCCGCTTCAACAACATCAATTTTCAGATTGGTGATCTCATAGTCCTGCCCGTCTATAATGGGATCAAAATCCAGCGCGCCGATTTCGCCTTTGCTGGCTTCCGCGTCATCAAGAATCAGTTTGGCTGTGGCGGCTGAAAACGCCTTTTTGCAATCCGGCCCGTCATTCCAGTTATAGCCTTTGGCGTCCTTGCCATCATAGGCCTTATAGATTGCGGCGATAAGCTCTTTTGGCGATTGCTCTGACGCAACGCCGCGGGTCGCGAGCAAAGCCACGGCGCTAAAAACAATCAAACGACGCGATAGGTTTATCATGCGGGGCTCCAAAATGTTTGTCGTCATGCGCCATGGTCAGAGCTTTCAGCCGCGCGGTCAATCACCTAACTTTTGATTTCACGCTCAAAACCACATTCGTAACGAAATTCGCTACACTCATCGCAAAAACATGGCTTTTTTAACCGGACATTTGCGTGCTAGAGTTTCGAATGTTTTCAAAGGAGCGCTCGATGCCAAAAAATGCCGCAATGCCCAATGACTTAGATGCTTTTTGGCTGCCCTTTACGGCAAACCGCGCCTTCAAGAAAAATCCGCGCATGATTTCTCGCGCTAAGGACATGCACTATTATACGCCTGAAGGCCGGGCGATTCTCGACGGCACTGCTGGTCTTTGGTGCTCCAACGCCGGCCATACGCGCGACGCAATTGTCAGTGCCATTCAAAAAGAGGCGGCAAATCTCGACTTTGCGCCAAGCTTCCAGTTTGGCCATCCGGCAGCCTTCGAAACCGCGTCGCGCATTGCGGCGATGGCCCCAGGCGATCTGGATCACGTATTCTTCTCCAACTCCGGTTCAGAGGCGGTGGACACCGCGCTGAAAATTGCCATTGCCTATCACAATGTCAACGGCAACGGCTCCCGCACCCGCCTGATCGGACGTGTGCGCGGCTATCATGGCGTGGGTTTTGGCGGCATCTCGGTGGGCGGCATTGTTCCGAACCGCAAGTTTTTTGGCTCCTTGCTTACCGGCGTCGACCACCTCCCCCACACCTATAACCGGCAGGAGCAGGCCTTTACCAAAGGCGAGCCCGAGTGGGGCGCGCATCTGGCCGACGAACTTGAAAACATTGTCGGTCTGCATGACGCCTCCACCATCGCGGCGGTTATTGTCGAGCCGATGGCGGGTTCAACCGGCGTTTTGCCGCCGCCCAAGGGCTATCTCAAGCGCTTGCGCCAGATTTGCGATAAATATGGCATTTTGCTGATTTTTGACGAAGTCATCTCCGGTTTCGGCCGCCTTGGCCATGGATTTGCGGCTGAGCGCTATGACGTGATCCCGGATTTCATTTGTTTTGCCAAAGGCGTGACATCGGGCACGGTGCCGATGGGCGGCGTCATTGCCCGTAAAGGCATCTATGATGCCTTCATGAAAGGGCCGGAGCATATGATTGAGCTGTTTCATGGTTACACCTATTCGGCACATCCGCTGGCCTGCGCGGCGGCCATCGCCTCAATGAATATCTATCGCGACGAAAAGCTGTTTGAAAATGCGGCCCGTCTGGAGCCAATCTGGGCCGACGCTATTCATAGCCTGAAGGGCCTCCCGAATGTGCTTGATATTCGCACATTGGGCTTGGTGGCCGGTATCGATCTGGCGTCCATCCCCGATGGTGTTGGCAGGCGCGCCTTCAACGCGCTTGATCACGCTTTCCAAAAGGAAGGCATCATGATCCGCACCACAGGCGACACCATTGCGCTGACGCCGCCGCTGGTGATCACCGAAAACCAGATTGATGAGATCGTCACCAAGGTGGGTAACACCATCCGGGCCGTGGCGTAAACCAAACCATCTGGCCTAACAAAAAAGCCGCTCCAGTTGCTTGGAGCGGCTTTCGTTTTCAAAGGCTGCCGCTGAACACGGCAGCTTTTTTTAGTTAAACAGCTTCACCACGTTCAGATAGGTCATGTAAACACCCCAGGCGATTGGGATGCCGACAAAGGCCCAGGCCAAAAACGCTTTGGCATCAAACGCACCGGCGCCAATGCCTTGAGCACCAATTTGCACGGACGACGATGAAGACTTGTTTTGCAAAGCAGCAACCTCATCTTCCGGCATGAACCATTTTGCAGCAACCGGGCGTACCAGAGCGTTGCAGATAAAGCCAACCACCAGAAACGCCGCCAACACATACATGGTCGCGTCGTAGAGTTTGTCTGCCGGAACGCCTGCGGTCTTGTTAAATTCGCGGATGTAGTTGACCACAACCGGGCCGATAATGCCCGCCGTTGCCCATGCTGTCAGCAGACGCCCGTGAATTGCGCCGACGAACTGCGTACCGAACATGTCAGCCAGATAGGCCGGAACGGTGGCAAAACCGCCGCCGTACATCGACAGGATGACGCAGAAGGCGGTAACGAACAGCACCTTGTTGCCGGAGTGGGCGAAGTTTGGTGCGAGAGCATACAGCGCAATTCCCAAACCGAAAAAGATGAAATAGGTCATCTTACGGCCGAAGAAATCCGACATCGACGCCCAGAAGAAGCGCCCGCCGATGTTAAACAGTGACAGCAAACCGGAGAAGCCCACCGCAATAGCGGCAATTGCCGATTTCTGCGTGGCGTCCAAAGCGGCGAAACCCAGTTCCGGTTTACCAATCAGTCCGCCGCCAAAAATTTCCTGCAACATCGGAACAGCCATACCGATCACACCGATACCGGCGGAAACGTTCAGGCACAGAACCGCCCAGATCAGCCAAAATTGCGGGGTTTTATGGGCATTTTTCAAATGCACCTGCCCTGTTGTGATCATGGCATTGGTATGTTCTTTGGCAACCCAACCTTCGGGAGCCCAACCTGCCGGTGGCACGCGGTAGGAAAATGCACCGATCATCATCCAGACAAAGTAGATCGCGGCCATGCAGACAAAGGTTTGCCAAACGCCAACGCCATCGGCTGATTTAAAATAGTCCATCAGCATTTTTGCCAAGGGCGTACCAATCATAG
>JAYVYB010000207.1:0-3988 GCA_043784625.1 Methylovirgula sp.
CACAAGGTTGATCAGGCTGTTATCACTGTTCCGGCTTATTTTAATGACGCGCAGCGTCAGGCCACCAAAGACGCCGGTAAAATTGCCGGCCTCGAAGTGTTGCGTATTATCAACGAGCCGACCGCTGCGGCGCTGGCTTACGGCCTCGACAAGAAAAAGGCCGGCACAATCGCCGTCTACGATTTGGGCGGTGGCACATTCGACGTTTCAATTTTGGAAATCGGCGATGGCGTGTTTGAAGTGAAATCCACCAATGGCGATACATTCCTTGGCGGTGAAGACTTCGACAACCGTTTGATGGAATATTTGGCTGACGAATTCAAAAAAGAACAGGGCATTGACCTGAAAAAGGACAAGCTCGCTCTGCAACGTTTGAAGGAAGCAGCTGAAAAGGCAAAAATCGAACTTTCCTCTGCCATTCAAACCGACATCAACCTGCCCTACATCACTGCTGACGCTTCCGGCCCGAAACATTTGGCCATGAAGCTGACCCGTTCAAAGTTTGAAAGCCTTGTGGATGACCTTATCCAGAAGACTGTCGAGCCTTGCCGCAAGGCTTTGAAGGACGCTGGCGTAACGGCTGCGAACATCGATGAAGTGGTTTTGGTGGGTGGTATGACCCGCATGCCCAAAGTGCAGGAAGTGGTAAAGAGCTTCTTTGGCAAAGAGCCGCATAAGGGTGTGAACCCGGATGAGGTGGTTGCCATCGGCGCGGCTGTTCAGGCCGGCGTGTTGCAGGGTGACGTTAAGGACGTTTTGCTGCTTGACGTGACGCCGTTGTCACTTGGTATTGAGACTTTGGGCGGCGTTTTCACCCGTCTGATTGACCGCAACACCACCATTCCGACCAAGAAGAGCCAGGTTTTCTCGACCGCTGAAGACAACCAGACGGCCGTGACCATCAATGTGTTCCAAGGCGAGCGCGAACTTGCGCGTGACAACAAAAGTCTTGGCCGCTTTGATTTGACCGGTATTCCGGGTGCGCCGCGCGGCGTTCCACAGATTGAAGTGACCTTCGACATTGACGCCAACGGTATTGTCAATGTTACCGCCAAGGATAAGGCCACCAACAAGGAACAGCAGATTCGCATTCAGGCCTCAGGCGGTCTGACTGATGCTGAAATCGAGAAGATGATCAAGGATGCAGAAGCCAATGCCGCCGACGACAAGGTGCGCAGAGAGCTGATCGACGCGAAAAACCACGCCGAGGCGCTGATTCACACCACGGAAAAGACTGTGCGTGAAGGCGGCGACAAGGTTTCTGGCGCGGACAAGAGCACGATTGAAGCGGCTGTTGCCTCTCTCAAGAGCGCCTTGGAAGCTGAAGATGTCGAAGACATTAAATCCAAGACAACGGAGCTGATGCAAGCTTCGATGAAATTGGGCGAAGCCATGTATAAAGCGGGCGGCGATCCGGCTGGTGAGGGCCATGAGGCACATCACGACGGCGCGCATCACGGGGCCGAAGACGACGTTATCGACGCGGATTTCAAAGAAGTCCATGACGACAAAAAGAAGTAAGTCGGCCTTTGTGGCTTGAACTTTGAAGCAATGAACCCGGCGGCTGATGTGCGCCGGGTTCATCTGTTTCCAGCGTGAATCCCCGGCAGTATAAGCTAATTGAGATTTGAGCATGTCTAAAAAAGATTATTATGAAATCTTGAGTGTCTCCCGCACGGTGACCGAGGTTGAACTCAAATCGGCTTTCCGCAAGGCGGCTATGGTGCATCACCCCGATAAAAACCCGGGGGACAAGGCGGCAGAGGCCAAGTTTAAAGAGCTCAACGAAGCCTATCAGGTGCTTTCCGATACGCAAAAGCGCGCGGCTTACGACCGGTTTGGTCATGCCGCCTTTGAAAACGGCGGCGGCGGACAAGGCGGATTTTCCGGCGCCGAAGGCTTTGGCGCGTCAATGGCAGACATATTCGACGATTTGTTTGGCGGCATGATGGGCGGGGGACGCGGACGCCGCGACGGGCGCGAGCGTGGATCTGATTTGCGCTACAACTTGGAAATCGGTTTGGAGGAAGCCTTTAAAGGCAAAACCTCGACCATTAAACTGCCAACCTCCGTTTCCTGCGAACAATGCTCCGGAACCGGAGCCAAAGCAGGGTCCAAGCCCAAAACATGCTCGACCTGTGCGGGCCATGGCCGGGTGCGGGCTCAGCAAGGCTTCTTTGCAGTGGAGCGCACCTGTCCGACATGCCAGGGACGCGGCGAAATTATTGAAAATCCGTGCAGCGGATGCGGCGGCGCGGGCCGGGTGACGCGCGAACGTACATTGTCGGTGAATATCCCAGCCGGAGTTGAAGATGGCACACGTATTCGCCTGGCTGGCGAGGGAGAGGCGGGCCTGCGTGGCGGGCCTGCGGGCGATCTCTATCTGTTTTTATCGATCAAGCCCCACGGATTTTACCAACGCGAGGGCGCTGACCTTTATGGGCGTGTTCCGGTGTCCATGGTGCAAGCGGCGATGGGTGCCGAGGTGCGCGTGCCAACCATTGATGGCGGTGAAGTAAAAATTAAAATTCCGGAGGGCACACAATCCGGCAAGCAAATTCGCTTGAAAGCCAAAGGCATGCCAGTGATGCGGAGCCGAGATTTTGGCGATCTCTATGTACAGGTGAATGTGGAAACGCCGCAAAACCTGACGCGTCGGCAAAAAGAGCTGCTCGCCGAGTTTGACAAAGAATCTTCTCACACCACCCACCCTGAATCAGCGGGATTTTTCTCGCGTATGAAGGATTTGTGGGGAGCATGAGCTTGGCGCGGGCGTGTTTGCCTTGACCATGCCATTTTACCGGCCTATTTCTTAGGTCGACATAGGGACGCTCGGCTTTGAAACCAGTCAACATCCATTCTCAGCGCCCGCAGTTGAAAGACCGCTTGCGCCAGGACGCGCGGTTTTTGAAAAACTGGGTTGATAATCCGCTTTTGACCGGCGCGATCTATCCTTCGGGAAAAGTGCTCTCGGCAAAGCTGGCTGATACTGTAGACATTTCCGGCTTAGATCCGATTATTGAACTGGGGCCCGGAACCGGGCCGGTGACTGAGGCGCTGTTGGCGCGCGGAATTCCACCGGAAAGGCTTATTCTGATTGAGTTCAGCCCAGATTTTTGTCGGGCACTGGCGATAAAATTTCCCAACGTGCGGGTGATTGAGGGCGACGCCTATACAATCAAACAAACATTGGCGGCGCAGGGAATAGAAAAAATTTCTGCCGTTGTCTCCAGCCTGCCGCTGTTGACCAAACCGGAAACCGAACGCCTCGACTTGCTGGTTGAAGCCTTTTCGATGATGGGCGAGACGGGTACTTTTGCTCAATTCACCTATGGTTTGACCTCGCCTATTCCGCTCGATCAGGACATTGAGGATATGCTCGGACTACACGCCAATGTGTCCGAAATTATCTGGAATAATCTGCCGCCTGCCCGCGTTTGGACCTATCGGCCATCAGATCATCCGCTTATGACCTTTGATAAAGAGGTTGCCTTTGCCCGGTTTTGCCGCAAGCACGCGGCGAATTGGCGTGAAGATGCACCCTTTAAACCGGCTTTGGCGCTGCTAAAGCGCTTGGGTGACCATTTTGACGGGCGTAAACCCCATTGACCAATGCTAAAACTGCAACCTCAATCGCGCGATCACGCCTCATTGTTGCGCTTGACCTCCCGACTGTGCCTGCCGCGCGGCAAATGGTTGCTCAACTTGGCGAATCGGTTTCATTTTACAAAATCGGGATGGAATTGATCTATGCGGGCGGCCTTGATCTGGTGCGCGACTTGGTCAGCGACGGCAAAGATGTTTTCGTCGATCTAAACTGCATGACATACCAAATACTGTCGAAAAAGCTGCTGCTCAAATCGCAAAGCTTGGTGCGCGCTTTTTGACTATCCACGGCTTTCCACAAACCATGAAGGCTGCGAAAAGTGGCGTCAGCGGCTCTAAATTGCAATTGCTGGCTGTGACTGTGATGACGTCCTATGATGAT
>JAYVYB010000208.1:0-6456 GCA_043784625.1 Methylovirgula sp.
CGGCCAGCAAAAGTCCGGCGACAAACGCACCCAGCGCCATTGAAAGACCGGCCAGCGCTGCAACAGTCCCGGTGCCGATCACCACCAGCAGGCTTGCGGCCAGCAAAACTTCGGCCGAGCGCAGGCTGCCAACCAGCCGGAACAGCGGACGCAACAGCAGGCGGCCGATGCCGACGATGATACCGATGGCAATGGCAGCGCGCAGCAGCGCCGAACCGATGGTGTAAAACACCGAGCTTTCGCCATTGCTGGCGAGAATTGATACAAACATCAAAATAGGGACGACGGCGAGGTCTTGCGCCAGCAAAATCGAAAAGCTGGTTCGCCCTGCGGTGGTTTTGAGGCGGCCCTGCGCCGTCATCACGTCCAAAACCACTGCCGTTGACGACAAAGCCAAACAGGACCCGATCATCACCGCGATGGGTGGCGTTTGGCCGAACAGCAAGGCGACGGCTGCCAGAGCAAGTGTCGACAACAAAACTTGCAAAAAGCCGAGACCGAACACCAGCCGCCGCATCGACATCAACCGCTCATATGAAAGCTCGATGCCCACCAGAAACAGCAGAAACACCACGCCAAGGTCGGCAATGGCGGTTACACTTTTGGTGTCCACAATTGTGACCCAATAGAAAAACGGGAAATTTGGAATGAGCTGGCCAAGTCCCAGCGGGCCAAGAAGACAACCGGCGCCCAGATAGCCCAAAACAGAACTTAAGCCCAAGCGGCGGAACAGCGGCACGACCACGCCAGCCGTTCCCAAAACTACCAAAACGTCGCTGTAGGCTGAAATATTTATGGAAGCTGCCAAAGCTGATTTCCGCGAGTTTTTTGGGGTTCAAAAGTTTTTGGGGTTTAAAAGCGGGGCTGGCTGAGCGCCGCGGCGTGGGATTCCGCTGCAATAGGGTTGAACGCTCCGGTTGCCGGGTCCATCGCGCGCAGCTTTCCGCTCATCACGTCAAAAAACGCTCCGTGCAACGCCAGGCGGCCCTTTTCCTCTAAGGTTTTAACACAAGGAAATGTGCGCAAGTTCATCAGGCTCTGGCGCACGGATGCCTCTGCCAAGCGCTCCGAATACAGGCCAATGTCTTCGTTTGGTAACATCGGCGTATTGTGCGCCGCCGGCTCAATCAGCGTCATCCATTTTCCGATAAAATCTCCGGGAGACAGGGGCCGCTGGTAGGGATCAAGCTCACCTTCGGCATAGGCGCGCACACCGCCGCAGCGACCATGGCCCATCACAACGATATGCTCGACGCGCAAGCCCATAACGGCAAATTCGAGCGCGGCGGAAGTGCCGTGATAATCATCATTTGGCGCATAGGGAGGGGCGATGTTGGCGACATTGCGCACGACAAACAGCTCGCCGGGGCGGGCATCGAAGATAACCTCCGGCGAAACGCGCGAGTCGCAACAGCCGATCAACATGATGCGCGGCTTTTGGCCGGTTTCGGCAAGCTCCTTAAAACGGGTTTGTTCGCGGGCAAAGCTGGCGCTCAGAAAAGATTGGTAACCTTCAACGAGGCGTTCGGGCAGGGGGGCTGGTTCGATCATCGGGTATTCTTTCCTAAACAATCGGCAAAGACAATCATGAGCTTCGACCAATTTATCATAGTATTGCGACGCGAGAGAATTTATGTTGCAATGCAAAATAGATAAAGGAAATATTTATGGTCATTAGTCCGCGCCGTTCCGCACTTTATATGCCCGGCTCCAATGCCCGCGCCTTGGAAAAAGCCCGCACGTTGGACACAGACGTGGTGATTCTTGATCTGGAAGATGCTGTCACGCCGGATATGAAAGCTCAAGCGCGGAGTCTGGTGGTTGCGGCGGTGCAGGCGGGCGGCTTTGGCCGCCGCGAGGTTGTCATTCGCGTCAATGCCCTCGAGTCGAAATGGGGTGAGGCTGACATTGCGGCGGTTGCAAACAGCGGGGCCGATGCGGTTTTGGTGCCCAAAGTGTCTTCAGGTGGCGATGTGGTGATTTTTGCGCGGCATTTGCGCGACGCCGGTGCGCCTGAATCCTTAAAAGTATGGGCCATGATGGAAACGCCATTGGCGATGCTAAATGCAGGCGCTATTGCCGCAACTGCGGCTGATCCGGCGACGCGACTGAGCGCTTTTATCATGGGTACCAATGATTTGGCCAAGGAAACGCGGGCACGCCTTCTGCCCGGGCGCGCGGCGATGGTGCCATGGTTGCAGACCTGTTTGGCGGCAGCACGGGCTTTTGGGCTCGATATTCTCGATGGCGTTTACAACGCGCTGGAAGATACGGCTGGATTTGCGGCGGAGTGCGCGCAGGGCCGTGATTTCGGGTTTGATGGCAAAACCCTGATCCACCCCAATCAGCTTGGCATTTGCAACACGACATTTTCTCCCAGCGCCGGTGAAGTGGCGATGGCGCGCGAGGTGATTGGCGTGTTTGACCTGCCGGAAAATGCCGACAAGGGCGCGGTGCAATTGGGCGGGCGGATGGTTGAGCGCCTGCATGCCGATATGGCGCGGCGGGTTTTAGCGATTGCTGACGCCATGAGTGCCTAAAAACTGGTGAGTAATAAACACCGGTGACTAAATAAAAGCCCGTCAGCAGATTGCGACGGGCTTCGTTTTGGTCGGGTAAAAATTCGGTTTTGCTCGGCTTAACCCTTGTGGTTTTTGGCCCGCTCAATGCCTTCCAGCACCTTTTGCTTGGCAAAGTCGGCATCGCGCCAGCCCGAAATTTTTACCCATTTATTAGGTTCCAGATCTTTGTAGTGTTCAAAGAAATGCTCGATTTGCTTCAGGGTGATCTCAGGCAAATCGGTGTAGTTTTTGACATTGTCATAGCGCTTGGTGAGCTTTGAAGACGGCACCGCGATCAGTTTTTCATCGCCTCCGGCTTCATCCTCCATCATCAGCACACCGACAATACGGCAGCTCATAATCGCGCCGGGAACGATGGCGCGGGTGTTGGCGACGATAACATCGCAGGGGTCGCCGTCATCAGACAGCGTGTGCGGGATAAAACCGTAATTACCAGGATAGCGCATGGAGGTGTAGAGAAAACGATCGACCATCAAAGCGCCGGAAGCCTTGTCCATCTCATATTTTATCGGTTCGCCGCCGATTGGCACTTCGATGACCACATTGACGTCTTCGGGCGGATTTTTACCAATGGATACTGCTTCAAGGTTCATGCGTTTCTCCCGATTTGCTTTGCGCGTATTAAACAGGCGGGGTGCGCAAACGCAAGCCAGCCTTATTGCTGAGTTATGTGTTTAATGACAGGCGATTAAGGAAGTCTTGAAGGCGCTATTCGCCAAAAGCATAGGCGCTGCGCGGCAGCAGGTCTTTGCCAAATCGCTCATCAGCCCGGTGAACAAATTTGCCGCCCAAATGTTGGTAAAATTCGACGGCGCGTGCGTTGTCGCTCAAGGCCCAGACGACGAATGACTTCAGGCCGTTTTGGCGCAGGTCGTGCCGGGCGGCCTCAAACAATTTGCGCCCGAAACCCAAGCCTTGAAACTCGGGTGCCAGATAGAGTTCGAATATTTCTCCGCCCTGCTGCATGTGTGGCAAGCGGTTGCGCCCATAAGAGATATAGCCACCAACGGTTTCGTCAAAATCGAGAACACAGAGCCGTGAGCCGCGTTCGATTGCCGACTGCCACCAGCGCGGGCCACGGCGTTGGATCATTTTTTCCAGCTCGCTGCCCGGTATAATTCCGCGATAGGCTTCGCGCCACGCAGCATCGTGAACCTCGGCGATGTCTTGTGCATCGCTCAGTTTGGCACGACGAATGGTGATAAGGGTCTCAACCATTCAGGGATGGTAAGGCCAGAAGCGTGGTGATGGCAAGAGGGTTTTTAGACTAGGAAAAATCTGATCGTCAGGGCCAAGCCCGCAACAATGACAAGCGCGCGAATCCAGGTTTGCGGAATACGCCGCGCCAGAGACACGCCGAAATAGCCGGAGAGCGCCGAAGAAACCATAATCAGCAGAGCCGGCTTCCAGGCGTTGAGCCCCCAAATGACAAACAGCACCACCGAGAAGGTTTGAATGAAAAATGCCCAGACGTTTTTGGCGGCATTGATGAAATGAAAATCATCTTGTTCACTAAGCGACAGCGAGGCCAGCATCATCACGCCCATGCCCGCGCCAAAATAACCGCCGTAGACCGATACAAATACCTCCATCACGCGCAGCAGAGCAGGACTCGGCTTGGCATGATTGGTGAATTTGCGGATGTAAGGGGCCACGGCAAACAGCAGCGTTGCGACCGCTAGAAAGTACGGAACCAAAACTTTAAAAGCGCTGGGAGATGTTTGGGTGAGCAGAATTGCGCCCGCGGCACCGCCGATTGAGCCAAGAATGCTCAAGCCGAGATAGCGGCGGTAATGGGCGCGCACTTCCGGAAGATAGCCGGCAACAGAAGCCAGATTGGCCAAAGCTAAGCCAACCGCGCTGGTGGCGTTAGCAATAAGAGGCGTGAGGCCAAGGGCAGTGAGGGCTGCAAAGGTGAAAAACGTGCCGCCCCCGGCCACGGCATTGATGGCACCGGCACATGTGCCGGCACCTAATAATAGCAAGATCTCGAAAAGGCTCATCGAGCGCCGAAACCCTGACTTTTAACGGTTGCCTTGAACCGGGCGGCTGCGGTTGGCATTAGCGCCCTGGCGGCTGTGCGGCGTTGACGGCCGATTCGGGTTCGGGCCGTTACCATTGGCGCCACGATTGGGGCGCTGATCCTGACGGGTATCAGAACGCGTGTCCGGACGGCGGACGTCTTTGTTGCCTTCGGGGCGACGCGCTTCACCTGTGCGCTGACCTTCCGGGCGATAGCCGTCTGTGCGCTGACCTTCTTGACGATGTGCGGGCGGACGCTGCCCCTGTGGCCGCGACGCTGCCTTATGAATTGGCGCTGCAGAGCGAACAGGGGTGAGGCCCATCGGGGTTTCAAGCACCGGAACGATCTGCTTGGTCAGGCGCTCGATGTCGCGCAGGTAAACCCGCTCGTCACCGGCACAAAACGAGATTGCCTCGCCAGCAGCACCGGCGCGGGCGGTGCGGCCAATGCGGTGAACATAAGACTCCGGCACATTTGGCAAATCGAAGTTGATGACATGGCTAATGCCATCGATATCAATACCACGTGCGGCAATGTCGGTTGCCACCAGCAACTTGGAATGACCGGCGCGGAACGCTTCAAGTGCGCGTTCGCGTTGCGCTTGCGACTTGTTGCCGTGAATAGCTTCGGCAGGGAAACCGGCGGCGCGCAGATTCTTAACAATGCGGTCTGCGCCATGCTTGGTGCGGCTAAACACCAGACCGCGCTCGATGCCTGCGGTGGACATGAGATGATGCAACACGGCCTGTTTGTGGCCCTGTTCAACAAAAATGACGCCCTGCGTAACGCGCTCTGCGGTGGATGCAACCGGATTGACCGCAACCTGACTTGGATTTCGCAGGATGCTGCCGGCCAAATCAGCCATTGCTTTGGGCATAGTGGCTGAAAAGAACAGGTTCTGGCGCTGCTTTGGCAAATAGGTGATCAATTTGCGGATGTCGTTGATGAAGCCCATGTCGAGCATCTGGTCAGCTTCATCAAGTACGAAGATTTCGACTTCGTTCAAGGTGAGCGCGCGCTGCTTGACAAGATCGAGCAGACGACCGGGTGTGGCCACAATAATGTCCACGCCACCGGAAACTTCACGAATTTGACGTCCGAGAGGCATTCCGCCGAACAGCACCTTGGAGGTGAGCGGCAAATGGCGGCCATAGGCGCGGAAGCTGGCCTCAATCTGGCTGGCCAATTCGCGGGTGGGGGAGAGGATCAGCGCGCGGCAGGCTTTTGGCGACGCCCTACGCTTGTTCACCCAGAGGTGATTGAGCATAGGCAGGGCGAAAGCGGCGGTTTTGCCGGTGCCGGTTTGGGCCAAGCCGAGCAGGTCGTTTCCGGCCAGAACGAGCGGAATCGCCTGAGCCTGAATCGGAGTTGGTTTGGTATAATTATCGGCAACCAGCGCTTTGAGAATGGGCGCGGCAAGGCCGAGGGAGTCAAAATTTTGCAATGAAAAGTCTTTCAAGTGTGCACACCCGAATTTTCGGGCGGGGACAGGGACGCCAAAACACAGTCACACACCCGCCTCTGTCCGGAAGCGGATGGGATGACGCATCTGCGTGATGAAACGTCGGGATTGCGAGGCTTTATCGGGCGGTTAAAGCGGTGCATGTTGCAAAGCTTCGTTCACGCGGCCCGGATAGACCTTTAAGAGGCAGTGGACAAACCTATGCCCGCAAAGCGTGGTGAAGTCAATCAATTGTTGCAGTGCGGGAGGAAAGGGATTTTTCGGGAGGGTGCGGGCTAAGTTGCTGCTTTAGACAACAACTTAGCATATTGGAGCGGGCGAAGGGATTCGAACCCTCGACCCCGACCTTGGCAAGGTCGTGCTCTACCACTGAGCTACACCCGCATCCG
>JAYVYB010000209.1:0-9101 GCA_043784625.1 Methylovirgula sp.
CGCTCGCACAGCAACGCACAATTTTTGATGCATTCAAGAGTATTTTTCAGCCAAGCCCCTCGCCCAATGTAATCCCGGTCACGCCGGAGCGTCCGCGTCGGGTGCGCAAACCCAGCGTGCCTCTGGTGCCGCGCCGCGTAGTCCGGGCACCGCGAATTGTTCCAACGGATATTCCCGACATTATTCCACCCGGCGGACCGGTGAACGCCATGCCATGGCCCAACGCTGTACCGCCGACGCCGGGCCCCAAGGTTGCGGCTCCCATCCTTGCTGATGAGATAGCCGCACCCAAACCCACCTATTTTGTCCAGGTTTTAGGGGATTCCATCGCCCTTTTACTGTCCCAGGGTTTAACCGAGGCGCTCGCCGACCGGCCCGAGATATCTGTCATCAAACGCGCCAAGGAGTCCTCAGGTCTGGTGCGGGACGACTATTTCAGCTGGCCAAAAGCCAGCCGCGAATTGCTGAGCGGCACCGAGCAAACCGATGTTGTTCTCGTCATCGTCGGATCCAACGATCACCAGCCGTTCTACGCCAAGGACGGCAAAATATTGGCCGATCTGGGCAGCGAGGATTGGCTTAAAACCTATCGCGCCCGCGTCGAAGAAGAGGTTGGCATTTTCAAGGAAAAGCACACAAAACTGATCTGGATTGGTATGCCGATCATGCGCAGCACCAAATTCTCTGCCGATATGCTGCAACTCAATGAGGTTTACCGCGATGTGGTCACTGCCGCAGGCGAAACCTATATCGATATTTGGGCGGCATTTGCCGATGAAAAAGTCGAGTTTGACTCATCCGGCCCCGACGTTAATGGTCAGCCTGCCCGTTTGCGCACCTCTGATGGCATCCACTTCACCAAAGCCGGACAGCGCAAATTGGCCAGTTTCGTTGAAAAAGAAATTCGCCGCGCCTATGACGGCAAAAAAGCCAACGAAACTCCGCTTGCTGTCGTTCCCGGCACGCCGCAACTTGGCCCTGACGGCACGCCACTCACTGCAAATCCCGAAATCACAGTGCAACAAGACAAGCCTCAGGAAGATAAACCGCGCGAAGAAACCCTAATTCGAACTCTAGCGCCCGCTGTCGAGCCTACGCGCGTCATCCGGCCTGTTTCAGGTGCGGTTGTCTCGCTAACCACAGCCCCTGTGGCGGCAAATGGTGAACTTGTTGTCGGCATCGCCAAGCGCAAGGCTCTGACCAGGCTGGAAGACCAAGACCCGCAAGAAGCGCATATCGGCCGCACCGATGATTTTAACTGGCCGCCAAACTAGCGCCACGACCCTGACGCCACGTCGCGAATATTAACCGCGTTTGTTTGCGCCTTCGCAATACACTGCGATTAAGCTTTAATCCTAAAGGGTATGGGGGCAATTTATGAATCGCTTGATCATGGCAATCTTTCCGTTTTTAGGCATGTATGTCGCAAGGCAAATGCTGCTCACGCCCCCGACACAAAATCCAGATGGCGTGGCAACCGCGCCGGCCCGCAAAAATCAGTTCATCGAGTGGATCATCACCAAATTGTCCGATGCCTTTGGCACTGGCGCTCTGCCCCACCACCATGTCACGGTTATTGCGCTCAGTCTGATGATTTACAGCGCTGTCATGGGCCACATGAGTTCAGCCGTTTTAGGCCGCCTCGGTTTTGGACGGACATTGAATGGCCTGCTCTGCCTGACCGGAACGTTTGTCACCCTGCTCGCCTACGCGAAAATATTCGGTGAGATCAAGCCGGAGCAATTGGCGCTGATTGTCATCCTGATGATGGCCGGTTCCATATTGACCTTGCTCGCCGCCTGCGCCGTAAAGGCATGGGTGTCCCATCAGACTGAGGCGGTAATGATCGGCAATTACTCTAGCGCGAAATCAGCTTCGGCTACCGCCCTCAAGCCGAAAAGCTCTGCTAACGCGCGGCTGGACGCCATCGCCAATCGCAGCCGCAAATAAAAAGGCGGCATCTCTGCCGCCCTTGTTTCTCATAGGCCGGGCCGACTAGCGCGGTAGCACTGTCTCGCCCATCAAGAACTTGTCCACAGAATGAGCGCATTGGCGGCCCTCGCGGATCGCCCACACCACCAAGCTTTGCCCGCGGCGCATATCTCCGCAGGTAAAAACTTTGTCGACGCTGGCTTTGTAGCTTTTAACGTCGGCCAGCACATTGCCGCGCCCGTCCAGCTTTACGCCCAGTTGGTTCAACAGCTCATGCTGTGGCGAGACAAAGCCCATCGCCAGCAAAACCAGATCAGCCTTCAACTCAAATTCGGATCCGGCAATCGGCTGCATCTTATTGTCCACACGCACGCAGTGCAGAACCTTAGCTTGGCCATTTTCGCCCGAAACATGGGACGTATTCACGGCAAAATCCCGCTTTGCGCCCTCTTCCTGGCTGGAAGATGTCCGCATTTTTAGCGGCCAGTTCGGCCAGGTCAGATCCTTGACCTCCTTTTCCGGTGGTGCAGGCATAATTTCCAGCTGTGTCACCGAAAGCGCCCCTTGGCGAATGGAGGTGCCGATACAATCCGATCCGGTGTCACCGCCGCCAATCACCACAACATGCTTGCCGCTGGCCAAAATCGGCGTGTTGGTGCCTTCCTGCTCGTGGCTGTTGCGCCGGTTCTGCTGCGGCAGGAATTCCATCGCAAAATGCACGCCATTCAGCTCGCGCCCGGGCACCGTCAAATCGCGCGGCTTCTCCGCTCCGCCGGACAGAACGACAGCGTCATAATCGCGCGTGAGCGCATCAACGGTCACGTCCACGCCCACATTGACACCGGTGTGCAAGATCACGCCCTCGGCCTTCATCTGCTCGGCGCGGCGGTCAATCAGCTTTTTTTCCATTTTAAAATCCGGAATACCGTAGCGCAACAGGCCGCCGATTTTCTGGTTCTTTTCATAAAGATGAACTTCATGCCCGGCGCGGGCCAGTTGCTGCGACGCAGCCATGCCGGCGGGGCCGGAGCCGATAACAGCAATCTTCTTACCGGTTTTATTAGGAGCGATTTCAGGCTTGATCCAGCCATTTTCCCACGCGCGATCAACGATGGCGCATTCGATGGATTTGATTGTCACCGGTGTGTCCGGCAGGTTCAAAGTGCACGCTGCCTCGCAGGGTGCAGGGCAGATCCGCCCGGTAAACTCCGGGAAGTTGTTGGTTGAGTGCAGATTGCGCGATGCCTCTTCCCAAGCGCCGCGATAAACCAGATCATTCCAGTCCGGAATCTGGTTGTTCACCGGGCAGCCATTATGGCAATAGGGAATGCCACAATCCATACAGCGCGAGGCCTGCTCGCGCGTTGCATCCTCGGACAGCGGAATCACGAATTCCTTATAATGGCGGATACGGTCGGAAGCTGGCGCATAGCGCCGGTCCCGCCGGTCAATTTCCATGAAGCCTGTGACTTTTCCCATTGTTCTTACTCCCCGGCCACAAGCGCTGGCTGTTGTTGTGCCATCAGTTCCTGCAGTGCGCGGCGATATTCCACCGGCATCACTTTGCGGAATTTTGGCAGATAACTTTCCCAATTGTCCAAAATATGTTTGGCACGGTCCGAATTGGTGTAGCGCGCGTGATTGCTGATCAGTTGATGCAAGCGCTCTGAGTCAAAGCGCGTCATATCCGCCATCACATCGACGCGGCCGTGGCCTTCAAGATCGCCGCCATGGTGATGGATGCGCTGGTTGAGTTCTTCTTCTTCCTCAACCGGCTCAAGTTCGACCATCGACAGGTTGCAGCGTTGCTCAAATGTACGGTCTTCATCCAACACATAGGCAATGCCACCGCTCATGCCCGCAGCAAAGTTACGGCCGGTGTTACCCAACACAACCACGATACCGCCAGTCATATATTCACAGCCGTGATCGCCCGTGCCTTCAACCACCGCTATCGCGCCTGAGTTGCGCACAGCAAAGCGTTCCCCGACCACACCGCGGAAATAGGCCTCGCCTGCAATCGCGCCATAGAGCAGCGTGTTGCCGGCAATGATGCTTTCCTCAGGCTTGATCTTCGTTGCTGTCTTTGGCGGATAGACAATCAGCTTGCCGCCGGAGAGGCCCTTGCCAACATAATCGTTGGCTTCACCTTCCAGCTCAAGCGTCAGGCCCGCCGCCGCCCAAGCCCCGAAGCTCTGGCCGGATGTTCCGTTGAACTTCACGTGGATGGTGTCTTCCGGCAGACCCTTATGGCCATATTTCACGGCAATCTGGCCCGATAACATCGCGCCAACCGTTCGGTTAAAGCTCTTGATCGGCAGTTCGATTTTCACCTTTTTGCGCTCATCCAGTGCGGGTTGCGCCTTCTCAATCAAGGTGCGGTCGAGCACGTGCTCGAGTTCGTGATCCTGAGTTTGTGAATGGTAGATTGTCGCGCCTTCGACAGCCGTTGGCTTGTGGAACATCTTAGAGAAGTCCAAGCCGTTCGCCTTCCAATGGTCAACGATTTTGCTCTTGTCCAGCATCTGCATTTGACCCACCATCTCGTCAAACTTGCGATAGCCCATCTGCGCCATCAGTTCGCGAACCTCTTCAGCAAGATAGAAGAAGAAGTTGATCACGTGCTCTGGCTGGCCGACAAAGCGCTTGCGCAAAACCGGATCTTGCGTGGCAACGCCCACCGGGCAGGTGTTGAGATGACACTTGCGCATCATAATACAGCCTGCAGCCACCAGCGGCGCGGTGGCGCAGCCAAATTCGTCAGCGCCCAGAAGTGCGCCGATCACCACATCGCGTCCGGTGCGCAAACCACCATCCACTTGCACGGTTATGCGCGAGCGCAGGTTGTTCATCACCAATGTCTGATGCGTTTCCGCCAAGCCCATTTCCCACGGGCTGCCGGTGTGCTTGATTGAGGTCAGGGGTGACGCGCCTGTGCCACCCTCGTAACCCGATATGGTCACATGGTCGGCTTTGCACTTTGAAACACCAGCCGCAACAGTGCCAACGCCCACTTCTGATACCAGCTTCACGGAAGCCTGCGCGCGCGGATTGACGTTTTTCAGGTCATAAATCAGCTGCTTGAGGTCTTCGATCGAATAAATATCATGGTGTGGCGGCGGCGAAATCAGGCCGACACCCTGCGTCGAGTGCCGAACCTTGGCGATCACCGCGTCCACCTTGTGGCCAGGCAACTGCCCGCCTTCGCCCGGCTTTGCGCCTTGCGCCATCTTGATCTGCATCATATCTGAATTGACCAGATATTCTGTGGTCACGCCAAAGCGGCCCGAGGCCACCTGCTTGATGGCCGAGCGCATCGAATCGCCGTTGGCCATTGGCGTATAACGATCAGATTCTTCGCCGCCCTCGCCGGTGTTGCTCTTTGCACCGATACGGTTCATCGCAATCGCCAGCGTGGTGTGAGCCTCGCGCGAAATAGAGCCGTAGGACATCGCGCCGGTGGCGAAGCGCTTGACAATGTCCTTCACCGCTTCAACTTCCTCAAGCGGCACCGGCTTGCGACCATCTTCTTCGGCGGTCTTGATGCGGAACAGCCCGCGTATGGTCAGCAACTTCTCGTCCTGCTCGTTCAGGATTTTGGCATATTGCTTGAACTTCTCACGCGAGTCGCCGCGCACAGCATGTTGCAGAAGCGATACGGTCTCGGGAGTCCAGCTGTGCGCCTCGCCACGAATACGGTAGGCATATTCACCGCCAATTTCGAGCGATGTGCGATAAACTGGCGAGTCGCCGAACGCATCCCTATGGCGGCGCACGCTTTCCTCGGCGATTTCCGCCAAGCCCGCACCCTCGATTGTTGTCGAGGTGCCAAAGAAAAACTGATCGACAAACACCTGCTGCAAGCCAACGGCGTCAAAAATTTGCGCGCCGCAATAACTTTGGTAGGTGGAAATGCCCATCTTGGACATCACCTTCAACAGGCCCTTATCTACCGACTTGATGAAGCGCTTCACCACTTCATAAGCGTCAACCTCTTCGGGCAGTTCAGGGCGCATTGCGTCCAGCGTCTCAAATGCCAGATAGGGGTTGATAGCCTCCGCACCATAGCCCGCGAGGCAGGCAAAGTGATGCACTTCACGCGCTTCACCGGTTTCCACAACCAAGCCAACCGAGGTGCGCAACCCCTTGCGGATCAGGTGATGATGCACTGCCGCAGTCGCCAGCAAGGCTGGAATCGGGATGCGATCCGCCCCCACCATCCGGTCTGACAGGATGATGATGTTATAGCCGCCGTGCACCGCAGCTTCCGCACGTTCGCACAGCCGCTCAAGCGCATCGCTCATGCCGGCAGCACCCTTTTCTACCGGAAAAGTCATGTCCAGAGACTTGGTGTCAAATGTATCTTCGACATGGCCGATGCAGCGGATTTTTTCGAGATCGCCATTGGTCAAAATCGGCTGGCGCACTTCCAAACGCTTGCGGCGCGCGTTGCCGTCGAGATCAAACAGGTTTGGACGCGGGCCGATGAACGACACCAGGCTCATCACCAATTCTTCACGGATCGGGTCAATCGGCGGATTGGTCACCTGCGCGAAGTTTTGCTTGAAATAGGTATAGAGCAGCTTGGACTTATCCGACAAAACCGCGATAGGCGTATCAGTTCCCATCGAACCCACAGCCTCTTGCCCAGTTGTCGCCATAGGTGCCAGCAGCAACTTGAGGTCTTCGGACGTGTAACCAAACGCCTGCTGCCGGTCGAGCAGCGACACATCGGTGCGCGAGGCGCGCGGAGCAACCGGCTTCAGGTCTTCAAGCACAATTTGCGTGCGCTTAAGCCAATCGCTGTAAGGCGACGCTGTTGAAATGCTGCGCTTCATCTCTTCGTCAGAGATGATGCGGCCTTGCTCCAAATCCACCAGCAACATCTTGCCCGGCTGCAACCGCCATTTTGTGATGATGTTTTCCTGCGGAATTGGTAACACGCCCATTTCCGAGGCCATCACCACCAAACCATCGTCGGTGACAAAATAGCGCGCAGGACGCAAGCCGTTACGATCCAAGGTTGCCCCGATCTGGCGTCCATCGGTAAAGGCCACGGCGGCGGGGCCGTCCCATGGTTCCATCAGCGCGGCATGATATTCGTAAAAATCACGACGTTCTTTGTCCATCAGCGGGTTTCCAGACCACGCCTCCGGAATGAGCATCATCATTGCATGGGCGAGGCTGTATCCCCCCTGCACCAGAAATTCGAGTGCATTGTCGAAACAAGCCGTGTCAGATTGGCCTTCGTAAGAAATCGGCCACAACTTGGAAATATCCGAGCCGTAAAGTTCGCTGTCGACCGAAGCCTGCCGTGCCGCCATCCAATTGACGTTGCCGCGAACCGTATTGATTTCGCCGTTATGCGCCACCATCCGGTAAGGATGCGCCAGCGACCATGCCGGAAAAGTGTTGGTGGAAAAACGCTGATGCACCAAAGCCAGCGCCGATTCCACCCGCGGATCGCGTAAATCCTTGAAATAGTCGCCAAGCTGGGTGGCCAGCAGCATGCCCTTATAAATCAGAGTACGGCATGACAATGAAACCGTATAAAACCCGTTAGTGCGCTCATCCTTCAACGCGTAAACATGCGCCGAGATCACCTTGCGCAAGATGTACAAATGCCGCTCAAAATCATCCTGCGATGCGATGGTTTTGCCGCGCCCGATGAACAGCTGAACATGGCCCGGCTCGGTTGGCTTGACCGTTTCACCAAGGCCGGATGAGTCCACCGGCACATCACGCCAGCCCAGCAGAACCTGACTTTCGGTGCCGATAACCTTCTCGACAATGTCCTTGACGATCTGGCGGCCCTCGGCGTCGCGCGGCATAAACAGCGCGCCAACGGCATAGTCTCCGGCGGCTGGCAACACCACGCCTTGCTTGGCCATTTCAGCCCGCAAAAACCGGTCCGGAATTTGCAGCAACATGCCGCAGCCGTCGCCCGCCAAAGGGTCCGCACCTACCGCGCCGCGATGGTCAAGATTAAGCAAAATCTCAAGACCCTTGGCAACAATGTCATGAGACTTTTCGTTGTTCATTTTTGCGATGAAACCGACACCGCAGGCGTCGTGTTCATTACGGGCGTTATACAGCCCCTGAGAATCTGGCATTCCGTGTGCGCGATAGGGCATATTCATAGGCATAGCTCCCATGGAAGAAGATGATTTCAAAGCGTCCGCCGCGCGTTTGAGGCGTTTGGATCCGGTGCGGGTGCCCGCAGCGTCGAATTCAAAAATCTCAGGTGCATTCAGCGTCATCTTTGTCATTGTCTTGCTCCAAATCGGTGCATTTCACTCTTTTAACCGCGAAATATACCGGACTTAACTATGGTCTTTAAAAAATGGTCAGCATAACTGTCCCATTTAAAGCCCTCGCAACTTGCCAGATTTTTAAGGGTCACACAAGCTCACCAGCCGCTTAATTTTTAATCTTTCTAAAACCGTTTTGTCGCAGCAAAACATGCCTCTAAGGTATAGGCAATTATCATTCCAGAAGGTTCACTTATGTACTTTGCTTCAGACAATTCTGCGCCCGCCTCAAATCAAATTATGGCAGCAATTTTGGAAGCCAATAGCGCTCCCATGCCGTCTTACGGTGCCGACCCATGGAGCCAAGGCGCTGAGGCCAAACTAAAGAGCGTTTTCGAGCGCGAATGCCGTAGTTTTCTCGTCTCAACCGGTACGGCTGCCAATGCTCTCAGCCTGTCCGCTCTGTGCCCGCCATGGGGGGCGGTATTTTGCCACAAGGAGGCACATATCAACGTGCACGAGTGTGGCGCGCCTGAATTTTACACCGGCGGCGCAAAGCTCGTGCTGCTTGAAGGCGAGTGCGGCAAAATAACGCCCGAAACATTGCGGGCGGCCATAGCGGCATTACCGCGCAGCGACGTGCATGTTGTGCAGCCAGCCGCACTTTCCCTGTCTCAAGCCACCGAAAGCGGCACCATCTACACACACGCGCAAATCGCGGCCCTCGCTGAAATCGCCCACGCCAGCGGTCTGAGTGTTCACATGGATGGTGCCCGCTTCGCCAACGCGCTGGTTCACGCCAAATGCACCCCCGCCGAGCTCACATGGAAGGCGGGCGTCGACGTGCTCTCGTTCGGCGCAACCAAAAACGGTGCTTTGGCCTGCGAGGCAGTCATCTTTTTCGATGCACAAAAAGCC
>JAYVYB010000210.1:0-2042 GCA_043784625.1 Methylovirgula sp.
CGCGAATGTCCAGAAAGAAGAAGCTCGGGGTTTTGCCCGCTTGGCCCTGCGCCAGATTTTGCCGCAGGTTTACATCCACCAAAGCGATGGTGATCAGCAAAGTCAGGCCAAGGCCGATGGCAAGGGTGAGCGCCGGAGTGAGGGCGCGCGGCGCATGAATATTGCGAATGGCCAGCTTCAGCGGCAGGGGTCCAAACGGCGGCAACCGCCGCGCCAGCGCCATGATTCCGGCAGCCAGTCCGCGCAATGCACCGAGCACCACGAGGCTGCCCATTAAATAGTAGGCGGCAAGTTTGTGATTTTGCGAGGCCGCGATGGCAAGCGCAAAAAGCGCCACCGCCAGCACAGCCGTGGCGATCAGATAGCTGGCGCGCGGGCGGCTGGCATAGCTGTCAATTGAGTCACGAAACAAAGCCGAAACCGGAATATCACGGGCGCGGCCCAATTGCGGAATGGAAAAAATTAACGCCGTTCCATAACCAAACAACGCGCCCAGCGCCAAGCCGGGACCACCTATGCTCGGCTCAAACGGGAACGGAATCACCGATCGCAAGGCTCCTGCCAAAACGAAAGGCAGCGCCGCGCCAATGGCAAGCCCGATAACGATGCCGAGCGTCGCCACTGTTAAAATTTCGACCAGCATAACGTTGAACACCCGGCTTCCGGATGCACCAACCGCCTTTAAAATGGCGATGTGGCCGCGCTTGCGCTCGACAAATGCCCGCACAGCGCTGGCCACGCCGACGCCGCCAACCAGCAGGGCTGTGAGGCCAACCAAGGTTAGAAAATCGGCGAAGCGGACAATGTTCTTTTCAAAGTCGGGTGAAACGCTGAGGCGGCTGCGGGCCTGCCAACCCGCCTCGGGAAAGGCTTTATTGGCATCGGCAATGGCCGCCTCGGGGGTTATGCGCTGATCGGCAAGGCCAATGCGATAGGTCCACCGCACCAGTGCGCCAGGCTGAAGCAGATTTGTTTGGCTCAATGCCGCTTGCAACATCATGACGCGCGGGCCAAGGCCGAGCCCGCTGCCAAGCTGATCCGGCTCTGTGAGGATTGTGGCGCGAATCGTGGCGGTGAGGTCGCCGATTTTGAGCGAATCACCGATTTTTGCATCCAGCCGCGCCAGCAAAGCCGGGTCTACGGCGAGGCCGAAGCTGCCATCTTCGCTGGCGAGCGCGGCGGATAGGGTCAAATCGGGGCTTAGTCTGAGCGCGCCAATGGCCGGATAAACCGGCTCGACGGCCTTGACTTCAACCAATGCGGGGTCGCCGTTGAGCGTGCGCGCCATGGCCCGCAATGTGGCGGCGCTATCAACTTTGCCGGAAGAGGCAAAAAACCCCAGTTCGGCGGGGTTTGCCTGCCGGTGGATGAACGAATAACTGACATCACCGCCCAAAATGGTGCGGGATTGGTCGCCCAGACCTTGGGTGAGACTGTTTGCCAGCGAATTTACGCCGGAAATGGCAAACACGCCCAAAATAATGCAGCCCAGAAAGATGCCGAAATGGCGCAATGTTCCGCGCACATCTTTCAGCCCCAGGGCAATGTCATAAAGCAACCCGTTCAACGCGCGCCCTCAAGCTGCGCGCCCTGAAGGGATTTGCCTTGCAGTGATTTGCCCTCAACCTCGCCGGAGCGCAGTTTGATCTGGCGATCACACAGCGCCGCCAGCCGGGCGTCATGGGTCACCAAAATCAAAGTTGCGCCACGTTGCTTTTTCAGCGCGAACATCAGCTCGATAATGCTGTTTCCGGTGGTTTCATCGAGGTTTCCGGTCGGCTCATCCGCCACCAGAATAGACGGGTTCGGTGCCAATGCGCGCGCCAGCGCCACGCGCTGTTGCTCGCCGCCCGAAAGCTGGGCCGGATAGTGGTGTAACCGCTCGCCAAGACCAACCCCGACCAGTTCGGCGGTTGCGCGGGCTTTTGCGTCGGCAATTCCGGCCAGTTCCAGCGGAATGGCAACGTTTTCCAAGGCGGTCATTGTCGGCAGAAGATGAAAACTCTGAAACACAATGCCGACGTTTGCGCCGCGAAAGCGAG
>JAYVYB010000211.1:0-10332 GCA_043784625.1 Methylovirgula sp.
CTGCACAACGCTTCTGCGCGCCTCACGAGGACTGGCGGAGGCGATGGCCGGAACCTGTATCATGGGCAAGGCGGCAACACCGAGCGCCGCAACGACACCGTATTGCCAGTTTTGTCCGCGCCAAAAGGCGCTCCAACTCGCGCTAGTGGTCAATTCAGGCGGCACCTCATAGCCTTGCAGAATGAACGGCAGAGCCGCCGCCGCAATAACAATAATCCATGAACTGCCGAGCACCGCCAAAATAGTCGCGACGCCCCCTGAAATGGTGAGAACCCCGGCCACAATCGCGGTGGCGGCCACCGCCATCACCTGTGACAAGCCAAAGGCACTGGCAACGCTTCTGATTGCGGTTTCTATTGCCGCCAGCACGACCAGAGTGGCTGTTGCCAACAATGCCAAGCGCAAAATCAAGCGCAACAGACGATTGTCAAAATGCATATCCAACCATTGCAAAACAGAAAAACCCTCGCAGCGCCGCAACGCAGGAGCAAACACATATGCGCTCAAGCAAAGCCCGATGCTTCCGCCAGCAGCAAGCGCGGAAAGCGGCCCGGCAAAACCGTTGGTTGTGTAGAATAGGAGCCCAAGGGCGATAACAATTGCGCCCAGAGCATAGCTGTTTTGTGCGGCAGTGGCGCTGTGTTCGTCGGCAAAAAACGGCAGCAGGCTGGAGTTTGCGGCGCGCAAACCTGCCGCGAGGGGAATCATGAGAATCGCCGGCGTCAACACCGCGATGATGCTGCGTTCCGACAGGCCAAAATGAGACATGATCAGACCGCCGAGCAGCACAAACGCCAGCCCGAGACCAAAAAGCAGAGCATGCGGGCGACGAAGCATTTTACCTTCTTGTAATTTCAGAAAAATTTTATGCTATACGGGATAAGCCAATACTACATCAATGCCGCATTCGGTACTCGGTGGGAGTCGCGCAAACATAGTGTGAAATCCGTGTGCGGACGCCAAAAAATTTGAGGGAGGCCAAAAATAATGCCGCAAAACCCGACTCGTATCCTTATCGCGGACGATCATCCGCTGTTTCGCGGTGCGCTGCGACAGACACTGAGCGTAGGTACAAATCCGGCTGAAGTTTTTGAAGCCGGAGATTTGAACAGTGCGGCGGCACATTTGGCTGCCCATCCTGAAATTGATCTGATCTTGCTGGATTTGAACATGCCTGGAGTGCATGGATTTTCCGGGTTGATTTACTTGCGGGCGCAGTTTTCCTCAATTCCGGTGATTGTTGTTTCAGGCTCGGAAGAGCGCAGTGTCATTCGCCGGTGTGTGGATTTTGGAGCGGCCGGCTTTATTCCAAAAACTCTTGATGTCGACTCCATGCGCAAGGCGATTTCGATTGTGCTTGAAGGGGGCACCTGGACCCCGGCTGATGTTGATTTAACTTCGCCGATGGACAAGGACACCTCGGATATTATCCGGCGTATGGCCAGTCTCACGCCGCAACAGGTCAGGGTGTTGATGATGTTGTCCGAGGGGCTGCTGAACAAGCAAATCGCCTATGAGTTAACGGTCTCCGAGGCGACGGTTAAGGCCCATGTTTCGGCTATTTTGACCAAGCTTGGCGTTGAAAGCCGCACACAAGCGGTGATCTTGGCGTCAAAGATCGAACTCGATCAAGGCGGCACGTTAAACAGGTAGCGCATGGAGCGCTAAGCGCGCGTCGTCATTTCGCCGCTTTTGTGTCTCATAAGGTATAGGCGCACGGGGCAAAGGCGCGGTTCTCCCAAAAGCGCAGGTCTCAATATGTTCAGGCGCCACCCAGCCTGATTTTAAATTCGAGGATAAAATGTCCAACACTGACCAATTTAAGCCGGAAAGCATTTCCTTGACGCCAAACCACGTTTCCGGGCGTCGCCCTGCGCAGGATACTGGGGCATTTCAATCCAGCGGCTTGCAAGGTTTTCTTGGCGGCTCGCCGGGTGCCGTTTTTGTCCGTCTTGCGGTGGCGTCGCTGATCGTCGGGTTTTTTCTGGTCTGGCTGGATATTCACCCCTACCAAATCTTGAACATTTTGCAGCGCTTTGTGCAGCGCCTGTGGGATATGGGCTTTGATGCCGTGCGGGAAGTTGGTCAATATGTTTTGGCTGGCGCGGCCATCGTCATTCCGGTTTGGTTCCTCAGCCGCCTGCTGAAATTTGGCGGGCGCTAGTCCCGACCGCATCACCAAGTGATGTAAAACCATCTTTTTCAAGGCCGGATACCACTCCGGCCTTGATCACATCCAATAGACCTAAGCCTTTATAAACAAACGCTGAATACAGTTGCAGCAAGTCTGCTCCGGCCTTTATCTTGGCATAGGCAGTTGTGGCATCGTGAATTCCACCAACCCCGATCAGCGGAAATTGTCGTTCCACACGCAGGTAGACTTCCGCCAGCATTTTTGTGGCGAGCGTGAAAAGCGGTTTGCCGGAGAGCCCACCGGCCTCGTGAACCGGGCCGCGCAAGCCTTGCGGGCGTGAAATTGTGGTATTGGACACGATCATGCCGTCGATACGGCAGGAACGGGCAATCTTCACAATATCATCGAGATTTTCCAGCGTTAAATCCGGCGCTATCTTCAGCAACACCGGGACCTTTCCGCTACGCTCGCGCGCCTCCAATACCCGGGTCAGCAGCGCTTCAAGCGCCTCTGCGCCCTGCAAATCGCGCAAGCCGGGCGTATTGGGCGACGAGACATTTATGGTAAAATAGCTGGCGACACGGCTGAATTTGCGGACGCCCGACACATAGTCTGCAATGCGGTCCGCTGCGTCTTTGTTCGCACCAAGGTTCACCCCGACAATACCGCTGCCGCCACGCTTTGAAAGCCGCGCATATGCAGCGTCATGTCCGGCATTGTTGAAGCCGAGACGGTTTATAACGCCAAGCTCTTCGGGCAGCCGGAACATCCGCGGCTGCGGGTTTCCCGGTTGAGCCAGAGGCGTTACCGTTCCAATTTCGGCAAAGCCGAAACCTAGCGCCAACAAAGCGTCCGGCACTTCGGCGTTTTTATCAAAGCCTGCTGCCATGCCCACCGGATTGGCAAACTTTAACCCGAAAGCCTCCGTCGCCAGTCGCGGGTCATCCTTGTGTGGCGTGGAGGGCAGGGCCGCCATAAGCTTGAGGCCGTTGATCGCTGCGCGGTGCGCCCGCTCGGGCGGCAGCGAAAGCAGCGCAGATTGTAAAACCGGAGCGAACGCTTTGAACACCGTCACAGCTCCGGAAACGCGTGGCTGCCATCAGAATTCAGTGGCAGCGGCTTAACCCAAAGCGCGTCAGCGGGGGCAAATGTGCCGTAAAGATGTGGAAAGAGCGCACCGCCGCGTGAAGCTTCCCACTTCATGGTGTCGCCAAATGGCGCATCTTCCAGCGCAATGAGTACCAAATCCGCCTGGCCGTGAAAATATTTCGCCGCCGTTTCGCGCGCCTGTTCCGCATTGGAAAAGTGGATATAACCGTCGGTATGGTCAACAGGCGCGCCCGCGAACACACCTTTTTCGATCGCTTCACTCCAAAGAGCCGCAGGGCAGATTTTGTAAACGATGGTCATTTTTGCTCCATTTCGCGGCGAAACTAACCAGATGCGGCCTATCAGGCAAGCAGCAAAAACAGACCAAAAATCGAGCTTGCGCTGCGGCATATTTGCCTATATAGGAAATATATCCTTGTAAAATGCGTTTCTGCAAATGGTTTGGCCGTGCGCAGACTTTTATCCCACTCATGCGTGGTCTATCCACACAGCGTTTGAACGGCACATCTATGTTAAATCATGACCAGATTTGGAAAGCGTTGGATGTTTTGGCCGAGCGTCACGGCATGAGCCCGTCAGCATTGGCCAAAAAGGCAGGTCTTGACAGCACCACCTTCAACAAATCCAAGCGCATGTCGCTTGATGGCCGTCCGCGCTGGCCGTCCACAGAGTCCATCGCCAAGGCGCTGGAGGCAACCGGCTCCAATTTGAACGAGTTTCTCCGGCTTGTCAGCAACAGCGCCCCACCCGTATTGCAAACCATTCCGTTGATCGGGTTTGCTCAAGCGGGTGATGGTGGCTTTTTTGATGACGGCGGCTTTCCCGCCGGGGCAGGGTGGGACGAAATCGCCTTCCCCAATGTCGGCGATGATCACGCCTACGCCTTGGAAATCGCGGGCGATTCCATGTTGCCGCTGTATCGCGACGGCGATACCATTATCGTCTCGCCCACAGCTTCGGTGCGGCGCGGTGACAGGGTTGTGGTGCGCACCACAGATGGCGAGGTTTTGGCCAAAGAGCTCCGCCGTCAAACGCCCAAAACCGTTGAACTGCGCTCGCTTAATCCCGACCATGGCGACCGGATTTTGCCGATTGAAAATGTTGCGACCATTGGCCGGATTATCTGGTCGAGTCAGTAGTTTTTCTATTGAAAATATGTGTTATCTTTGTCGCGATTGAATGCTGTATTTCTGAATGCCTTGTCAGAGGTTTATTTATGCAACAAATATCGAAACTGTTATTTGCTCTATTTAATGTATTTTTGCTGTCTGCTTGCCAACAAAATCAAACTAGCCGTAATTTTTCTCAGTCAAATCAACTCTCCCAGACTTCAACACGCGAAAGTGTGTGTGAGAATGTATATGCTGCAACTCTTATGGCTCCGACAAGAACAGGAAGTTTTGGAGAAGGACTTTTAAGTGCTACTCAGGCGAAATCCCAGTGCTTGGCAGGTCAAACGATCAGTACTCCACAAGCTGCACAGGCCCCGCAACCTGAGCAGGGCTTACACACCTATAATATCAATGGAAAGCTTATAACTTGTAACACATTTGGAACGAACACTATTTGTAACTAGTGACTATAGTTCAAAACAATGAGTGTTCTAAAATGTGTATCATTAGCAGCGCTTAAACCTAAGCCCGCGCCGCCAAGAATGCCGCATGTTCGTCCACCAAGCCGCCGCTCAACGCCTTTTCAATCAGGGCAACGGTTTCCGGCACGCCATAAAGCGCTGCGAAGGAGCCAAAGCGCGGGCCCTTGGGTTCGCCGAGCAGAATTTCGTACAGCGTATTAAACCATGCGTTGGAGACGCCGGGGCGCTCCGGGGTTGCGCCTTTGGCTTTCATATCCTGATAACGCGGGATTGGCCGCGCCACATCGTAGAGCGTCGCTTGAATTTCTTCGGCTGAAGCCCCGGCGGGAAGAGCTTTCAGCTTTGCCGCCAGCGCGCGCAAGGCTTCCGCTTCGACATCATCTGCGAGGCGATATGTCTTTGCCGGACGGACAAAGTCGCGGTAATACCGCAAAGCGTAGTTCGCAGCCTGGTTCAACTTTGGATGTGTTTCCGGCGACACCCCCGGAGCATAACGCTGGACAAAACCCCACAGAACTTTCGGCTCCTCAGAATTTGCTACCGCAACCAGATTTAGCAACATCGCAAAGGTCAGACCCGTGCCGGACGTGTCCAAAACTTCCGCTGCGGGAGCGTTACCGCCGTGAATGTGCCAAGCCGGATTCGACAGTTTCGCCTTATCGTCCTGCTTGGGCAGTCCGGCCAAAAACTGCGCGTAGTCATCCATGGCGCGCGGAATCACATCAAAATGCAGGCGCTTTGCTTCGCGCGGCTTCTGATACATGAACAGCGACAGGCTTTCAGGGTGGGCATAGTTCAGCCATTCTTCTATCGTCAGGCCATTGCCTTTGGATTTGGAAATTTTTGCTCCGGCTGAGTCGAGAAACAGCTCATAGTTAAAGCCTTCCGGCGGCATACCGCCCAGCGCCTTTACGATTTCCGCCGACAGCTTAACCGAATCAATCAAATCCTTGCCGGACATTTCGTAGTCAATATCCAGCGCATACCAGCGCATGGCCCAATCCGGCTTCCATTGCAGCTTGGCTTTGCCGCCGGTTACCAGCGTGTCGAACACTTCGCTTGTGGCAGGGTCGGTCCAGCGAATAAGTCCGGTTTTGGCGTTAAGAACCTCCACCGGCACCTGCATCACCACACCGGTTTTCGGGTGTAGCGGCAAAAACGGCGAATAGCTGGCCGCGCGTTCTTCGCGGAATGTAGGCAGCATAATCGCCATCACCTGACGATAGCGCTCCAACATGCGCAACAGCGCTGCGTCAAACCGACCGGACGTATAGGCTTCTGTCGATGACATGAAAGTGTAGTCAAAGCCGAACTGATCCAGAAAATCCCGCAGCATGGCGTTGTTATGCGCGGCAAAGCTCTCAAACTTTTCAAACGGATCAGGCACGCGCGTCAGCGGCTTGCCCAGATGTTTCAACAGCATGTTCTGATTGGGGACGTTGGTCGGCACCTTGCGCAGGCCGTCCATGTCATCGGAAAACGCTATGAGCTTGGTCGGGATGCTGTCGTTGGTGAGCAAGCGGAAAGCCTGCCGCACCATGGTTGTGCGCGCAACTTCACCAAATGTACCGATATGCGGCAGCCCCGATGGACCATATCCGGTTTCGAAAGTGACTTCGGCTTTTTTCGTTTTTTCAAGACGCGCCACCAGCTTACGGGCTTCTTCAAAAGGCCAGGCGGAGGATGTTTGCGCGGCCTCAACCAGCGCGGCGGGAAAAACTTCGGTCATCGGGTATCCAAACTGTTATAAAGCTGCAAGCCTCCTAGGCCTGCAGACTGCCTCAAACACGCAAACTGTTGTAAATTTGAATTTTCTTATCGGAAACCTACGGGTCAAGCGCAAGCAATTAATCCGACAGTGAACTTGCAAATTCAATTGATATAGTTTACATGTAAACAATCAAATTCTCATCAACCTGCTTCCAATTCCATCAAAGCGGGTTCATCATGCTGAAAAAGACCGGGAGAGACCCATGCCAAGTTATAAGGCCCCAGTTCAAGACACCTTATTTTTGTTGAATGATGTTTTTCACTATCAAAATTATGGCAACCTTCCCGGCTTTGCCGATGCCACCATCGATGTGGTCGAGGCTGTTTTGGAAGAAGCCGCTAAAATTTCGGAAGAAGTGCTGCAGCCGATAAATCATTCCGGCGACCTTGAGGGCTGCACCCGCAACGCCGACGCGTCGGTCACCACGCCGAAGGGCTTCAAACAAGCCTACAACGCTTTTAAAGATGGCGGATGGGTTGGTATTTCCGCCCCTGCCGCGTTTGGCGGCCAAGGGCTGCCATATGTTTTGGGTTCAGCAGTGATGGAATATTGCGCCTCGGCCAATATGGCCTTCACCATGTATCCAGGCCTGAGCCAAGGCGCAACGGCGGCGCTGCTCCAGCACGGCAATGATGCGCAAAAGGCTATGTTCGCCCCGAAGATGATTTCGGGCGAATGGACCGGCACCATGAACCTGACTGAGCCGCATTGCGGCACGGATCTTGGGCTGCTCAAGACCAAAGCTGTGCCGAAGGGCGATGGAACCTATGCGATAACCGGACAAAAGATTTTCATCTCTGCCGGTGAACACGATATGGCGGACAATATCATTCATCTTGTGCTGGCGCGCATTGAAGGAGCGCCGCAGGGCACCAAAGGCATCTCGCTGTTTCTGGTGCCGAAATTCCACGTCAACGCTGATGGCTCTCTTGGCGCGCGCAATCCGGTTTCATGCGGCTCGATCGAGCATAAAATGGGCATTCACGCCAATTCCACCTGTGTGATGAACTATGACGGTGCCATCGGCACTTTGCTCGGCACCGAGAACAAAGGCCTTAACGCCATGTTCGTGATGATGAACGAGGCGCGCCTTGGTGTGGCCATTCAGGGACTTTCGCTGTCCGAGGTGGCATATCAAAATGCTGCCGCCTACGCCAAAGACCGCTTGCAGGGCCGCTCGATTTCAGGCGCCAAAGAGCCCGGCAAAGCCGCTGACCCCATTCTGGTTCATCCGGATGTGCGGCGGAACCTGCTCAGCATTCGTGCTTTTAACGAGGCAGCCCGCGCCTTGGTGATTTGGACAGCGCTCAAAGCTGATGTCGTGCACCACTCCACCGATGAAAAAACCCGTCAGGCGGCAGAAGATCATCTGGGTCTGATGACGCCGATTTTGAAAGGGTGTCTCACCGATATCGGTTTCGACAATTGTGTCAAAGCGCAGCAGATGTTTGGCGGCCACGGCTACATCGGTGAATGGGGCATGGAGCAATTTGTCCGCGATGCCCGCATTGCCATGATTTATGAAGGCGCAAACGGCATTCAGGCGCTTGATCTGGTGGGTCGCAAACTCGGGCTCAACGGCGGACGCGCTGTCACGACATTCTTTGGCGAGTGCGCCGCCTTCCTCAAGGAAAACGAGGCCGATGAGGCGATGAAGCCCTACGTCGCTGGCCTTCAAAAAGGCGTTGGCCACCTGCAACAGGCGACAATGTGGCTGATGCAAAATGGTCTGGCCAAGCCCGACAATGCCGGCGCAGCGTCTTATGATTACATGCATATGTTTGGTTTGGTGGCTTTCGGCCTGATGTGGGGCAAAATCGCCAAAGCGGCATTGGCGCGCAAAGCCGCAGATAGCACGCAGGCTGCCACCATGGATGCCAAACTGATGACCGGAAAGTTCTTCTTCGAGCGGATGATGCCGGAAACCGGCGCGCATCTCGCCCGCATCAATACCGGCGCAGATACAATGATGGCGATGCCAGCGGATATGTTTTAGAAAATTCAAGGGAGACCACCAATGACTGACGCATTTATCTATGACCATGTCCGCACCCCGCGCGGGCGCGGCAAAGCTGATGGCTCCTTGCATGAAGTTTCAACGCTTGGCCTCGCCACCACCGCATTAAAGGCGCTGAAAAAGCGCAACAAACTCGACACCTCCACGGTCGATGACGTTATTCTGGGATGTGTTGACCCTGTTGGCGAGGCGGGTGGCGACATTGCCCGCATGGCGGCAATTTCCGCAGGCTATGGCCATGAAGTCCCCGGCATCCAGATCAACCGGTTTTGTGCCTCTGGACTGGATGCCATCAACTTTGCCTCGGCGCAGATCATGTCCGGTCAGCATGACGTAACCGTTGCAGGCGGTGTTGAGTCCATGAGCCGTGTCGGTATCGGCGCATCGGGCGGCGCGTGGCCGGTAGACCCGAGCATCGCTATTCCCGCTTATTTTATGCCGCAGGGTGTGTCTGCAGATTTGATCGCCAGCAAATATGGCTTTTCGCGCGACGACGTCGACGCCTATGCGGTTGAAAGCCAGCGCCGTTCGGCAGACAGCTGGGCAAAGGGCTATTTCGACAAATCCGTTGTGCCGGTTAAGGACGTCAATGGCCTGACAATTCTGGCCAAAGACGAGCACTTGCGCCCCGGAACAGATATGCAGTCGCTGGCTTCGCTCAAGGCCAGCTTCACCATGATGGGCCAGCAGGGCGGCTTCGATGCGGTGGCTATGCAGGCGCATCCCGAAATAGAAGAAATCAACCATGTCCATCACGCCGGAAACTCCTCCGGCATCGTTGATGGTGCGGCAGCGGTGTTGATTGGCAATGCCGAAGCGGGAAAACGCGGCGGCTGGAAGCCACGCGCAAAAATACGCGCCTTCGCCAATATTGGCTCAGAACCGGCTTTGATGCTCACCGGCCCGGTCGATGTCACCAAAAAGGTGCTCGCCCGCGCCGGAATGAACATCTCGGATATCGATGTTTTCGAGGTCAACGAGGCCTTTGCCGCTGTGGTTTTGCGCTTCATGCAGGCGTTTAACCTCACCAATGAGCGCGTCAATATTCGTGGCGGCGCGATTGCGCTGGGCCATCCGCTGGGTGCCAGCGGCGCGCGCCTGGCCACCACGGCTGTGAATCGTTTGCATGCAAGCGGCGGGCGCTATGCGCTGTGCACCATGTGCATTGGCGTGGGCCAGGGCATCGCGCTTATTCTGGAGCGTGTTTGAAGGCCGCCTGAGGCGGTGCCCGGGTGGCCAGGCAAGGTGCGGCCGCATTGAACCTGGCGCGCCCGGATTCGTAACTCGGAAAGCTCTTGACTGCCCATTCACGTTCAGGCGGCATGAGGCAGGCCAGAAAGATATCCCGCCGTGGCATTCCCCCTGATTACCGATCCGTTTTTTTATGCTGTTGCCATTCCCGCCGTGCTGATGCTGGGCATCAGCAAAAGCGGTTTTGGCGCGGGTTTCGGCTCGCTGGCCGTACCGGTGATGGCGCTGGCCGTGACGGTTCCGCAGGCTGCCGCCATCCTGATGCCGCTGCTGCTGATGATGGACTTGCTGGGATTGGCAGCTTTCCGCAAAGACTTCGACTTCAAATTCCTCAAGTTTCTCGTTCCATTTGGTCTGGTGGGAACGGTAGTCGGCGCGCTGCTGTTCAATTTGCTTGAAGCCCGGCTGGTCGCCGCGATTGTCGGCGGGTTCACGCTGATGTTCCTGGCTCAGCG
>JAYVYB010000212.1:0-3700 GCA_043784625.1 Methylovirgula sp.
TGTTTCAGCGGTAATCACATCGAGTGGGAAGTGGGCTCCACCCGGTTTGGCATCTTCCAGAGCGAGCAAACCCACCTGCGGGCCATTGCCATGAGTAACAATCACCTCGTGTCCGGCGTTGATCACCGCAGCAATAGAAATGGCGGCGCGTTTGATGTTTGTGCGCTGGTTTTCGGCGGAAAGGCCTTCGCCCCTTAGCAACATTGCGTTGCCGCCCAACGCGATAACAATGCGCATTTCAAGCTCCGATGGTTGCAACAAGGATGGCTTTGATCGTGTGCATGCGGTTTTCAGCCTGATCAAACACAATCGAGGCCGGAGATTCAAACACCTCTTCGGTGACTTCCATCGCATCAAGGCCAAGTTTGGCTTTGATGTCCTTGCCGACTTTTGTTTCGGCATTGTGAAACGCGGGCAGGCAATGCATGAACTTGCAAATAGGATTATGGGTGAGTTTCATCACCTGCGCATTAATTTGAAAACCTTTCAGCTCACCGATACGTTCTGCCCATTTTTCTTCCGGTTCGCCCATGGAAAGCCAAACGTCGGTGTAGAGAAAATCGCAATGGTTCACTGCAAATGCAATGTCGTCGCTGATGGTGATTTTAGCACCGGTTTCTGTGGCAATATTTTCCGCAGCATCAATGACGCTCTGGATTGGCCAGCAGGATTTTGGTGCGCAGAGCCGCACGTCCATGCCCATCTTGGCCCCACCAATCAGCAGAGAATCACCCATATTATTGCCCGCGTCGCCCATGAAGCAGAATTTAATCTGACCCAGCGGCTTGTCGCTATGTTCCTGCATAGTCAGTAAATCAGCCAGCACCTGTGTCGGGTGAAATTCGTCGGTAAGGCCGTTGTAAATCGGTACGCCAGCATGTTTGGCCAAATCTTCAACGACGTTCTGTCCAAACCCGCGATATTCAATTGCATCATAAATGCGGCCCAGAACTCGCGCCGTATCTTTCATGGTTTCCTTATAGCCGATCTGGGTGCCGCTGGGGCCAAGATAGGTGACATGCGCACCTTGATCATAGGCCGCCACTTCGAAACCGACGCGGGTGCGGGTCGAGGCCTTTTCGAAAATCAGCGCGATGCTTTTGCCGCGCAGACGTTGCTGTTCCTGCCCCGAATATTTTGCCGCTTTGAGTTCAGCGGAGAGTTTCAAAAGAAAACGGATTTCGTCGGGTGTGAAGTCACGAAGTGTCAGGAATGAGCGATTTTTCAGATTAAATGACATTTTGCAGCCTTAAATAACAGCGTCGCGAGAAATAGGGCAGGTAAGGCAATGGCCGCCGCCGCGTCCGCGCCCGAGTTCGGCACCGCGAATGGTGATGACTTCAACACCGGCCTTGCGCAGCAGTGTGTTGGTGTAAACATTGCGGTCATAAGCCATGACGACACCCGGCTCCAAGGCAATGACATTGTTACCGTCGTCCCATTGCTCGCGTTCCTGTTCAGCGGCGTCACCACCGGTGGCAATGATCCGTAGTTTCTTGAGCTTCAGACTCTCTGCAACCAGATCAAAAATGGGCTTGGTCTCCTGCCGGACATCGACAGCGCCGGGCTTGTCGCCCGGGCGCAGGCTGTAGCAGCGCAATTGAGCCGCCACTTCAACAAAGCTGGTTGCAACATCGCGGTCACACAGCGTGAAAACCGTATCGAAATGCATGGCGGAGCGGCTTTGCGGCATCTGGCAGGCGATAACGCGGTTTGCCGCGCTAGCCGCAAACAAGGCTCGCGCCAATTGCCCGACAGCTTGCGGGGACGAGCGTTCACCCATGCCAACCAACACAATTTCACTGCCGATGGGCATAATATCGCCGCCTTCCAATGTCGCTGATCCGAAATCCTTTTCAGGGTTGCCCCACCAAATTTTGAAATCATGGTCTTTGAAGCGGGGATGAAACCGGTAAACTGCGGCGGTCAACAGCGTTTCTTGCCGCCGCGCTTGCCAGTGCATCGGGTTCAGCGTGACGCCACCATAAATCCAGGCGCTGGTGTCTCTGGTGAAAATCATATTAGGCAGCGGCGGCGTAATAAAACCATGCGGGCCGAGATACATACCGAACATGCCATGAATCTTGAAAGGTACATCGGCGACTAAAATGCCACCAATGAGAAACTCCGCCAGCTGCGGCGATTCAAGACTGCCGAGCCAGCCCTTGATCTCGTCGATCATTCCGATGCCGACCTCGTTCTCGGTGAACTTATGGTCGAGCAGCCATTTGCGCGCCGCGTCATCGTCCAGCGTTTCACTCAAGAGATCGTGCATTTCCAGCACTTCAACACCGCGTTCTTCCATCTTGACGGTGAAGTCGTGATGGTCGTTTTTGGCTTCATGCACCCAGAATACATCGTCAAACAGCAGGTCACGGCAGTTTGATGGGGTCAGGCGCTGCTGCGCAAGGCCGGGGCGGCAGGTGAGTACTGTTCGAAGCTTGCCGATTTCTGAGTAGACGCCAAGTGGAGCATGGTCGGTCATGAAATTCTGTCCTCAGAGGGCGCTGATCGTGCCGGTCCACATCAAGTAAGCGGCGAGAGCCGCAGCGGCGAAAATGCCATACGCCAGCAAAGCTTCCGCCACGCTGAAGGCTTTAGCATTATTGGATTTGCGCGCCCACCAATAGACCAGAACGCCGGGTGCATAGAGCAGAGCGCACATTAACAGGAAGTTCGGCCCGGCGGCGTAAATCAGCCACACGCCGTAGATCATCGCCACCGCCCCGATGAGCATATCGCGGGCGCGATTTTCCTGCGCGCCGTAGCTCTCACCGCTTAACGCAAGCTTGAGTGCATAGGCACCTGACAGCACGTAGGGAACCAAAATGGCCGTTGAGGCGATGTAAAATAGCGCCAGATAAGTCGAATTGGCATAAAAAGTGATGATCAGGAAAATCTGAACCAGAATATTGGTAATCCACAATGCGCCAACAGGCGAACCGTTTTGGTTTTCAGTTGCAAAAACCGCTGGCAAAATGCCCTCCCGCGCGGCGCGGTAAGGAATTTCCGCAGCAAACAATGTCCAGCTCAGGAAGGCTCCGGCAACTGAAATCACCAGTCCGACCCGCACCAGAATTGAGCCCCATGGGCCAACAGCCTTTTCCAGCACATTGGCCAGGGAGGCAGCGCCGGGCAATGTCGCAAGCTCTGGCTGGGACATCACACCAAAGGAAACCAATGAAACCAGTAAATAGAGACTGAGCGCGGTAATGAAGCCAAGAATGGTCGCCTTGCCAATGTCGGGCCGATTTGCTGCTCGGGCCGAGACGACGCTCGCCCCTTCGATGCCGATGAAAACCCATAATGTCACTAGCATGGTGCTTTTGACTTGCGCCATGATCGTCCCGAGAGCGGGCGTTCCGGTTCCCCAGAAATCCAGCTTAAAGGTCGGGAGATTAAAAGCGACCAGCGCCGCAACAATGAAAATGAACAGGGGAGCCAACTTGGCAATGGTCGCTACAAGATTAACGATGGCAGCTTGTCGAATTCCCGCAAGCACCAGCGCATGCACCAGCCAAAGCAATACCGACGCGCCGACAATTGCTTGCCATGTGTTTCCCTCTGCGCCAAAGGCAGGATAGAAATAGCTTAAAGCGCCGAAAATCAGAACCACATAGGAGACATTGCCAATCCAGGCGCTGAGCCAGTAACCCCATGCGCTGTTAAAGCCGACAAAATCGCCGAAACCCGCCCGCGC
>JAYVYB010000213.1:0-10779 GCA_043784625.1 Methylovirgula sp.
GGACTCTTAAACTTTGAAGGCGGAAATTCTTCAAATGTGTACATGCATGTTGGAGTAATTACAAATTTAAGTACCGGACCATCGGATTGGAGGTATGTAAAATTTGTTTACGGATCTACAAATCCATTAGCAAATGCAACAGCATTGGGTGCAAATAAATATCAGTATACGCTAAAAGATAATAGCAACAATCCGGTAAGTGTGCGTACATTTTTTGCTGTGCCTGCAAGCGAAACTATCATTAAAGTAAATGTAATTTTTAGGAATGCTTCCGGTAATTTAAAAGAAGTAAATTCAGATTTGAGTGATATGTACATTCCTGTTTACGCCGCTGGACAATTTAATGTAAGGCTTAACCTTCCACCATTCGAGCCACGTTATATTCCTTATGCAGAGCCAATTTCAGTGCCTTTAGGTGGTGCTGTAAATATTACAGGAGTAGCTTCCAATAATGCAGCGCTTACAATAAAATTAAATGGAAATACCGTTAATACGGCGACAGGTGCAACTTCCATATCAGCCAATCCGACAATCTCAACAGCGTGTGATCAGAAAATAATGTTTGAGGGTAATGATGGAAGTGGATTAAAAAAAGATTCTTTCTCTTTTTACATTCCTTCAACGCAAACGATTGCCCCTTTGCCCGCAGGTCTTGTTGAAGGTATAAATTATGATCCCAATAATACATCTGCTACGCTTGTATTATTCGCACCAAATAAAACGAGTGTTATTATAGTTGGAGATTTTACAAACTGGGTACAAAGTTGTGCTAACCAAATGAATAAAACACCTGACGGTAATTATTATTGGTTAACTGTTAATGGACTTACACCCGGTATTGAATATGGATTTCAATACCTCGTTGATAATGCTATAAAAATTGCTGATCCATACACTCAAAAAGTGCTGGACCCTGATAATGATCCTTACATAAGTGCACTAACTTATCCCAACCTTAAACCATATCCCACAGGTTTAACGACAGGCCTGGTAGGTATTTTACAAACAGCTGAACCTCAGTATACATGGGTTTCTAACAATTTTATAAAACCTGATAAGAAAAATTTAATTACTTATGAACTTTTAATAAGAGATTTTACTGCAGAACATAGTTATCAGTCATTAATTGATTCTCTTCAATACTTAAAAAATACAGGTATAAACAGCATTGAATTAATGCCAATAAATGAGTTTGATGGTAATGAAAGCTGGGGCTATAATCCGTCTTTTTATTTTGCACCTGATAAATATTATGGACCAAAAAATAAATTAAAAGAGTTTATTGATAAATGTCACCAAAATGGAATTGCAGTTATTCTGGATGTTGTTTATAACCATTGCACAGGCAATGCACCACAGGCAAAATTGTATTGGAACAATTCTACAAATCAGCCCGCAGCTAATAATCCCTGGCTTAATGTTACTGCACCTCATCCGTACAGCGTTTTTAACGATTTCAACCATACTTCCACAGCCACCAAATACCTTGTTCAGCGCTCTGTAAATTTTTGGTTAGATGAATATAAAGTCGATGGATTTAGATTTGATTTGGCCAAAGGTTTTACACAAACAGTTACTAATACAACTACAGTGGAAAACTATGATGCATCAAGGGTTGCCAACTTAAAATATTATTATGATAATGCTGTTCCTGTTTGCAAAGGTGTGGCTCTACACAGGTGTGGTTCTGCAAAGGAGTGGTTCTGCAAAGGTGTGGTCTCAACAGAGTGTTTCGCGGTTTTAGCTCGTCATGGCCGGACTTGATCCGGCCATCCACGAAAACAGCGCGCTCATGCCAAATCCTCATAAAGATCATGCCACCCGGGATTAAACTTTAAAATCAGCGCAACTTTCCAAGCCCGCGACCAGTGTTTGAGGTTTCGTTCGCGTTGTATGGCGTCGCCAATATCGTCGTAATATTCGTAGTACACCAACATTTTGAGCCCGTAGCGTTTGGTGAAGCCTTTGGTCAATCCTTCGCGATGCTCATAAGCCCGCCGCGCCAAATCCGCAGTGACGCCAGTGTAGAGCGTGCCGTTTGGCCTATTTGTCATCATATAAACCGCGCCGCCCATGGGAACATATTACCTATGTGAAAAAGCCTGATCAAGTCCCGCCCCAGTTCGCACTTGCAAAATCACCCCCATTTCGCCATAGTCAATCTTACATTTTGCAGGAATTATCAGCGATGAAGCAGGGCATTTTACAATTTTTCACCTGGTGGAACGGTGCCACGCTCAACACGCGGTTTTGGTCCTGGCGTCATGGCGAAGAGGTCGGCAAGGACGAGTTCGGCAACACCTATTTCCAGACCGCTGGCGGTAAGGTTGATAAGGCTCTGGGCTTTCAGCGCCGCTGGGTGATGTATAACGGCGTTTCCGAAGCGTCCACCGTACCGCCGGGCTGGAACGGCTGGCTGCATCACACTGTGGATGTGCCGCCCTCCAAGGAAGATTATCAAGCCAAAGAGTGGCAATTGCCCCATCAGCAAAACATGACCGGTACGGCGCAGGCCTATCGCCCGGAGGGGTCTCTGGCGCGCTCCGGCAAACATCCTCCTGTCAGCGCCGACTATCAGCCTTGGACGCCAAACACTTGAGGTATCAAGGTTTTTTAGCGGCGGTTGTGCTGGCAACCCTGAACGCTGCCTCCGGTTTGGCAGCCTCCACCGATGATTTCAAAGCGGCCTGTATGGCAGTTGGCGAGGTTTCTGAGTCCAGTTGCACCTGTCAGGCGGACTTGACCAAAGATTTGAAGCCCGCAGAATCTGACGCCGTTGTCGCTGGAATGAGCGGAAAACGGCAGGACTATATTGCCGCCATCAACAAAATGAACCCGGACGAAACCAAAGCCTTCCGCGAGAAAATGGATGCGCTGAGTTTCAAGGCGCAATCCACATGCAATCAGCCTAAGTAGAGCCGCTGCGGGCTTGGTTTTGCCACAAGTTTCGGCCATATATAGTTGGAATATATCAATTTTCATCAATGATTCTGCGGATTAGCAATGTTTTTGCCCACCAAGAAGTCCCGCATAGCCTTGGCGCTCGGTTTGGTGTGCATCACATCTAGTCCGGCTTTTGCTGACCGCATCAAAAATCCCTTGGCGCTGTTCGCCGGCCTAGACAAAATCACCGGGCGCATCATCACCTTTGAAGTGGCGATCGATGAGACGGTGCAATTCGGCACTTTGCAGGTGACACCGAAAATTTGTTACACCCGCCCGCCGACCGAAGCGCCGCAAACCGACGCCTTCGTTGACGTCACCGAGCTAACCTCCACCAAAGAATATAACAAGCTGTTCTCGGGCTGGATGTTTGCGGCCAGCCCCGGCCTGCACGGCGTGGAACACGCGGTTTATGATGTCTGGCTCACAGATTGTAAGGGTGGCAAGACCGTCATCGCCAATCCGGTGGAGCCGGTCGCAACCCCGGATGCGCCACCACCGCCCGCGCCCGGCACTGTACCGAAGAAGAAAACCACAGCGCCGCAGCCTTTGGCCCCGACCCAGCTCGCGCCGGCGGGCAATGCGCCCGCGGATATTGGTGGCGGCGATGGTGCGCCGATCAATGTCGGGCCCGCTCCGGGGGCCAAGGCACCCGCAGAACCCGCTGTGAAAAAACCGAAAAGTACCCGCAAGATTGTCCCCGTCGACCCGCCGCCGGAGCTTGACCTTAACGGCTTGGATCCAATTCCAAACTAGAAACGACGCGTAAAATGGACGATCCCGTTAGGGCAATCGGCGTTGTAAAATCCGCGTCCACGTCAAGCGCCTGTTGCAGCCGGTTCAAATAGTCGGAGCGTTCGATTTCAATTGCGCCCATTGACGCGAGGTGCGGTGTCACAAACTGGGTGTCGAGCAATTGAAAGCCGCATAGCCTTAATCGCGCCACCAAATGAACCAGCGCCACCTTGGACGCGTCGCGGGCGCGGTGGAACATGCTCTCGCCAAAAAATGCGCCGCCCATAGCCACGCCGTAAAGTCCGCCCGCCAGCCCGTTTTCGTCAAAAACCTCAACGCTATGCGCAAATCCGCCTTGGTGTAATTCGGAGTAGAGCCGCTTTATGTCCGCATTTATCCATGTATCGTTGCGCGTTGTGGTTTGCTCGGCGCATGCCGCAACCACGGCGGCAAAGCAGGTGTTGATCGTCACTTTGAAATGATCGCGCCGCACCAACTTGGCCAGCGAATGGCCAACAACCAGGCCATCGAGTGGAAAGATTCCGCGCTGGGGTGGATCCAACCAAAACAGCTTGGTGTCGTCCGCATGTTCCGCCATGGGAAACAAGCCAATGGAATAGGCGCGCAGCAGCAAGTCAGCGGTGATGTTCAGGTCGTCGTTTTGATCATCTTGCTGCTTTGTCAAGATAACCTCCCGTTAAACAGAAAAGGGCGAAGCACCTTTCAGCAACTTCGCCCTCCCAAAACTTCATCTGCTATTCAGCGAGATAGTCACACTTTTTGCGAACGCCGGGGGCTGGATCGCCAAAATCGCGGTTTGAACAGCGGATCGGGCCGTCCACATCTTGATAGGCATAGCGTCCGTTGCGTCCAAATCGCACCCGGGTCGAGTAAGGCACATCGCAAACACCGGACTCGCGTGCGCAGGGCACCCAACGTCCGCCACCATAAACCGGCTGTGGCGCATCATAAACCACGGGAGGTTGAATATAAATCTGCGGGCCGGGCTCTATAAAGACTGGCCGCTCGCGGTGACGACGACGCCATTCCTCTTCGCGTTGACGCCGCTGCCAATCGTTATCGGCGCGCGGCGGCTCCGGACGATAATCCGGCGGCGGACGGCGGAAATCCGGCTGCTGTGTTGGCGGCCGACGATAATCCGGCTGCACCTGAGGGCAAGGGACGCGGCCTTGGCGGTTGTTAAATGTGTCGGTTTGCGCACAATCAGCAGATTGCGCGAGCGCGCCGGATCCAAAACTCAAACCCGCCGCAATGAGTGATCCTGTAAATGTTGCTACCAGCAATGCCTTGTTCATAAAATTATCTCCATCCCGTCGTGCTTAAACGCAAACCGGTCAAAACAGTTCCATCAATGCTCCGGACTATGATCTTTTATCAATCCAATCCTGATTGCCGCATGAACAAAATATGGCAAAAATGTGCGCAAAGCCGCAAAAAGCCGCTCGATTAACCCTCAGCCATGCCGCCGGCATCAAGAAACTTTTCCAGCCAATGAATGTCGTACATTCCGTTTTGAATGTCCGAATTGCGCACCAAAGTTCGGAACAGCGGCAGGGTGGTCTCAATGCCATCAACGATGAACTCATCCAGCGCACGACGCAAACGTAGCAGAGCCTCGTTACGGCTGCGCCCATGCACAATGAGCTTGCCCACAAGGCTGTCATAATGCGGCGGGATGACATAGCCTTGGTAGACAGCGCTATCCACGCGCACTCCAAGCCCGCCGGGCGGATGATAATAGGATATTTTGCCTGGCGAGGGCCGGAAAGTGGCCGGATTTTCAGCGTTGACGCGGCACTCAATGGCATGGCCGGAAAAACGAACATCCTCTTGTGAAATGGTCAAAGGCGACCCGGCGGCAATCTTGATCTGCTCGTTGACCAGATCGATCCCGGTGATCATTTCGGTTACCGGATGTTCCACCTGAATGCGGGTGTTCATTTCGATGAAATAAAACCTGCCGTCCTCATACAAAAACTCTACGGTGCCGACACCCTGATACTTCAGCTCGCGCATTGCTTTGGCGACAGTTTCACCAATTTCCGCGCGTTGCGCATCGTTGAGGGCAGGGGATGGACTCTCTTCAAAAACCTTCTGGTGACGCCGTTGCAGCGAGCAATCGCGCTCGCCCAAATGAATGGCGTTGCCCAGCCCGTCACCCAACACCTGAATTTCGATATGGCGGGGCTTTTCGAGATATTTTTCCAAATATACAGCGTCGTCCCCAAACGCCGCTTTGGCCTCCGTGCGGGCGGTGGACAGTGCGTTTGAGAGCTCATCCGGCGAGCGGGCAACCTTCATGCCACGTCCGCCGCCACCTGAGGCCGCTTTGACCAAAACCGGATAGCCGATTTCGTTGGCGACCCTATGGGCCTCAACATCATCGGTGATGCCGCCGTCAGAACCCGGAACACATGGAATACCCAGCCGCCGCGCAGTGCGTTTGGCCTCAATTTTATCACCCATGATGCGGATATGCTCCGCTTTGGGGCCGATAAAGGTGATGTTGTGCTCGGCTAAAATTTCTGCAAACCGGGCGTTTTCCGACAAAAATCCATAGCCGGGATGAATTGCATCCGCGCCGGTTATTTCACAGGCGGCCAACAGTGCTGGAATGTGCAGATAGGAATCACGCGCTGCCGGCGGGCCTATGCAAACGCTCTCGTCTGCCAGCTTAACATGCATGGCGTCTTTGTCTGCCGTGGAATAAACCGCCACCGTGGCGATGCCAAGCTCTTTGGCGGCGCGAAGAATACGAAGTGCGATCTCTCCGCGATTGGCAATCAGAATTTTGTCAAACATGCTGATTACTCGATTGTCATGAGAGCTTGGCCATATTCCACCGGTTGTCCGTCTTCAACGTTGGTTGCGGTTACGGTTCCAGAACGGTGAGCAAGGATTTCGTTGAAAGTCTTCATTGCCTCCACCAACAACACCCGGTCGCCCGCTTTCACCACAGAACCAATCTCGACAAATGCCTTGGAATCGGGGCTTGGCCGCCGGAATGCGGTACCAACCATCGGCGACTTGAGTACATTTTCAGAGTTCACCACGGCGGCGGCAGGGGCTGCCGGGGCGGCTGCTTGCGTGGACACTGCCGGCGCTGTCTGTTGCTGTGGAACAGGGGGAGCGTAGTGCTGGATTTGCGGTGCAGCGGCGGAATAGCGCGCCACACGGATGCGCAAATCGCCTTTTTCCACCTCAAGCTCCGCGAGGTCGGTTTCATTGAGAAGTTGAGCCAATTTACGCACCAGCTCGGAGTCAATAGCGTCCGGCTTCGTGGTTTTAGCAGGCGCGGGAGTAGGGCTTTTCATGGTCGATCAGCTCTTCAGTTGAGAATTTGAAGGGAGAGATTGCACTGTCAGCATTGAGCCTGCAATGGTAAATCCGCGGGTTATCCTCAGGAGTACAGAGGAGCTAAGGGGCGCAGTTTCACACGCCTCAAGCGTTTGTGTGACAAACACCGAAATAAAAGCCATAAATCTGACATCCCCCATTGTGTCTTAACTGCTTCAAAAGCCAGAGGGAAGGCTTAAAACGCAATCGTCGGTTCGAATGAGCGGTTTATCCAGCGCGGAAGGCTGCTCAATGTGGGCCAGCCAACCGTCTTGAGGTAGACAAAACTTACAAACAAACAGATTTGCCACAGCTCATCGTGTTGGCAAGCTTCTCGTGGAGCGCGTCATAACCCACGGCTCCCACCACAACTTCACCGCCAACAACGAAGCTGGGCGTACCGGTTAAACCAAGCCTGTCGCCAATTTTCATGACCTCGACAATACCCTTGGCATTGTCATCGGCGGCCATATCCTTGGCCAGCTTGTCCATGTCAACGCCCTTGGCTTTGGCAATTTCAATAGCGTCCGCCTTGCCGACACCATTGGGGTTTCGCTTCAGCAGCAGGCTTTTGTGGTAGTCCCAAAAGGCGTCGCCCTTAAGCTGGTTCCGCACTGCGGTTGCCACTTTGCTGGCCTCGATCGAGCCTTGGCCCAAGACCGGGAAGTCTTTCAAAATCACCTTCAAATCAGGGTTCTGCTTCATCAAAGTTGCAATGTCGTCGATGCTCTTTTTGCAATATCCGCAATTGTAGTCAAAAAACTCGACCAGAACCGTTTTGCCATTCGCATTACCCACCACAGCCTGGTGCGATGATGTGTAGAGTTCGCCGGTCATGTCAGTGGTGAGCTTGGCTGTCGCAGCGGTTTCAGCGTCTTTTTCTTTTTTGGCCAACGCCGTCAGTGCTTCGCGCAAAACTTCCGGATGTTGCAAAATGTAGTCTTTTACAATGCCGCCAATCTCGTCGCGGTTAAGCTCTGCTGCGCCCGCCAATGGTAACGGCGCGGAAAACATCAAAGCAAGACACATCCAAAGTTTCAACCGCATAACGCTCTCCAATAATCAGCAGGCCGTTCGTTCAAGCCGAGCTTCGCTTACAAGGTCGAATTTTCGACCTGTTTTCTAATGTATAACACACCAGAGGATTAAGACACGATCAAGGCCGAAAAGCATGTGCTCTCCGGCCCTGAAAAATCGCATATCAGTCGGCTTTAGTTGCCGCTGAAGCTGTCTTTGGCGCGCTGCCACCAGCCGCCGCGTTTCGGCTGCGACGGGTCAAGCACAGTTGATTCAACCGCCGGAGCGGTGGGTTCAACGATCGCTGGAGCAACCACAGCCGGAGCGGCCTTGACCGCATCAGCCTTAATCTCAACTTTCACGGCTTCCGGTGGTGCAACAGGGGCGGCAACGGGCGCTGCGTCAGTAATGTTCGCTTCAGGCACCTTCTCTGCCTTCGGCTTGGCGACGCGTCCGCGCTTTTTAGGTGCGGCAACTTCTGCCGCCGGAGCAGGCTCTGCCACGACCGGATCATCTGCCACAACAGCTTCCGCCTTGCGGGCAGGGCGGCGTCCGCGCTTTGGCTTTTCCGTTTCAGGCGCGGCTTCAGCAACAGAAACCGATGCGCTCTCCATTGCGGAAGCCTCGGCAGCCAACATGGCTTTGGCGCTGTCTCCCACTTCGGAAATCAAACTGCGTTGCGATTCGGCCAGAGCAATTTCCGCAACCATCGCCATACCATCGTCGGAAGGTTGTGGCGCATTTCCGGCAATGCCGGATGACTCGCGATCACCGCCGCGTCCGCGACGCCGACGCCGCCGACGCTTGCGGCGGGTGTTCTCGCCCTCCGCATCATCACCGGCCTTGGGTTCCGCTTCAACAGCTTCGTTTTCAGCATCCTCACGGGGCTGTTGGGCCTCGCGCTGTGGCCGATCCCGGTTGCCGTCACGGCGACCGCCATCTCTACGCCCGCCATCTCTACGGTTCTGATTTTGCTGCGGCTTGGGCGTGGCTTCTTCTTCATCCTCGACTTCTTCGATAAAGTCTTCTTCAGGCTCAGGCGCATATTCAACCTGCGCAGCTGCGGGTGGCCGCGCTGGCAACAGTTCTGCCAACTCGCCGCGTTCCATCGCATGATAAACCGAACCGGTCAGGCTTTCGTCCGCCAAAACCGTGATGGAAATGCCGAAGCGTGCTTCCAACTCTGCCAAGTGCGGGCGCTTCTGGTTCAATATATACAGCGCCACAACCGTGCGGGTGCGCACGATGAGGTTGTATTGGGCGTTTTTCAGCAAACCATCTTCCAACACGCGCAGCACATGCAGCGCGATGGAGGCAGTGGAACGCACGGTGCCTGCGCCTGCGCAATGCGGGCAAACCACGGTGGAGCCTTCCAAAACGCCGGTGCGCATCCGCTGGCGCGACATTTCGAGCAAGCCGAAGTGCGAAATATGCCCGACCTGAATACGGGCCCGGTCATTTTTCAGCGCTTCCTTCATCTTGCGTTCAACCGCGCGGTTATTGCGGTTTTCTTCCATGTCGATGAAGTCGACAACGATCAATCCCGCCAAGTCGCGCAAGCGAAGCTGCCTAGCAACTTCTTCTGCCGCTTCCAGATTGGTGCGCACAGCGGTGTCTTCGATATTATGTTCACGGGTTGAACGGCCCGAGTTCACGTCAATCGCCACCAAAGCTTCTGTTTGGTTGATGACGATGTAACCACCGGAACGCAAAGTCACCTGTGTCGAGAACATCGCATCAAGCTGCGCCTCCACACCAGCGCGCACAAACATAGGCGTGACATCGCGGTAAGGCTGCACATTCTTGGCATGGCTTGGCATCAGCAAGCGCATGAAGTCCTTGGCTTCTTTATAACCGGCTTCACCGGCGACCATAACTTCATCGATGTCTTTGTTATAGAGATCACGGATGGCGCGCTTGATCAGCGACCCTTCTTCATAAACCAGATAGGGCGCCGAGCTTTGCAGCGTCACTTCGCGCACGGTTTCCCACATACGCATCAAATATTCGAAATCGCGCTTCACTTCGGCCTTGGTGCGCGCCGCACCGGCTGTGCGCAAAATCACGCCCATTCCGTCCGGCACTTCCAAATCCTGAACAATGCTCTTCAAACGCTGGCGGTCTGCCGCATTGGTGATCTTGCGGGAAATTCCGCCGCCGCGCGCTGTGTTTGGCATCAGCACCGAATAGCGCCCGGCCAAAGACAGGTAGGTGGTCAAAGCCGCGCCCTTGTTGCCGCGCTCTTCTTTGACAACCTGAATCAACAGCACCTGACGGCGCTTGATCACTTCTTGAATTTTATATTGCTTGCGTGACGCGCGCTGAACCCGGCGGGGGAGTTCTTCCATGGCGTCGCCGCCAAGATGTTCGATTGCAGGCGGCGCGTCGTGTCCCTCGTCACCACCTTTGCGCGCGTGGCGCTTCGGCGCATCGTCTTCATCGCCGGTGCCGCCAAACGTTTCAATACCCTGTGGTATATCATGGGCTTCATCGGCATGGTCGTGATGGCCGGCGAAATCATTGTCTGCGTGGGCGTCGTCCGCGTGAGCGGCATTTTCGGCCTCTTCGCTCGGTTCAGAAACGCTGTCATCACCCTCGGCGGCCTTGGCCAGGTTGCCATCGCGCGAACGGCCTTTATGGCGGCGGGAGCGGCGACCGTTGCCGTTGAGCTGTTCTTCTTCCTCGTCGTCATCGCTGTGCAGCGCCTCTTCTGCGAGGAGGGCCTGC
>JAYVYB010000214.1:0-2914 GCA_043784625.1 Methylovirgula sp.
AGGCCACGCGCAGTGTTGGGCTTCCAAACGCCAGAGGAAGTCTTTATGGAAGAGCTATCAAAACTTGGTGGTGCACTTCAGATTTGAGACCGCCCTGTCATCGGCTTTTAAGGCCGGGTGGGCAACTATGGCTTGCAACACCAAACATTCAGAGTATTGGGCATAAGAGATATTTGAAGAACTGGCGGGGGCTCGAGCCGCCACTCCACCTAGTGTTGTCCAACCGCAGTTCTTTGAGGTTGGGTCTCGCCGCCGCTGGGTTCAGTCGGGTCGAGGATTTGATCACAAATAGTCATTTGATTGGGCTGGCCGAAGCGAGCGAAGCTATCAAACAGGGACGGTCGAGTTATGACGGCATTCATCTCCAACGTCCCCTGAAATGGTTGCTAAGATGGTATAGGTTTCTGGAAGCGATAAATCCGAAGTGAAGAGAGTTTCTGTCCCTAGTTGCCATTAAAAACGGAGATGACTGAAATGCGACCAAAAATCTCTGTCGCGATGGCGACGTACAATGGCGGGAAATATCTTCGTGAGCAGTTGGAGAGCCTTGCCAATCAAGTGATGTTACCTGATGAATTAGTTATTTGCGATGATGCCTCGACAGATTCATCGCAACTGATAGTTGAAAATTTCGCACTTCTATGCCCTTTCCCAGTGAAAGTATATTTAAACTCAAGCAATATCGGTTATGCTAAGAACTTTGAGCGGGCTCTCCTTTTAACATCAGGCGATATCGTGTTTTTGTGCGATCAAGATGACATATGGTTTAGGGACAAAATACGCTCAATCGTCTCAATATTCGAAAACGCGCCGAATTTGCTAATTGCTGCGCATGATTGCGTCTTTTTCAGTAAAGATGCCGTAGTCTCAAGCACAACCCTCCTCAACAATCAACGCAGACTGAGCGGTGGTTCGCACAATCAGATCCATGGTTGTTGCACTGTGATACGCCGTGAGTTGATGCAAATAGCCTTACCGTTGCCAACCGCTGATTGTGGACATTACGCACATGATGACTGGCTTCACACAGCCGGTTCTTTTCTAAATTGCAGGACAATTGTGGAAGACGTTTATCTTTTTTACAGGCGACATGAAAGCAATGTAAGCCGTTCAGATTTATACGCTCTATCGAGCCCCAGCAGTTTAAATAGATATGTATATTTTTTGAAAAAATTACGAAATTTTAAAAGAACTCCTGGGGAGCATTTGCGCCATCTCGAAGAGCGCTTGGCTGCTGTTTCGTTATTGTTACTCAGAGTAAAATCGGCAAATAGCACTATCGCTTGGGAAAGATGCATTTTTTATGTGACAACATTGGAAAATATCCAAAGGGGGCTTCGAGATAGAATAACAATGTCGTCATACAAGATGTTGCCAAGGTTGGGATTTGCAACTCGTATGCTTTGTGCAGGTGGTTACAAACCTTTTTCTGGTTGGAAAAGTTTTTTCGTGGACATTATTAAATAAGCGAAAACCACTAGATTTTATGATCTTCGCGGAGGACTTGGCGTTGAGCAAAGAAATGATGTTCTCTGTTGTCATTCCATTCTACAATAAGGAACGATTTATCGAAAGGCGTATTCAAATGTACTCAAGTGAAGGTAGATTTGAAAGAGTGAAGCTGTTTGGCCCTTATATTGTGCATAATTCCCATTTTGGTCGCAAATTTTGTTCTTTGGGGTTGAGAGCCTTCGCAAAGGATTTGGCCTTTATTCTCGGGATGTTACGATGACAGATCTTTTGGCTGGCAATGCATCTAAAGTACCTCTCATTTCAATCTTAACGCCCAGCTGGAATCGTGGCCGCTATCTCGAACGCGTGTGGATCGGGCTCAACAGCCAAACCTACCGCAATTTTGAATGGATTGTTTGCGACGATGGCTCCATTGATGACACCCAAGCCAGATTGAGAGAGTTTGGAGCCAAATCCTCCTTCCCTATCGAGGTTATTAGCGCCAGCGTTCGTATCGGCAAAGCGCGGATGGATAATGAAGCCGTGTGTCTTGCACGCGGAGTATTTATTTTATGGAATGACTCCGACGATTATCTCGTTCCGACTGCGCTTGAACGCCTTATTTCCACATGGGACACAATACCCGTCGATCAGCAAAGCCAATTCGTCGGACTGACCGCATTATGCGCCGATGAATCGGGGACGCATCTCACTGCTTCTCCCAAGATGGAGCCGTTCGATACGAGCTGGAACGATTTGAGTGAAAAGCATAAGATCACCGGGGATATGCTTTTTTTTGCTCGCGCGGAAGCGCTGAAAAGCCACCCGTTTCCTGAGGTTGATCTTATTATACCTGAAAGTGTCGTGTGGACGGCCTTGGGAAATCAAAAAGTCCGCTTTTTTCCAGACGCATTGTTGATAAAAGAATATAGAGCAGAAAACGCGATCTCCTTCACCGGAAAAATGGAATATAATCGCGGGCGAGCTTATTCCCTTGCTCAGTCTCAATATTACCTGCGCAGCTATCGACAAAAAACCAGCGCCAGAATTTGGCGGTTGGTTACATTTTTGCGCTATTGCCTTCATGGAGATATTGATATCTTCAAGGCTTGGAGCCTTTGGCAGCGTAATTCATCCTTAACGCTATTTATATTGCTGCTGCCTTTTGCCGTGTTACTTGCTGTAAAGGATAGACTACAGAAGAAGGTGGTTAAAACACATGTTCAGTTCGAACGGGCAAAATGCGTTGTTAAAATCGAGTCTAATCATTTTGAACCACGATTTCAGTACCGAGGAAGTCTGAATGACTAATCGTATAATTCGTCGTTTGATCGCGATCAGGCGAGCGGGGCTGTTGCAAACTCTTCGCATCGCGAAGGATCGCCTATTTCTGAAATGTCTTGGTTTGGTGTTCGGTTTTGATGCTTGGCACGCTGAAGCTCCAACATCAGCAAGGCCTTAC
>JAYVYB010000215.1:0-29096 GCA_043784625.1 Methylovirgula sp.
CTGTCGCAGTACCTCTAGAAAAGGCGGTGCTAACAAGATAAGAGCGAGCAAGACAAGTTATCGCCTTATTGTGGCTCCATAGGCTTTTAAGTTTTTAAAGCCGTCAGAAGCAAACGCGGCGTCTCGAAAGGCATCTCGAAAGGATTGTCCATGGTATTGAATTCTAAGCGCTTCAGAGCGTCTGCTCTGATTGGATCCTTGCTCTTGAGTGCCGGGCTTTTGCAAGCCGGAACGGCTTTCGCGCAGACAAAGCCTGCGCCAGCCGCACCAAAGCCACCCGCAGCAGCCCCTGCAGCGCCCGCCGCCGCCGATCCAGCAGCAAACGACAACAAAGTTGTGTTGCAGGCCGCTCAGGCGGACTGGACCAAAGTCTGCGGAAAAGACGAAGCTGCAGGTAAAGAGGTGTGCTACACCACGCGCGATTTCGGCCAGGCTGCTGATCAGCCACCTGTGTTGGCGATGGCGGTTTATGACGTTAAGGGCGACGAGAAGCGCATGCTGCGCCTGTTGATGCCTGTGGCGCTGATGCTCAAGCCCGGCTTCCGCTATGCGATTGATGCGGCCGCGCCGCGCGAAGGCGCATTTGCAATCTGTTTCCCCAATGGCTGCTTTGCAGAATCAGAAATGGGCGCGGATGTGGTCAAGGCTTTGAAGGCCGGACAAAAGCTGAGCGTGACCGTACGCAATCAGGTCGGCAATGAGGTGGTGTTTACGCTGCCTCTGGACGGCTTTGGCAAAGCGTTTGACGGCGCCGCTATCGACCCGAAGCTTTTGCAGCAGCAGCAGGAACAGTTGCAGAAGAATTTGGAAGAAGCAGCCAAGAAGAAGCGTGAAGAGCTCGAAAAGGGCGGTGCAGCGGCTCCGGCCCCCGGCGCTCCGGCAGCTCCGGCTCCTGCCAAATAAAAAAGGTCAAAATCATAAAAAAGCGGCGCTCACATGTGCCGCTTTTTTTATGCATTTCAGGTAGCGAAAGCTGCCGACGCAGAAAACTCACAGCCAAAAATCAGCTGATCGCCTCTTCCATTTGCGTGTTCAGTTCCAGCCACTCAGCTTCGGACAAATTCAGGAGGCGGGACAGGTCGTTGCGTTGTTTTGCCAATTGCCCCGCTTTTGCCGGCTCCTTGGTGTAAATGTCGGCCTGACCCAAGAACGCATCAATTTTTTTGACAAAATCCTCATATTTGGCGATTTTATCTTCCACAGCCCAAATTTTCTTGCGCAGCGGGCCGATGTCCACCCGCTTTTTTGGCGGCTCTTTCGCTGTAATCCCGCCTTCAACAACAGGTTCGATGGCAAGTTTTGCCTTTTTCTGCTTGTCCGAAACGCCTGCTTTTGAGAGCACAATCTGCGTGTAATCATCCATGTCGCCGTCAAAAGGCAACACCCGCCCCCCATCCACCACCCACAGGCGGTCAGCGGTAGCTTCGAGCAAATGTCTGTCATGCGAAACCAGGATGATCGCACCCTGATAATCATTGATCGCTTCAATAAGCGCGGCGCGGCTGTCGATATCCAGATGGTTGGTTGGTTCGTCCATAATCAGCAAATGCGGCGCGTGGAACGTGGCAATTCCCATCAAGAGCCGGGCTTTTTCGCCGCCGGAGAGCTGTTCAATCGGCGTATCGGCCTTTTGTGCCGTAAACCCCATTTGCGCAGCGCGCGCGCGCTTTTTTGCTTCGGTTTGCTCAGGCATCAGCGCCGCCACATGGCTGTAGGGCGTGCCATTGGCGTCGAGATCATCCACTTGGTGCTGGGCAAAAAACCCCACCTCAAGCTTGGAGGAACGTTTCACCTCGCCGCCCATCGCCTGCAATCGGCCCGCCACCAGCTTGGCAAAGGTGGACTTACCATTGCCGTTGGAGCCAAGCAGACCGATGCGGTCGTCATTGGCAATGGAGAGGTCCAGCCGGGTTAGCACAGGCGTCTCGCCGTAGCCCACCGAGGCGCGGTCCATTGCGATAATCGGCGGCGACATTTGCCGCGCCGGAGACGGGAAGTTAAATGGCAGAACATCGCCATCCACCATTGCAGTGATCGGCTCGAGCCGCGCCAACATTTTGATGCGGCTCTGCGCTTGTGCCGCCTTTGTGGCAGAGGCGCGAAAACGGTCGACAAAAGCTTGCAGATGCTTGCGCTGCTCTTCCTGCTTTTTCATATGCTTGAGTGTGATCGCCTGTTGCTCGCGGCGCTGTTTCTCAAAGCTGGAATAGTTGCCCTTCCAGAGCGTCAGTTTGCCCTGATCCAGATGCAGAATGTGGTCCGACACCGCATCGAGCAGATCGCGGTCATGGCTGATGACGATGATTGTGGCGGGATATTTTTTCAGGTAATCGATCAGCCAAAGCGTACCTTCAAGGTCAAGATAGTTGGTTGGCTCGTCCAGCAACAACAGGTCGGGATTGGCAAACAAAACCGCTGCGAGCGCAACGCGCATCCGCCAGCCGCCGGAAAATTCTGACAAAGACCGGTGTTGGGCGTCGTGGTCAAAGCCCAAACCGGCCAAAATCGATGCGGCGCGGGAGGGCGCGGCGTGAGCATCAATATCCACCAACCGGATTTGGATTTCAGCGATGCGGTTGGGGTTTGTTGCCGTTTCGGCTTCCGCCAACAGAGCGGCGCGCTCCTTGTCGGCTTCCAACACGAAATCGATCAGGGTGCCGGGCCCACCGGGCGCTTCCTGCTCGACGCGCCCCAGCTTGGCTTGCTTGGGAAAGCCCATGTCACCGGATTCTGGCGCAAGTTCGCCCGATATCATCCGGAACAGTGTGGTCTTTCCGGTTCCGTTGCGGCCGACAAAGCCAACATGAGCGGCATTCGGCAGCGCTGCGCTGGTATGATCGAACAAAAGACGCGGCCCGAGCCGATAGGTGAGGTCAGTAATATGAAGCATGAGGGCTTTTCGCGTGTGCGCGGGCGCTTGGCAAGGAAAAACCGATTAGTGCAGCGAATACACTGCCGTTTCGCCGGTTCTACCTTTCAAAGTGAGGCTGCCAACCTTGCGGATATCCAGCCCGGCGCAGCGTTCAGCTGTCGATTCTGACAGTAAAACCGGGGTTTGATAGGTTTTGGTTGCCACCTCCAGCCGCGCGGCGATGTTGACCGGGTCGCCGATAATGGAATAATCAAACCGTTGATCAGACCCCATGTTTCCGACAAAAACCGAGCCGGTATTGACGCCAATCCCGATGCGTAATGGCAGATGTACTTTGCCCGCGGCCTGCGCTTCGTTTGCCAGCGTGGTGTCGAGCGCTTTACAAAGCTCAAGCATTTCCAGCGCCGCCATAGCTGCGCGCCGGGCGTGATCGGGCACGTTTAGCGGCGCATTCCAGAACGCCATCAGTCCGTCGCCGAGGAATTTATCGATCGTACCGCCGGATTTTAAAATAATATTGGAGAGGGGTGTGTGAATACGGTTGAGAAATCGCATCACCTCGGCCGCGCTCATCGTCTCCGCCCGGGCTGTAAAATCCCGCACGTCGCAGAACATGACGGTCAGCTCCCGAATTTCGCCGCCAAGTTTGAGTTGCGCGGGGTCGGATGCCAGTCTGCTCACCAGTTCCGGCGCGACATAGCGGGAAAAGGCCGCCGAGACCCAGCGTTTCTGGCGCTCAACTTGCCAATATTTGAGCAGTGCAGTTCCGCTAAAGGCCAAAAATGCAAAGCTCGACGGGAGCAGTGCGTCAATCAGCAGACTTTGAGTTTGAAAACCAAGAAAGCTGGTCAGAAAAGCCAGCAGTATAAGCAGTAACGCCAGAAAAGCTCCCGGCAATGGGGGCAATGTTAACGCAATGGCCCCGGCAATCACGCACATAACCACCACGGCTACGGCCTCTAGCGCAGGTGCAAAGTCCGGTCGTTGAAGCAGCGCGCCTGCCAAGATGTTTTCCAACATCTCCGCGTGAATATCGACCCCGGCGACCGCGCCTGAAAGCGGCGTGGCGCGAATGTCGTTGAGGCTGGCGGCGCTGGTGCCGATCAAAACGATTTTGTCGCTCACGGACTCTGCGGCTTTTTCGTCCATCAGAATTGATGCGGCGGAAATATGCCTCTCGCGTTGTTCTCCGGCAAAATGCGGGCGGACAGCGCCTGTCGGGTCAGTGGGAATGGCGATTGCACCGGTCTTTATCGCCACAATGCCAGTTGACTTACCAAGAGCCGAAGCGCCGGAGGCGTTAGAGGATTTGATCAAAATGGTGCCGGTATCCTGCGACACCCGCAACAATTCCAGATCCAGCGACGGCGTTAGACCATTTGCAAGGCCGAAGACCAGCGGAACACGCCGAAGAATGGTATCCTCCTCCAAGGCCATATTGATGGCACCAACCCCGGACGCGACAGCTTGCAGGCTGGGAAGCGGAGAAATTGCCCCGGCAAAGGGCACGGCAAACTGCACGGCATCATCGCCCGCCTGCGCGAAACTCGCCTTAGATTTTGATGCACCATCCGCCGGGTTTGTGGTTAGAGTTTGCGCCAAAACTGAGCGGGTTTTTGTCAGAGCGTCGGCAAAAATCGCATCATTCGAGACGAGATTGCTTCCCAAAGCTTGGCGTATCGCGGCGCTCGCCTCAGCAGGCAGCCCCCGCAAAATTTCATCCGGAGACGCGCGGTCGGGTTCGGCGAAAACAATATCAAACCCGATGGCGCGGGCTCCGTGCGCCTGCAAAATTGAGACAAGCTTGGCCAGCCTGTCGCGCGGCCAAGGCCACTGGCCAAATTGTTTGAGCGAGGCATCGTCGATATCCACCACGCGCACTTGCGCGTCCGTGTCGTAGATGCGCGGCGAAATCCTTTGATATGAATCGAACACCAGGTCTTGCAACCGCTGAACGGCACCTACTGGATGAAGGCAGAGCAGCGTGCCGATAACCAGCGCTGAAACAGTTGGCCATTTTGGCAAAATAAAATCAGTCAGACGCTTTAACATGCCAACGTTGATCCCCTCGAATGGCATAAGGTGCCATTGAAACCTTTCAATTATGAGTGCCGGTTGTAAAGCCCTTGGCAAAACCCGAATATGTTCTTAGGCTTGCTGCGCGAAAGTGTGAGGTATTTAAATGCATATGTCCTCTCCCCTTAAATCTGCGGTGGCTATCATTGCCCTCAGTGTCGCAGCTATTTCACTGGTTCCGTCATTTGCTCACGCCGAGCCTGTGTCGATTGGCGATGCTGTCAGTGTTGAAAATCGGGTCACCGGGGCGCGTTCCGGCAAAGTTACCGAGATAGAACCCGGTGAGCCGGTTTTTGGCAATGAAGTTGTGCGCACCGAGAGCAACAGCTTGGCGCGGTTGACCTTCCTTGATCAGACCAATCTGGCTATCGGGCCGGCTTCATCGGTTACGCTCGACAAATTTGTTTATGATTCCGAGGCCAGCGCAGCCTCAGTGGTGCTCAACACCGCCAAGGGTGGTTTTCGTTTCGTGACGGGAAAAAGCGACCCGCGCGCTTTCAAAATCAACACTCCCGTCGCCACAATTGGCATTCGTGGAACAGTTCTTGATATTGAAAATTCAGGCGGACAGAGTTTGATCGTCCTCAAAAAGGGCGGCTTGCATGTATGTGTCCGGGGTTCAGCCACAAATTGTGTCGATCTGAATGAGCCGGACCAGTTTGTAATCGTGCGCAAGGGCAGCGTCAGCACGCCGCAGCCGGGCGGCTCGCAGGAGTTTGATTTTCATCGTTATTGCGTTGAACGCGAATTACATCACTGGGAAATCTGTGACCTTGGTGGCAGCTTTGCGGGCAATGATAGCGTGCCCCTCAAACATGGCAGAGGGGAAACCGCGCCACCGCCGCCGCCGCCCAGAACTTGCACACAGCGCGGCTGCTGAGGCGCTATTTGCCGCTTTCCATCCAGGAAATGAGCGGGATGATTGGCACAATCCAGCCAAGGCCGAATATGACATAATATATCCCGTGGAATATCGGCGCAGCGTCTTGCAACCATGGCATCTGCGCCACAGCCATGCCAATCAAAGCGTAGACACAGACAAAAACCAAAATGAAGACTGTGCCAACAAATTTTCTACCGCGTGTTTTCAACGCCCAACTCCCGCGCTTCGAATTGCCGCGTTGCTATTGCACACAAATCCAGTGCAATCAAACCGCCCGTATATGGCATACTAAGTGTTCCTTTCACGCCTGATTTCAATGCGGCATCTTGTAAGTTAGAGACAATCATGACCCAGAATATCCTTTCGTCGTCAGCTGATATCGCCCGGGTTTCGACCGCAGAGGAGGGCGCATTGCGTGCCGCGTCGCCCGTGGCCGTTCGGCTGTGGTTGTGGATTTTGGCCGCGCTGGTGTTCTCGATGGTTGTGGTGGGCGGAGCGACCCGGCTGACAGAGTCCGGCCTGTCTATCACCGAATGGAAGCCGGTAAGCGGAGTTTTACCGCCGCTGAGCGCGGCAGACTGGGCTGAGGCTTTCGACAAATATAAGCAAATCCCGCAATACGCGAAAATGAACGCCGGGATGACACTCGACAGCTTCAAAACGATTTTCCTATGGGAATGGAGCCACCGGCTGTTGGGGCGTTTTCTCGGCTTCGCTTTGCTGGTGCCCATGGTGTGGTTCTGGCTGCGCGGACAGCTGAGCGCCTACCTCAAGCCTCGTCTTATCGCCATTTTGGCTTTGGGCGGCTTCCAAGGTTTTGTCGGGTGGTGGATGGTCAAGTCCGGTTTGGTTGATCGGGTCGAGGTTTCGCAATATCGGTTGGCAACGCACTTGCTGCTCGCGTCTATAACCTTTGCTGCGTTGATATGGCTGGCGGTTGGGTCATCGCCATCGAAAAGCGAAGCCTCGATGCCAGCGCAAAGCCGCATGAAAATTTCCGCTCTGGCTTTGATGAGTCTTGCATTCCTGCAAATTGGCATGGGGGCTTTGGTGGCGGGCTTGCGGGCCGGCCTCACTTACAACACCTGGCCGCTGATGGACGGGCGCTTGGTTCCGCCGGTGTCAGACCTCACCTCGGTGCAACCGCTGTGGCGCAATCTGTTTGAAAACATCACAACGGTGCAGTTCGATCATCGGCTTGGGGCTTATGTTTTGCTGGTGTTTGCCCTTTGGCATGCTCTGGACGCATTTGTAGCGCGCCCGCGCTCCCAAACGTCGATCCGGGCGGTTGCGGTTGCCGGTTTGGTTGCAGGGCAAGCGGCCATCGGCATTGTCACTCTCGTGCTCATGGTACCCATTTGGGCCGGCATTTTACATCAGGCATTTGCTATGCTTGTATTGGCGACGATCGTGTTACATTTTCGTCGTACAGGTGAAGCATGCAGTCTTGGATCCGTTGGTTCTTCAGCCCCGTTTTGACACTTTGCGCTTTCTATTGTCAAAATTGCAGTGCCATGAGTTTGAGTGAAAATGGCCCCGTCGCCACGCTCTATGGACGAATTGAACCGGGGGACGACGAAGTCTTCCGCGAGTTTTTGGCAAGGCCGCGCCCTCAGCCTTTGAAGGTGGTTTTTCTCAACTCTCGCGGCGGGTTGGTTTCTGCGGGCATTTCCATCGCCAAACAAATTCGTGATGCAAAACTATCCACTGCTGTGGACGCGTTGTCGGTGACATGCGACAGCGCCTGTACTCTGGTTTTTGCCGGGGGCGTGCAGCGCTACTATGTTGGCGGTGACAAAGTGTTTGAAGGCTTCAGTTTTATGAGCGGCTTGGGATTTCACACCGCGCATTACAAAGGTGACGGCACAAACCGCAGCTCCAAATCAGACGTCGGCACAGAAAACATGCGCCAGCTGTTTCGGGAAATGGGACAGCCCGGCGCAATCGATCTGATGGATCAAGCGGCGTTTAACTCGCTGTACCGGCCTTGCGGCCAGACCGCCCTCAATCTGCATATTGCGACGAGCCTGTCTGCACCGCCCTTATAGGTAGGCCGGTGTGAGGAGGGCTATTTGCACACCAAAACCGGCAGTGAGGAATGCGTGAGCAGCTTGGTGGTTTCGCTGCCCAAGAGCATTGCGCTCAAGCCGCGTCGGCCATGAGACGCCATAACAATCAGGTCGCATGACTGCGTTTTGGCCAAATCCAGAATAACCTCGTAAGGAAATTCGCTGGTCAACTCATGGGCGGTGGCTTTTAGGCCCACGGCTGCGGCTTGTGCGGTCACGCGGTTTAAGATTTCTTGCGCCGCCGCTTTGGTTTTGGCTTCGTAATTTTCGAAAACGTCCGGCGTTACGCCCACTTCAAAGGTGTAAATCTGGAACGGAATGCGCACGGTCACATAGCTTAGCTTTGCACCTAGGCTGCGCGCCAGTTGCAGGCCGGTGGATTCGGCTTTGTGGGAGAGTTCTGAGCCGTCGGTAGCAACCAAAATGTGAGTGAACATGACGCCCTCTTTTGTTGGGTTCCGGCATTAAGCGCCGAAACCCGATTAAAGCATTGAGGCAAGTCAAATTCATGGCCTATTTTTTTAGGTATGGGCAGCCTGAAGCGCCTGCGCAATATCGGCAATGATGTCTGCTTTGTCTTCAATCCCGACAGAAAGCCTCACCACATCCGGCCCGGCACCCGCTTGGTTTTTTTGGGCATCGGTAAGCTGCCTGTGCGTGGTGGAGGCCGGATGAATAATGAGCGAGCGGGTGTCGCCGACATTGGCCACATGCGAAAACAGCTTGGTGTGTTTGACCAAGGCCACGCCCGCATCATATCCGCCCTTAAGGCCAAAGGTGAACACCGCACCAGCGCCGAGCGGCGAAAAGTGTTTTGCCCGCGCGTGATATTTGTCGGTTTCCAGCCCGGCATAAGACACCCATGCCACGTCTTTGTGGCTGGCAAGAAATTTGGCAACCGCCAACGCGTTATCACAATGGCGCTGCATCCGCAGGTGTAGGGTTTCTATGCCGGTTAAAATCAAAAACGAGTTAAATGGCGAAATCGCCGGTCCTAAATCGCGTAAACCCAAAACACGGCAGGCTATGGCAAAGGCAAAATTGCCAAACACATCGCCAATGACCATGCCGTTATATTCCGGACGCGGCGCGGAGAGCATAGGATAGCGCTTATCTCCCTGCCAATTGAAGGTGCCGCCATCGACGATCACGCCCCCGAGCGAATTTCCATGCCCACCTAGAAACTTGGTGGCGGAATGCACAATAATGTCGGCGCCATGTTCAAACGGGCGCACGAGGTAGGGGGTTGCCAGCGTGTTATCAACAATCAGCGGAATGTTTGCAGCTTTTGCGACTTTGGCAATTGCGGCGATATCCGTGATCAATCCGCCCGGATTTGAGATCGACTCAATAAAAATCGCTTTGGTTTTTGGATTGATAGCCGCCTGCATCGCGACCAGATCATCCGGATCAACCCACTTCACCACCCAGCCGTAATTTTTGTAGGAATGATTGAATTGGTTGATCGAGCCGCCATAAAGCTTGGTTGAGGCAATGAATTCATCGCCCGGCTGCATGATGGTGTGAAAAACCAAGTGTTGGGCCGCGTGTCCGGAGGCGACCGCCAGAGCCGCTGTGCCGCCCTCAAGCGCTGTGACGCGCTCTTCCAACACGCCTGTGGTTGGATTTGTGATGCGGGTGTAAATATTGCCGAACGCCTGCAGGCCAAACAGCGACGCGGCATGATCAACATCGTTGAAAACAAAGGCGGTGGATTGCACAATCGGCGTCACCCGCGCGCCGCTGCTCGGGTCGGGCTTTGCACCGGCGTGAACCGCAAGTGTGTCGAAACCCGGAGTGTGATGTGGTTCGCTCATAAGACGTCTCCCTGTAAGTCTACTATTCTTATATACTGATTGCATTTTTCAGATTTGGCAAGCCGCGTGGCTACAACTGTTTCGGCCTGATACCAGCTTCATAAGTGCACGGACTTGACTCTTTTTCCAGTGGATGCGACGTCGATTTTAAGAACAGGGGAGATGATGATGACCTCAGCACTGGTATTTCCGGGCCAAGGGTCCCAAGCCGCAGGCATGGGCAAAGCGTTAGCGGCACATTTTAAAGCGGCGAGAGACGTTTTTGACGAAGTCGACGCCGCTTTGGGAGAGAAGCTCAGCCACGTTATGTTTGAGGGGCCGGATGCCACGCTGACCATGACGGCAAACGCCCAACCGGCGCTGATGGCATCCAGCATTGCGGTTTTGCGGGTGTTGCAGAGCGAATGTGGTTTTGATCTGGCAAAGAGTGCCAAGTTTGTTGCCGGTCATTCCTTAGGGGAATATTCGGCGCTGGCGGCTGCGGGCTCGATCTCGCTCAGCGACACGGCGCGGCTGTTGCGTATTCGTGGCAATGCCATGCAAAAGGCGGTTCCGGCAGGCGAGGGGGCCATGGCGGCAATCATCGGGTTGGATTTTGCAGCGGTTAACGCCGTTGCAACCGAAGCAGCCCGCGAGCTTTATTTGACCGGTGCCATTTGTGAAGCGGCCAACGACAATGGCGGCGGGCAGGTGGTTATTTCCGGAACAAAGGCGGCGGTGGAAAAAGCGATGGAGCTTGCCAAAGCCAAGGGTGCCAAGCGGGCGTTGTTGTTGCCCGTTTCTGCGCCGTTCCATTGCTCCTTGATGATGCCCGCCGCTGATGCGATGCGGGATGCGCTGGCCAAGGTGACGATCAATGCACCCTTGGTGCCGTTAATTGCCAATGTCACCGCCGCGCCGGTCATCGATCCGGATGAAATCCGCAAGCGTTTGGTAGAGCAAGTAACCGGAACCGTGCGGTGGCGCGAGTCCGTGGCTTATCTGGCGTCGCAGGGCGTCACCAATTTTCTTGAGCTTGGCACCGGCAAAGTGCTTGCCGGGTTGGTTAAACGCATCGCAGACGGCGTAACCGCCACCTCGATCAGCTCACCGGAAGATATCGCCGCGTTCAAGGCATCCCACGTTTAAGGAGCTTATATGTTTGATCTCAATGGTAAAAATGCGCTTGTAACCGGCGCTACCGGCGGCCTTGGCGGGGCAATTGCCCGGGCGCTGCATATGCAAGGCGCAACGGTAACTCTGTCCGGCACCCGCAAGGAGGCGCTGGAAGCGCTTGGCGCGGAGCTCGGCTCGCGCGTTCATATTGTTCCCTGCAATCTTGGCGTTAAAGAAGAGGTTGAAGCTCTGGTTCCTGCCGCAGAGGCGGCTATGGGCGGTCTCGATATCCTGATCAACAATGCCGGCATCACCCGTGACGGCCTGTTCATGCGTATGAAAGATGACGATTGGGAAACTGTGCTCAACGTCAATCTCACCTCGTGTTTTCGCCTGTCGCGCGCCGTGCTCAAGGGCATGATGAAGCGCCGCCATGGCCGTATCATCAATATTACGTCGATTGTCGGCGTTACCGGAAATCCGGGTCAGGGAAATTATGCCGCCTCCAAGGCGGGCATGATCGGCATGTCAAAGTCTTTGGCGGCGGAAGTTGCCAGCCGCAATATCACGGTCAATTGCATTGCGCCGGGCTTTATTGCCAGTCCGATGACTGACGCTTTAAACGACAAACAGCGCGAAGGCATTTTGACAACCATCCCCATGGGCCGTCTGGGGCAGGGCGCGGAGATCGCCGCTGCTGCGGTTTATCTGGCAAGCCAAGAGGCCGCCTACGTCACCGGCCAGACTTTGCATGTTAACGGCGGCATGGCGATGATTTAGCCGTCCCGTTTGCGCGGTTAGGTAATTCTAGCATCCACACCGTTTGCCTGTTAGACTGCGACAAGTGGTTTTTTTGACCTGTCTCATCCTTATGGGGCGGCGGAGTTTCGGGTGACAAATATTCAAGCAAATGTGCCTGCGGTGCCGGTTTCGGCTGCGCGGCAGGACGCAACGGGAAGGCTTGCCGCAAAAATAGAGGCGGCTGGCGTTTCTGCGACCTACGCGGCGCTTGATCTGGGCACAAACAACTGCCGGTTGCTGGTGGCGCGCCCTGCTGCGGATGGCTTTCGCATCGTCGATGCGTTTTCGCGCATTGTCCGCCTTGGCGAGGGCCTGACCCGCACCGGCAAGCTCAGCGAAGCTGCAATAGGGCGTACCATCGGCGCTTTGAGTGTTTGCCGCGACAAGATGGAAACCCGCAATGTGACCCGCGCCCGCTTGGTGGCGACAGAAGCTTGCCGCTCGGCGCTGAATGGCAAGGAATTTTTGCAGCGGGTTTATGACAGCACCGGCCTGAAGCTTGAAATCATCGATCGAGAAACCGAGGCGCGGTTGGCGGTGGCGGGGTGTTCGGTTCTGGCGGATCCTGATGCTGAGTCGGTTCTGATTTTCGATATTGGCGGCGGCTCCTCCGAGATAGTCTGGCTGGAGCGCGACTCGACTTCGCCCAAAGATGGGGTCATGCGCGCCTGGGCGTCTTTGCCGCTGGGCGTGGTGTCTTTGGCCGAGAAATTCGGCGGCATGGATGTCAGCGCCGAAACTTATGAGACCATCGTCGATTTTGTAACGTGCAGCATGAAGAGCTTTTTGCAGGATACGCGGCACTTGTCGCGCTGTCCGTCGTTTCATCTGCTGGGCACGTCTGGTACTGTGACCACAATTGCGGGGGTGCACCTCAATCTGGCCAAATATGATCGCCGGATGGTTGACGGTCTATGGATGAGTGATGGCGAGGTCGATATTGCCATCTCGCGGTTGCGCAATATGAGCTATGCCGAGCGGGCGGGAAATGCCTGTATCGGGCCGGAGCGTGCCGATCTTGTTTTGGCCGGGTGTGCGATTTTTGAGGCGATCCGGCGGGAATTTCCGGCGCAGCGCACCCGCATCGCTGATCGCGGCTTGCGCGAAGGAATGTTAACTCAAATGATGCGCAAAGACCGGGTTTGGCCTGAGTCCAACTATGCGGAGGCACGGCCATGAGCTTGAAGTCGGGGTCCGGAGGCCGGGCAGGGGGGCGCTCGCTTAAAGTGCGGGTGAAAACAGCGCACAAGCGGTCGCTGTCGTCGACAAATTGGTTACAGCGGCAGTTGAATGATCCGTTTGTGGCTTTGGCCAAGCGCGAGGGCTATCGCTCCCGTGCGGCGTTCAAGCTGCTGGAAATGGAAGATCGCTATAAACTGCTCAAGCCCGGCATGCGCATTGTCGATCTTGGCGCTGCCCCGGGCGGGTGGTCGCAAATTGCCGCCAAGCGCGTGAACAGCCTTGGCGATGACCCCGGTCCGCAAGGCATGGTTGTTGGCATTGATTTGCTCGATATCGAGCCAATTGCTGGAGTGAAGTTCGCTGTCATGGACTTTCTCGACGACGATGCGCCTGCGAGATTGCGAGCAATGCTGGGTGCGGAAGGAATCGGCGAGCTGGCCGATGGCGTGATGTCAGACATGGCGGCCAACACCACCGGGCACAAAAAGACTGACCATTTGAAAATCGTGGCTTTGGCTGAGCTGGCAATTGAGTTTGCGCGGGAGATTCTTGCGCCGGGCGGATTTTTTGTGGCCAAAGTTTTTCAAGGCGGCACAGAGGGCGAGTTGCTCACCAATTTGAAGAAAGATTTTACAACTGTGCGGCACGTTAAGCCCGAAGCAAGCCGGGCCGGTTCTGCCGAGCTTTATGTGTTGGCGACTGGTTTTCGCGGTAAAGTCTGATTTTGCAGGTTTTATGACCAGTCTTTGTTTTTTATGGCAAGTCTTTGTGTTTTATAGCTTGCCGATGGCTTTTATGGCTTGCCACGCGGGGCGCATGCAATTATACGAACCTCACTGGGGGCCGCAAGGCTCTCGCAGTTGGCTTGAGCGGTGTTCGTCTATCGGTTAGGACACCAGCCTTTCACGTTGGGAAGAGGGGTTCGATTCCCCTACGCCGCACCAAGTCTATCTTATTGAGCAGCATATCGCAGGGTTTAACCGAACCTGCGAGCGCTTGATTGAAACCCCGGCTTATGTCAGCTTGGATCCTCAGAGCATTTGTTTGGCTCGGGGGCGGAAGCCCTTGCGCGAGGTTTCAACAGTGCAAAATATGTTGGCGGAACATGGCAAAAACACCCGAATCGGAAACCACGCGCCTTGATGATGCTGCGCGCGCAGGCTGGCTTTATTATGTTGCGGATAACAGCCAGGATGAAATAGCGCGTAAGCTTGGCGTGTCGCGGCAAGTTGCCCAGCGGCTTGTGTCACTCGCCGTCAGCGAACGGCTGGTTCGGGTTTGGCTGGATCATCCCATTGCGGCTTGTATGGATTTGGCGGCCCGGCTCGTTGAAAAATACGATCTGGTTTACTCCGAGGTTGTTCCCTCTGACCCTACATCCACATCGCAGGTGCTTGGCACTGCCGAAGCGGCCGGTCGCTATCTTGAACGGGTGCTGCGCGCCGAGCAGCCGATTATTCTGGCGTTGGGCACCGGCAGGTCGTTGCGTGCCGCGGTGAATCAATTGCCGTCCATGGATTGCCCGCAGCATAAGGTGATCTCGTTGATCGGCAATGTTGCCCCCGATGGCTCAGCCAGCTTTTACGACGTGATCACCAAAATCGCCGATAAAACCAACGCGCCGCACTTTCCCATGTCTGTCCCGGTTTTTCCGGCCTCGCGGGAAGAGCAACAGATGATTTTGAAATTGAAGACCGTTCAGCAGGTTTATGCGCTGGCCGCAAAAGCCGATGTTTGCATGGTGGGCGTTGGCACCATCGGCGACGATGCTCCGATTTTTCTGGACGGTTTCATTGAAAGGCACGAGATACGTGCCATGATCAATGCTGGTGCCGTGGGCGAAATTACCGGACGCGCTTTCAATATAAACGGACAATTTATCAAAGGCTTGATCAGTGACCGCGTCGTCAGCGCGCCAATGCCGCAGAACAATGGTGTGCCCATTATTGGCGTAGCGATGGGTGTCGCCAAAGTGAAGGCAATCCGGGGTGGATTGCTGGGACGGCTGATCAACGGTTTGATCACCGACGAGGCTACCGCCAAGGCGTTGCTGCAAGCGTGACCCGACTAAGCTGCTGATTTTATTTCGCAATTGCAGCATTAAATGGTGCGTCGCACCATCGCTTTGTTGATATTTATTTGCGCTGTCCGATTGACATGCTGAAGGACCGATGCGAGTATTTGCCTGCACTAAGGGCAAATGCCCAATTCGCACGGGAGAGAAACATGAAGAGGACATTGGCGTTTCTAGCCGGTTCAACTGCGCTCGTATTGCTGAGCACGACCGTCTATGCAGCAGAAACCACACTTACCATCGCCACCGTGAACAACGGTGACATGATCCGCATGCAAAAAATGACGGACGATTTCACCAAGGCCAACCCAGACATCAAGCTGAACTGGGTTACTCTTGAAGAGAACGATTTGCGCCAGAAGGTGACAAAGGACATTTCCACCAAGGGCGGCCAGTATGACGTTCTGACCATCGGCATGTATGAAACCCCGATTTGGGGCAAAAAGGGCTGGTTGGTTGAACTGAAGGGTCTTGACGATCCAAAAGACATTCTTCCAGCGGTCACCGGCGGCCTTTCCGTGGACGGTAAGCTCTATGCTGCGCCTTTCTATGGCGAAAGCTCTTTCGTTATGTATCGCAAAGACCTGATGGAAAAGGCTGGCCTGAAAATGCCAGACGCGCCAACTTGGGACTTCATCCTCGATGCAGCCAACAAGATGACAGACCGCGCCAATGGCGTGAACGGCATCTGCTTGCGCGGCAAGGCTGGCTGGGGCGAAAACATGGCGTTCTTGGGCGCTATGTCGAACTCGTTCGGCGCACGTTGGTTTGACGAAAAGTGGCATCCACAGTTCGATACACAAGAATGGAAAGACACTCTCAACACCTACCTCAAGATCATGAAGGATGCAGGTCCTGCGGGCGCATCGGGCAACGGCTTCTCAGAAAATCTGGCGCTGTTCCAATCCGGCAAGTGCGGTATGTGGGCTGACGCGACTGCAGCTGGCTCTTTCGTCATCGACGAAAAGGCTTCCAAGGTTGCCAAGGATGTCGGCTTCACCATTGCTCCAGACAAGGGCCTCGGCAAGCGCGCCAACTGGCTCTGGGCTTGGGCTTTGGCCATTCCTGCCGGTTCGCAGAAAGTTGAAGCTGCTCAAAAATTCGTAGGCTGGGCAACTTCGAAGCATTATGGTGACATTGTTGCTGCCAAAGAAGGCTGGGCCAATGTTCCTCCGGGCACTCGTACATCGCTGTACGCAAATCCGGAATATCTGAAGGTGCCATTCGCACAGATGACACTTAACTCCATGAATGCAGCCGATCCGACTCACCCAACCGTAAAGCCAGTGCCTTATGTTGGTGTTCAGTTCGCTTCCATTCCTGAGTTTGCCGGTATCGGCACCAAGGTTGGTGAACTGTTCTCGGCGGCTCTGGCTGGCCAGATGACTTCTGAGGATGCTTTGAAGCAGGCTCAGGCTTACACTACCTCTGAAATGACCAAGGCTGGTTATATCAAGTAGTATTTACGGGGCGGCCTCTCCCAGGGTCGCCCCTTCTTCATTCTCCATTGTTCAGTCGGCACCGCTAGGCGTCGCACCGCTGAAACTTGTGTCAGGTTGCGCCGCGTTGCGCGACGAGAGATGCTTTTTGCTTCGCAGGGAAATTTTCCATGGCAACCAATCAATCACGCGTGCTTGGCAAATTAGCGCTCGCCCCGTCCCTTATCGCGCTGTCCACTTGGGCATTCGTGCCGCTGGCGCTCACAATCTATTTCGCGTTTTTACGCTATAATTTGCAAGACCCGGACAACACGCACTGGTTCGGTGTCAGCAATTTTTACTACTTCCTGAATGACCCGTATTTCATCAAGGATTTCTTCAACACCATCGTGCTGGTTGGTTCGGTCATCGCGACTACAATCATTGGCGGTGTGGCGCTCGCCATTTTGCTGGATCAACCGTTTTGGGGCAGGGGCATCGTTCGCCTGCTCATGATTTCGCCGTTTTTCATCATGCCGACGGTGTCGTCACTGGTGTGGAAAAACCTGATCATGCACCCGGTTTTCGGGTTGTTCGCCGGTATCCAAACCTATTTTGGCGCAACTCAGCCAGTGGATTGGTTTGGAACCTACCCGTTGTTCTCCGTTATCGTCATTGTCACATGGCAATGGCTGCCCTACGCAACGCTTATCTTGCTGACAGCGATGCAATCCCTCGACGAACAGCAAAAAGATGCTGCCGCGATGGATGGCGCTTCAGCTTGGGCCTATTTCCGCTACATCGTGTTGCCGCATCTTTCGCGCGCTATCACAGTGGTTATCCTGATCGAGACCATCTTCCTGCTCAACATCTTTGCCGAGATCAAGGTGACAAGTGTGGGAGGGTTTGCAGGCAACCTGACGTATCTGGTGTTCTCGCAGCTCAATGACTCCAACGATGTTGGTGCTGCTGCTGCGGGTGGTCTGATAGCGGTGGTACTTGCCAATATCGTGTCTTATTTCCTCGTCCGCATCGTCGGTAAAAATCTGGAGTCATGAGCCATGGCGCGTAAACAATCCACCCGACGCACCGTGATCATCACGGTCCTGTCCTGGGTGATCGGACTTCTGTTATTTTTCCCGATTTTGTGGACGGCAATTGCCGCTTTCAAAACAGAGTCGGATGCCTACACGCTGCCGCAGAACTTCCTGTCGACCCCGTGGACGCTTGAAAATTTCGGTATTGTGCAAGAGCGTTCGGACTACCTGCGCTACGTCTCGAACACCGTTATAATATCGGTGTTGTCGACATTGCTCGGGTTGATCTTCGCGGTGCCTGCCGCGTGGTCGATGGCGTTTGCGCCGCAGTCCAAGCCCACCAACAATTGGAGCGGCTGGACGTGGCTCGCTCTGATATTTGGCGCGATGGCGATTGCCGGGGTGGTGCTTTATGCCAATGATTGGCATCCGGTAAACGCGTTTGTCGGCATCCTGCTGGTGCTGTTGTTTGTTGTGCCGGTCTCGGCCTGGGTTTGGACGCGCGGTACCAAGGACACGTTGCTGTGGATGCTGTCCACCAAGATGATGCCCCCCGCAGGCGCGCTGATTTCCATCTATCTGTTGTTCAACCGCAATGGTTTGATCTTCAAAGACTGGGGCGGCGTCAACCTGAGCGAATATAATATCATCGACAGTTTCTGGGGCATGGTTCCTTTGATCATGCTGCTCAATCTGCCCATCATCATCTGGATGCTCTACACCTACTTCAAGGAAATTCCGGTTGAAATTCTGGAAGCGGCGCGGATGGATGGTGCTTCGTTGTGGAGCGAGCTGGTGCAGGTGCTGACCCCTATGGCCATGCCGGGAATTGCCTCAACCTGCCTTCTCAACCTGATTTTGGCTTGGAATGAAGCGTTTTGGTCGCTCAACCTCACCAATAAATATGCGGCACCTTTGAGCTTCTTCATCTCTGAATATTCAAGTCCGGAAGGGCAGTTCTGGGCCAAGCTTTCGGCGGCATCCATTATGGCGATTGTTCCAATCCTTGTGGTTGGCTGGTTCTCTCAAAAGCAACTTGTGCGCGGGCTTACCTTCGGCGCGGTTAAATAGGAAACGACTATGGGCAAGATCGTACTCAAAGACATTCGTAAGGCTTTTGGCGACATCGTCGTTATCCCCGGGGCAAACCTCACGATTGATGACGGCGCGTTCGTCGTGTTTGTCGGGCCGTCCGGCTGTGGCAAGTCCACGTTGTTGCGCCTTATTGCCGGGTTGGAAGACCAGACGGCGGGTCAGATCTTCATCGACGATGTCGATGTCACCGACGCGCCGCCCGCCAAGCGCGGCCTTTCGATGGTGTTTCAGTCCTATGCGCTATATCCGCATATGACCGTTCGCAACAACATCGCCTTCGGCTTGAAAATGGCTGGAATGGGTAAGGAAGAGATCGACAAAAAGGTCAATCACGCTGCAAACATGCTCAACTTGGGCGATTATATCGAGCGTCGCCCGGGTCAGTTGTCTGGCGGCCAACGTCAACGCGTCGCCATCGGTCGTGCCATTGTGCGTGAACCCAGCGCGTTTTTGTTTGACGAGCCTTTGTCAAATCTTGATGCTGCCTTGCGCGTGCAAATGCGCCAGGAAATCACCAAGCTGCATCAAGATCTAAAAACCACCATGGTCTATGTCACGCATGATCAGGTGGAAGCTTTGACCATGGCGGACAAGATCGTCGTGTTGAATCGCGGAAACATCGAGCAAGTTGGCTCGCCGCTGGAGCTTTATGACAGCCCGCGCAACTTGTTTGTTGCCAAATTCATCGGCTCCCCGACCATGAATACATTTGGCGGCCTCGAGGCACAAAAGCGTGGCGCCGCCACAGTCGGTATCCGCCCTGAACATATGACGATCTCCAAAACATCCGGAGATTGGATGGGCACTGTGAGCATCGCCGAACATCTTGGCAGCGACACTTTTCTATATCTGAACGTGGACGGCGTCGGGCCTGTCACGGTTCGCGCTGATGGCGAAGCGGGCTTTCATGCCGGCGACAAAATCTACGTGTCGCCAATCGCGGCGCGGTTGCACCGGTTTAACGACAAGGGCGAGGCGGTAAAATGAAAAAGCTGCAAGACAAGGTCGCCATCGTCACCGGCGGCGCAGGAGGTATTGGCAAGGCCATTGCGGAGGGCTATGTGCGCGAGGGTGCCCGTGTCATCATCGCCGACATTTCGCTTGATGTTGCGACGGCCACTGCAAACGCAATCGGCGCCACAGCTGCGCACCTCAACGTGACGGATATGGCATCCATTCAGAAACTCATGGACGAAACGGCGGCCAAATACGGTTCTGTTGATATTATAGTGAACAATGCCGCCGTGTTTGACATGGGGCCGATTTTGGAAGTGACCGAAAAGTCATATGATTTCATTTTCGGGGTTAATACCAAAGGTCTGTTTTTTACGTTGCAAGCTGCTGCAAAGCAGATGGTGAAGCAGAAAACCGGAGGCAAAATAGTTAATCTTGCCTCGCAGGCAGGCAGGCGCGGTGAGGCGCTAGTCGCCATTTATTGCGCGTCTAAGGCCGCCGTTATCAGCCTGACCCAATCGGCTGGTTTGGCCTTGATCAAAAATAAGATCAATGTCAATGGCATTGCACCCGGCGTGGTTGATACGCCGATGTGGGCAGAGGTCGACGCACTTTTTGCCAAATATGAGCACCGTCCGCTTGGTGAAAAAAAGCGGTTGGTGGCGGAAGCAGTTCCCTATGGACGCATGGGTTTGCCGGAAGACCATGTTGGCGCAGCGATATTTCTCGCCTCCGCCGACAGTGATTTTGTAGTCGCCCAGACGTTAAACGTCGATGGCGGCAATTGGATGAGTTAAGAGGAGACTTTCATGTATCTGGAAAAATTCAATCTCAAAGGGCGCAATGCCTTGGTCACCGGTGGCGGGCGCGCCATTGGCTTGGCTTGCGTCGAGGCTCTATGTGAAGCCGGTGCCCATGTGGTCATTGCAGACATGGACATGAAAATTGCCGCGGAAGGCCAAGCTGCCATGCGCGCCAAGGGCTACAACCCTGAAATCGTGCTGATGGATGTCACCAATAGCGCGCAGGTTAATGCCGTCGCGGATGAGCTCAACAAGCGTTTGGGTCTGGTGGAAATTCTGGTCAACAATGCCGGTATTGCCCGCAGCATGACCCCGGCAGAGGTCACCGCCGACGAGCATTGGCTTAACGTTATCGACGTGAACCTCAACGGCACATTCTGGTGCTGCCGTGCCTTTGGCAATTACATGCTCAAGGCAAAAAAGGGCTCCATCGTCAATATGGGGTCCATGTCCGGCTTCATTGTCAATAAGCCGCAGGAACAGAGCTTCTATAATGCCTCAAAGGCCGGTGTTCATCATCTCACCAAGTCGCTTGCGGCGGAGTGGGGCGCGCGCGGCGTTCGGGTTAACGCCGTTGCACCAACCTATATCAACACGCCGCTGAACGCCTTTGTGAAGTCCGATAAGGAAATGTACAAAGCTTGGCTTGACGGCACCCCGATGGGCCGCCTTGGCGAATCCGAAGAAATCGCGTCCGCCGTTCTGTTTCTTGCCACCGATGCCGCCAGCTTGATGACGGGTTCGGTGATGGTGGTCGATGGCGGCTACACCTGCTGGTAACTTTACGTACCCCTCCCGGACCATGACTTTTCGGCACGAACTTCGGTTTGTGCCGTTTTTTTTAGTTGATGTTTTTTCCCCGCCGCCATGCTGACCGGTTGGTCAAAGATAGTCATAAAATCGTCATAGTCTCCGGCGCGGACGGCTTGACACATTACTGTAATCAAGATCGTATTACGTGCAGACATTCACAGCGGGCCAGCCTTTGGCGCGCAAGTACGGGAGAATTTTATGACCAAGCACTACACCTCCAAAGCTCTCACCAAAGCCCTGCTGAGCGTGACTTCGCTTGCGGTTTTGGCCAGCCTGTCCGGCGTGTCAGTCGCGCGGGCGGATGCCATGGACGACCTTGCCGCTGCCGCCAAAAAAGAAGGCGAACTCACCGTTATTGCGCTGGCGCATGATTGGTGCGGCTATGGCGACGTCATTGAAGGTTTCAAGGCAAAATACGGCCTGAAAATCAATGAACTCAATCCAGACGCCGGTTCGGGCGACGAAGTTGAGGCTATCAAGGCCAACAAGGACAACAAAGGCCCGCAAGCGCCGGACGTTATCGACGTTGGTTTGGCCTTTGGCCCATCTGCCAAAAAAGACAGCCTGATCCAGCCTTACAAAGTTTCCACTTGGGCAACCATTCCGGACAGCGCCAAAGATGCGGACGGATTTTGGTACGGCGACTATTACGGCGTGTTGGCTTTCGAAGTGAATGCCGACCTCGTCAAGAAACTGCCGGCTGACTGGGCTGATCTGCAAAGCGCCGATTATAAAAACGGCGTCGCACTCGCAGGTGACCCGCGCTCCGCCAACCAGGCGATTCAGGGCGTATTCGCGGCAGGTCTGTCGTCAGGCGGCGGCGATATTGCCAAAGCGGGTGAAGCTGGTTTGAAGTTTTTCTCGGATTTGAACAAGGCTGGCAATTTCGTGCCGGTTATCGGCAAGGCTGCATCGCTGGCTCAGGGCGCAACCCCGATTATCGTGCGCTGGGATTATAACGCCTTGGCCGACCGCGACACCTTGAAGGGCAACCCGAAGGTTGAGGTTATCGTGCCAAAGACCGGTGTCGTCGCCGGTGTTTATGTTCAGGCGATCAGCGCCTATGCGCCACATCCGAATGCTGCAAAATTGTGGATGGAATATCTGTATTCCGATGCTGGCCAGGTTGGCTTCCTCAAGGGCTACTGCCACCCGATTCGTTTCAACGATCTTGCAACCAACAAGAAGCTGCCTGCGGACCTGATGGCCAAATTGCCTGCGGCTGAGGCCTATGCCAAGGCGCTGTTCCCAACCTTGGAACAACAGTCCGGCATCAAAGAAACCATTACAAAGCAGTGGGATTCTGTAGTTGGTGCCAACGTTACCAAGTAACTTTTTAAAAAAGCGCTCTGCCTGATCCGGCGGAGCGCTTCCTTCCTGTCTCGAGGTGCGTTTTGTCGTCCCCAGTTATACCTGCTCCAGCTATACCTGCCACGGCAACACAACCACAAAGGTCAGCGCTGTTCCGTCTAAATTGGGCTTGGCTCGGCGTCGTTCCATTTTTCATTTTCGCCTTCATGTTCCTGATCCTTCCAACAATGACTCTGGTTATCGGCGCGTTTCAGGATAGGGAAGGGGCCTTTACGTTCGATAATATTGCGCGGCTCAATCAACCGCTGATCTGGGCTTCCTACAAAATCAGCCTGCAAATCAGCGCTGCTTCGGCCATTCTTGGTGGCATCATCGGCTTTTTTCTGTCGCAGGCGGTGGTTGGCGGCGGCTTACCAGGGTGGGTGCGCTCCTCGCTGATGACCTTCAGCGGTGTTGCGTCAAACTTCGCCGGCGTGCCGTTGGCGTTTGCGTTTATCGCCACCATCGGCTTTAACGGCCTTATCACAGTGGCTTTCACCAAGGCATTTGGCTTCAATCCCTATCGAAGCGGCTTTTCGCTGCTAAGCTTTTGGGGCCTCACCGCCACCTATTGCTATTTTCAAATTCCACTGATGGTTCTGATTCTGACCCCGGCGCTTGATGGCCTGAAAAAAGAGTGGCGTGAGGCCTCCAGCATTCTGGGCGCGAGCTCTTGGCAATATTGGCGTCACATCGCCTTTCCGGTGTTGTGGCCCAGCCTTTTGGGCGCGACCTTGCTGCTTTTTGCCAATTCTTTTGGCGCTATCGCCACCGCCTATGCGCTCACCGGCAGCTCATTTAACATCGTCACCATCCTGCTTTACGCGCAAATTCAAGGTGACGTTCTGCATGACCAGAACCTTGGCTACGCCTTGGCGCTGGGTATGATTGTCATTACCGGCCTGTCCAACTTCACCTATATCTGGCTTCGCGGGCGCGCTGAACGGTGGATAAAATGAAAAAATCCACATTCGGGCCTTGGCTGACTGTCATTATTGGTGCCGCTTATTTTCTCATTCCGCTACTGGCCACTTTCGAATTTTCGCTGCGCCTGAAGCGGGACGAATATAGCTTCGAGGCCTACCGCATTGTTTTGGCTGACTCGCGCTTTCAGCAATCGTTTTTCTATTCCGTCACGCTGGCGCTGGCCACCATTGTTGTCAGTGTGTTGTTGGTGGTGCCCACCGCCTATTGGGTTCAGCTCAAGCTGCCGCGTGTGCGCCCGCTGGTGGAGTTTATCACGCTGCTGCCGCTGGTTATCCCGGCGATCGTTTTGGTGTTTGGCTATTTAAGGCTCTACAACAGCTCATCGATCATTCCGCTTACCGGCAGCACGCTGGGCACCGACCTGTTGTTGACATTCGGCTATGTGTCGCTGGCGTTGCCCTACATGTTTCGGGCCGTTGATACGGGCCTGCGCGCCATAAACATCCGCACCTTGACGGAGGCTGCTGAAAGCCTGGGTGCCAGCCGCTTAACAATTTTGTTCAAGATTATCTTCCCCAACATCCGGGCTTCGGTTCTGAGTGGCGCATTTCTCACTTTTGCCATTGTCATTGGTGAGTTCACCTTGGCCAGCTTGCTCAATCGCCCCGCTTTCGGGCCCTACCTTCAAAACATTGGCGCGAACCGCGCCTATGAGCCCGCCGCGCTTGCGATTATAGCCTTTGGCATCACGTGGGCGTGCATGGGCCTGATGCAACTTTTTGGCGGACAACGCCAGTCCACTTCCCGTTAGTTTGGAAATTTAATGGCCTTCGTCGATCTGCAAAATCTGACCAAATCTTTTGGATCACAAGTGGTGGTTCATGATTTTTCACTGGCCATCGAGCGCGGCGAGTTCGTTTCGTTCCTCGGGCCAAGCGGCTGCGGCAAAACTACTATTTTGCGGATGGTGGCGGGTTTTGAACCGCCAACATCCGGTCAAATCGCCATTGCCGGTCAGGACGTGACGTTCCTTGCGCCAAGCAAGCGCAATGTCGGCATGGTGTTTCAGGCTTACGCCTTGTTCCCGAACTTAACCGTTGCCGATAATATTGCGTTTGGCATGAAAGTGGCGAAAAAGCCTGCTGCCGAAATCAAATCCCGCGTTGAAGAAATGTTGCAGATGATCAAGCTGCCGCAGTTGGCTGATCGGTATCCTTACCAGCTTTCAGGTGGGCAGCAGCAGCGCGTGGCGCTGGCGCGGGCCATCGCAGTTAAGCCGCAGGTGTTGTTGCTGGATGAGCCGCTTTCCGCGTTGGACGCGAAAATCCGCGTGTCGCTGCGTGAGGAGATCCGGGCGCTTCAACGCAGTCTTGGCATCACCACCATTTTCGTCACGCATGATCAGGAAGAGGCTCTTTCCATGTCTGACCGCATCGTGGTGATGAATGCGGGGCAGGCCGATCAGGTCGGGACACCGTTTGAAATCTATAATCGGCCCACAACCAAATTCGTCGCTGCTTTTGTTGGAACACTGAATCAGCTTAACGCGACGTGTGAAGGCGATGGATTTAATATTGACGGCCAGATCGTTGCCGCGGCGGGCGGTTCAAACCAAGAGCACGGCAAGGCTGTCACGCTCGCGCTGAGGCCGGAAGCGCTATCGCTCGAATCTTCGCCAACCCGCAGCAACAGTTTGCGCGGCACAATCGACGAGGTGAATTTTTTGGGCTCGGTTATTCGCATCCGTGTCGCGTTTGGCATCAACAAAGTTTCGTTTGATATTTTTAACAATCCAAATGTGGCCCCGCCGCAGCGCGGCTTGCCGGTTAGCCTGCATTTCAGCCCGGATGATATCTTGGTTTTGGCCGCCTGAAACGGGCTTGGCCGTTGCAACTCTGGGCTGAAGTCGACGGTTGTATTTTGGTTGCAATATTCTAAGGCTTTTTCCAAAAATAGGTATCAGGTAACCAATTTTGGCCATGTTTGGCCATAAATGGCCAGCTTTTGGCCGACGTGGCCGAAAAAATGTGGCCAAACTGGTTTTTTAACTGATTGAAAACATTGATGTTTATTTTGGCGTGGCCATGTTTGGCCGATAAAATCCAGCCAAAAAACGCAAATGTGGCCAGGGTTACAGGTTTTGCGTGCGGTGTTTGGCGGCATTAAACGCGGAGACGAACGCGGGCAGCTCTTCAATCGACTCTAAGATGTGGTCGGCAAAAGGCTCAATTTCCTCTCGTGTGGTCGGGCCTGTCAGCACGGCAATTGCAACCGCGCCTGCTTCGCGCGCTGCGTGCATGTCATGGGTCGAATCTCCAACCATTCCAATGTGTTGAGCGGGGAGTCCCAGCGCTGATGCAAATGCGAGAACCATACCGGGGTGAGGTTTTGCGCCATGCCCGGAATCGCATCCGGCAACATAATGCAGCATATCAGTCAGTCCCAACGCGTCACATTGAGCGCGGGCGGCGAACTCGACATCATTGGTCGCGACGCCCAACCGCAGTCCAAGCTCGGTAAGCTTTTGCAGTGTTTTCAATGGGTTACCAACCGGAGCCAAGGCCGATATCCCGGCACGATTCAGCAAAATATTGGTTTCCCGCTCAAAGTGCTTGTCGTTTTCCACCCCGAGCGCTGCCGCCCAAGGCCCACCGTAATCCGCCCATGTGCCCGCCACGAAGCTGGCTCCTTTACGAAAGCTCGTGCTTGCCAAATCATAGTTCAGCGCCCCGGCAAGCTTCGCCAAGGCGGCCTCATCACCCTTCGTTTGGGTGCGCATCACACTCAGCGCTGCCGGATGCCAAGTTTGATTAAAGTGTATCAGGGTGCCGTCTTTATCGAACAAAAGCGCTTTAAGTGGCATTAAAGCTTCCCTGAATGCGCTTTTTTGAAGATTTCAGTGGCGCCCGACAAGGTCAATTTTATCGGGTTTCCGCCTGCCGTGGGGTCGACAATTGCCATTGCAGCCATCTCGTCCACCCGATCCAGCGGTACATTCAGCCCTTTCAGGGTGTGCGGAATCCCGACTTCCTGGCGCAATGTCAAAATCCAATGCTGAAATGCGTCGAAACTCGCCTCAATCCCGATATAAGCCGCCAATCGCGCAATTCTTTCCTCAATTGCGGAGCGGTTAAATGCCAAAACGTAGGGCATGAACACCGCGTTGGTCAGCCCGTGATGCGTGTCGTATAAGGCACCAACAGGGTGCGATACGGAGTGAATAGCGCCCAAACCCTTTTGGAAAGCTGTGGCCCCCATGGCCGCCGCTGCCATCATATCCGCGCGGGCGTCGAGGTCAGATCCGTCGCGAACAGCACGTATAAGTGATTGTTTTACCAATCGAATTCCTTCCACCGCAATGCCATCTGCCATCGGGTGAAAGCCGGGCGCGCAGTAGGCCTCAAGGCAATGTGCCAGCGCATCCATGCCGGTTCCGGCGGTAAGCTTCGCTGGCAGTGCGACGGTCAGAGCCGGATCGCATATCGTTATTTTTGGCATCATACCGGGATGGAAAATCACCTTTTTGCTGTGAGTTGCCTCCTGTGTGATAACTCCCGCACGGCCCACCTCGGAGCCGGTGCCCGCTGTCGTCGGCACAGCGACAACTGGAGCGATACCGGCCGGATTTGCCCTTGTCCACCAATCACCGACGTCTTCAAAATCCCACATCGGACGGGTTTGCCCTGCCATGAAGGCAATCACTTTTCCCACATCCAGCGCCGAACCGCCGCCAAAAGCAATAACGCCATCATGCTTTCCTGCCCGCATGATTTCCAATCCGTCATACACATTTGACTCAACAGGATTCGATTTTACTTTTGAAAAAAGCCCTACTTTCAGACCCTTAGACTGTAAATCTGCAATAGCGTCAGAAATCATAGGCATGGCGGCGAGGCCGGAATCGGTGACAAGCAGGGGCGCAGCCATGCCAGATTGTTGGCACGCCGCAGCCAGTTCAGCGATTCGGCCTGCACCGAACCAAATGGTTGTGGGATAATTCCAATTTGAACGTGGAGACATCTATTTACCTCAAATTATGGTTTTCAGGTGAAAGCTTTTTGGGCGGGTGAGCATTGCGTAGCCGATTTCAGAAAGGCTCACGCCCCGTCCGGTATCTTTTACGCCTGTCCAGGCCAGCCCGGGGTCCAAATAATCACAGCGGTTCATAAAGACGGTGCCGGTCTCAATTTCCCGCCCGATTTGATGCGCTGCAGCTTCGTCTTGGGTCCATATCGATGCGGTTAAACCGTAGGGACTGTCGTTCATCAAGCGCGTGGCCTCGGCGTCGTCCTTGACTTTCATGATGCCTACCACCGGGCCAAAGTTTTCGTCGCGCATTAGGGCCATGGAGTGATCCACATTCGTAAGGATTTGTGGCGCAATGAAATTTCCGGCTCCTGTATCTGCAGCGAAGTGTTTGATATCTATGTGGGTTTTTGCCCCTTTGCCCACTGCTTCAGAAATTTGGTCGCGCACTAATTTCGCCCCTTTAAGTGTCGCCATCGGACCAAGCGTTGTGGTTTTATCGAGTGGATTTCCCAAAACATATTTGTTTGTAAGCGCAACTGCGCCCTCCACAAAAGCATCGAAATGCCTCTCGTGAACATAGATGCGCTCAATTCCACAGCAGCATTGGCCGGAATTAAAGAAAGCCCCATCGACGATATTTTCTATAGCATAGGCCAAATTGGCGTCTTCGCGCACGTAAGCCGGGTCCTTGCCACCAAGCTCGAGGCCGAGCGTGGTAAAGGTGCCTGCGGCAGCGCGCTCGATACGTCGCCCGGCCTCTACTGAACCGGTGAAATTGCAGTGATTGACCTTCCTCTCGGTCAAAATACTTTCAGTTTGCGCGTGGCTTAGGTGAAGGTTGGCAAACAGACCTTGCGGCAAGTTCGCAACTTCCATCGCTTTTGCCATACGTTCGCCCGCAAGGAGAGTCTGAGTCGAATGTTTCAAAATCACGGCATTCCCGGCAATGAGCGCGGGAGCTATCGAATTGACAGCGGTTAAAAAGGGATAATTCCAAGGTGCAATAACTAACACGATCCCAAGCGCCTGGCGTTCGATGACCCGGGTGAAACCCAGCTTGTCCGGCTTCGGAATTATCGGGGCGAGCGCGTGAGGGGCGAGAGCCGCCATTGCACGGATTCGCTCCTCGACACCGCCAAACTCTCCGCCAAAACGCACAGGACGGCCCATCTGCAGCGCCAATTCAGGTATAATTTCCTGATTCATTGCCAAAAGAGCGTCCAAAAACCGCAAAACGGCGGCAATTCGTGTCTCTAACGGCAGTTTGGCCCATGTAGGCTGAACGTGGCGCGCATCGGCCAAATGTCGGTCAATCTCGGCCAAACTTGCGATCTTGCGCCGGGCCACCTCACGCCCGTCGATGGGCGAAATACAAACCAAATCTGTCATCGTGTGTTCCATTTTAAATAATCTCAAAATATCGGGCAAGCTGCCAATCAGTGATGGCTTTGCGCGCTTCACGTTCCTCCCAGATACGGGTGGCGGCGTAATGATCAACAAATTCGTTTGAGAACAATTCCCGCGCCGCCTTGGATTTTTGCAAGCGCTCCGCAGCTTCACTCAATGTGCGCGGAAAATTGCGCTTTGCAGGTATTTTTGCGGCATAAGCATTGCCAACAATCGGTGAGTCCGGCTCTATTTTATGCTCAATGCCCCAGAGACCGGCGCCGATTGCCGCGGCGAAGGCGATGTAGGGATTTATGTCGGCAGCAGCCACGCGCACTTCGACGCGCTGGCTTTTTTCGGAGCCCGGGATCACCCGCAAAGCACAGGTGCGATTTTCCACCCCCCAAGTGGCTGA
>JAYVYB010000216.1:0-4454 GCA_043784625.1 Methylovirgula sp.
TGCTCTACACCGGCGTGACCCGAGGTAAACGTCTGGTCGTGCTTGTAGGCCAGAAAAAAGCCATAGCCATCGCAGTACGAAACGTTTCTGGCCGACGGCAGCGCACTAACTGCTTTCTAAATAGGCCACAGATTTTCTTGCCCTCCGGTTACGGTTAAAATGTCGCCCGAATCTCATCGCGCAAGCCTTCAAGTATGATCCTGATTTTATCTTCAGCTGAATAATGCTTCCGCGTGGCGCGGCGGATATCCTTTACGACCTGCTCGGCAGGTGCTTTGGAAATTGTTGTCTTCGTTCTCATCGTTTGTCCTTCGTGGAACAGATGAGACCAAAAATGCTCCCTTAGGAAAACCGCCTAATTTGTTCCATTGGCGCTGACGCCGGACATGTTTCCGCTCAAAGCATTACCACAATGACTGCGCATGCGGAGCTATGAGCCTATCGGGACTTGGCTATGACTTGCGTATTGAGTTCTTGTGAACCACTGTGATACGAGTTTGTTGTGTAACCAAATGCAATAAGAGGACCTTCGCGATGGCTCAGCGTATTATCGATCTAAGTTTACTTATTGAAGACAATATGCCTGCGCATAAATTGTTTCAACGGCCGATCTATGCGGTACATATGAGCCACGAGTCCGCTAAAGCGTTCAACCTCGGCGTTCCCGGCGATACAATGACGTTTCAGACCAATTTCATTGCAACGCTTGACCATGTGGGCACGCATGTTGATGCGTTTCGCCATGTCAGCCCGACCGGCCAGGCGGTTGATGAGATGCCGCTGGATTTGTTCATGGGTAAGGCCGTTTGTTTCGATTTGCGGCATATTGGCGATCTTGATGACATTACCGAAGCCGATATGGCAGAGGCAGAGGCGAAGAGCGGCGTCAAGGTCGACGGTCACATCGTACTGCTATGCACCGGGTTCCATCAGCGCAATTATCCTTCCATCGACTCGGTTTGGAAAAACCCGCAACTGACGGTCGAAGCGACGCGTTGGCTGCACACGCGCGGTTCCCGTATGCATGGCGTCGAAGGCCCATCGACAGATCGTCCGACCGATAATATCTTCGCCCAACATCGTCTCTGCCGTGATCTCGGCATTAGCCATTGGGAATGGCTCGTCAATCTTGAAGCATTGATTGGCAAGGGTGAGGTTCAATTTTTCGGCGTTCCGCTGAAATTCAAAGGTGGATCTGGATCTCCCGTTCGCGCTTTCGCCATTGTTATCGAATAAGCAAATTTTAGATGCGCTTCTGGCGTTTGGGTAAGTCAATGGATGGGTTATCAACTATTTCGGCGCATGAATTGGTGCATTTAATCGCTAGTAAGGCGGTATCACCCGTTGAAGTGACTCAACATGCACTTGACCTCGCAGAGGATACGCAGGGCACTCTGAACGCCTTCTTTCACCTCATGCCGCGCGAGGCAATAGAGGCGGCGAGGCAGGCGGAAAGGGCAGTATTGCAGGGCGATAGTCTTGGCCCCTTGCATGGAATACCTTTCTCGGCGAAAGATTTGATAGCCGTCGAGGGGGCGCCTTATGCATCCGGCTCTCGCGCAATGGCCCACAACATTTCGGGCGTCGACGCGCCATCGGTTGCGCGGGCGAAGGCCGCCGGAGGCATTCTGATTGGCAAAACGACAACCAGTGAATTTGGATGTAAGCCCGTCGGCGATTGTCCGCTTACGGGCATTACACGCAACCCGTTCAACCTAGCCAAATCACCCGGTGGGTCGAGTGCTGGAGCAGCGGCGTCGGTTGCTGCGGGCATCACGCCCTTCGCGCTGGGAACAGATGGTGGTGGGTCGATCCGTATCCCCGCGGGCTTTTGTGGTCTTGCCGGTATAAAGGCGCAGTTCGGCCGCGTACCGGTATGGCCGACCTCTGCCACACCGACCTTGGCTCACGTTGGCCCGCTGGCCCGCAATATCCATGATGCCGCCTTGCTGTTGTCAACGATCGCGGGGTATGATGAACGCGATCCAGCGAGTGTGGCAGCGCAAACGCCTGATTTTTTAGCGGCTCTAAACGCAGACGTTGCGGGGTTGCGGATAGCGGTTAGCCCGACATTGGGTTACGCGCGTCCGGATCCGGATGTCGTTGCGGCTGTCAATGATGCGGCTTCCGTTTTTGAACAGCTCGGCTGTAAGGTCGAGCGCATTGACAAGGTCTTTGCAACCGATCCTGCCGATCTGTGGACGGCCGAATTTTACGCAGGCGTTGGTACCCGCCTTCGCCCTATTCTCGAAAAAGATCGGGCACTTCTTGACCCGGCCGTAGCCGATATTCTTGATGCCGCTTTGGCGCAAGACATGCGCGATTATTATGAAAAAGTGTTTGCCCGTTATGCGCTTCGTGAACACGTGAGGGCTTTTTTCCAGACCTACGATATTTTACTGAGCCCCGTTGCTCCCGTCTCCTCGATTGAGGTCGGCAAGAATATCCCGGATCAATTGCTGGATCGAAATCTTGTGTCATGGATTTTTTACACCTACCCGTTCAATCTCACGGGGCAGCCTGCATTAACCATTCCTGCGGGTTTAAATGCTGATGGAATGCCGATCGGCGTTCAACTTGTCGGCCGCTCGATGCGCGAAGCTGACATTATTGCTGCAGCTTCTGCCTTTGAAAAAAGCCGCTCGATGCCCATTCAACTCTTTCCGATCAAAGGATAGATTTTTGGAACGAATTTTTGATTTTGACTTTGCCATTTGAAAGTTCAAGGACGTCAAGTCCATCCACATTCAGCTCTGTTCAGTCGGGCTTCGTCGCGATGAACCGCCACTCGGTTAGTACCCGGTTCTCACCTATCGGCGTTGATCGGCTATCAGACCATTAAGCGTCGGGAAAGGCTGCGAATAGGGTCGCATAGGCGGCTCTTAAAGCGTCTCGCCCAACATAGACGGCGCCAAGCGGGTCAGAGCCTGCGGAGGAATGGAATTCACAATCGTCGCTGGACATAGCCATAATCTTGTCGAGACCATAGGCATTCCAAGCTGCTGAAAAGGCCGTTGAATCAAAAGGAAACATGTTTTTCTCCGATAGGTAGTTCGGGGGGAGCGGGTGTTTGGTCAAGACGAGCTTCCGACATAATTTGCCATAAAGTACTCGAGGAAGACCTGCGCGGAGGGTGACAATTTGTTGCGTCGCAACCAAGCCAAGCCAACGTCCATAGAGGGGATCGAATCCTCAAGGCTTCGGGTTTCGATGCGCTGTCCCTCGAGCGACCAAGGTCGATACACCATGTCCGAAAGGATGGTTACGCCCATTCCAGAGGCAACCATACTGCGCACGGCCTCAAGGGACGATGTTCGGAAGATGACATTTGGTCGGCTGGAAACCTGTGACCAATAGCGACCGGCAGTTTGGTTTGCCTCGTCGACCGTCAGCATAATCATTGGCTCTTCGGCAACATCGGCAAGCGTTACCTTTTCCATTTTAAGAAGGCGGTGGTCGCTGGAAACCCAGAGCCGTCGGCGGGAACGAATGAGTTCAGCGGTCTGAAGACGATCTGCATTTTCGATGTTAGAGATCAAAATCAGGCCAATATCGAGGGCTCCGTCAAGCAATGCTTGCTCCACCACCGAGCGCGAGGCTTCATAAATATCCAATGTGAGGTTGGGGAAACTACGGGAGAAGCGTGCGTAGTGCTGCGGCAGAAAATAACCTGAAACGGTATAAGTTACGCCAATGCGGACGATACCGCTGATGGAGACATTCGACGAGGTGCTTACCGATACCGCTTCATTGACTGCTGCCATCACATTGCGTGCCCGAGGCAGAAATCTGTTTCCATCGGCCGTGAGCGAGACACCGGACGGATTACGTTCGAACAGTTTTACACCGAGCATCTGTTCGAGTTGCTGAATGGCGGAGGTTACCGCTGACTGGGAAACATTGAGCTCGACGGCTGCGTGAGAGATCTGCCCGAGCTCTGCCGCGGCAATAAAGTAGCGAATCTGTTTGAGTGAAATCGTCATGCCGTTTATTGTCCGGGGCTCAAGGGATAGACTGAAGGTAGGTATATCTTGGAGGCATTCATCTTAATTATTAATATTGGACTATACAGTTTCTGTAAAATTGATTTTATCGAAATCGGAAACGGGCGCGTTTTTTCGTTCAATGGCCCTCATATGCGGCGATTAGAAAACGTAGTTGCTCGATTGATCCACTTAAAAGTTCGTTCAAATCGGAGCTTTGATCATGAAATTTCATGCCGCGAATTTATTCTCTAAATATCTCTTTATATTCATTAATAAGCATTTTTTCTGATTAAATCATTCGTTTGAATTGGATCATTGGGATCTGAAGCGGGGAGAATATCAATCATAAAATCTCAGGAGATTAGGCCAAATTAGGAGAATTTATAGAGTCTATTAATTTTTCCGATGCAAATAATTAAAACGGAAACACTATTCATTTCGTGCTTGACGTTAGCCAAAATACAACTT